>JACCXZ010000055.1 GCA_013696745.1 Nocardioidaceae bacterium | reverse complement strand
CGGTACGTCCTCGAGGCCGATGCCATGCGCCGCCGTCAGCTGCGATCGGCGCTCCTGCACGGGTCGACGCGCACCTGGCGGGAGCGCCGCCGGGTGTGGCCTGCAGTCGTGGCTGGGATCATCGTCGCCGCGGTGATCGTCGCCGCGATGGGTGTGACCGGAGCGTTCCGTCAGGAGCAGGAGAACCAGGAACAGGAGCGAGTCGGCACCACGGAGCGAACGACCCCCCGGACAAATTGGTCAGGAGACATGGTTCCGGTGTAAATTGGTCGCGGGCCGGATGTACGGGGCGAAACCGGCCCGTGCTCGAGTCCGCCTCGTCATAGCGCGCGCGTGGAAGGACGTCCATGGCGGACAGTCGCAAGTCGATTGGCACTCGCGCCTCGGGAAGTTCGGCCTCCACCCGCGTGCCCCCGTCGACCCGCCTGCCCTCCTCCCGGGAGCGTCGACCGGCTCTGGCCGCCTTGGCGGTCCTGCTGATCGTCGGTGGAGCCTTCGCCAGCGGGTGGCTTGCGCTGCAGGCTGGTAACCGCTCGGAGTACCTCGCGGTGCGAGACGGCGCCGAGATCGGTCCGGGTGAGTTGGTAGCGGCGGGCGACCTGGAGTCCGTGGAGCTGCCCGAGGACTTCGATGGAGCCATCGCCGCGTCGCGCGTGGAGGACCTCGGTGAGCTGCGGGCCGTGACGCGCCTCGTCTCGGGCACCGTGCTGCTCGAGACCATGCTCAGCCCCGAGGGCAGCCTCACCGACGGACAGCAGGAGCTCGGCCTCACCGTGGAGGACTCTCCGCTGGTGAGCAGCCTGGAGAGCGGCTCGCTGGTCGCCATCAACGTGGTGCCGCAGGACGACGAGGGCGAGACCATGACGTACATCGTCACTCTCAGCTCGGCGCACCTTCCCCCCGGCGACGACGGCGGCATCGGGTCGAGCTCCGACGACCTGGCCCAGCTGAGCATCGCGGTGTCAGCAGAGTGCATCGCCCAGCTCACCGAGGCGATCGCCGACGAGGCTGTGGTCGTGGGCCGCGTCGACGAGGTGCCGGAGGACGTCGCCGACGACTGCACCGGATCCGGCGGCGCACCGGGCGACGACGAACCGAGCAGCGAGACGAGCTGAGATCTCATGGGTCTGATCGCCGTTGCCTCTGCCAAGGGTTCCCCGGGCGCCACCACCACCGCGCTGCTGATCGGGGCGCTGTGGCCGCGTGCGGTGATCGTGGCCGAGTGTGACCCGCACGGGGGCGACGTGGCCGCACGCATGTCGGCTTCGGGCGGCGGCACGCTCGACCCGGACCGCGGTTTGTTGAGCCTGGCAGCCGCCGGACGCAAGAACCTGCATGCCGAGCTGGTGCCCGAGCACACCCAGCAGGTGGTCGGCGGCCTGGATGTCCTCGTCGGCGTCCGGGTGCCCGAGCAGTCGGCGGGCCTGGCCCACCAGTGGGGCCAGCTCGGTCCGATCCTCGCCGCCATCCCGGGCTGCGACGTCATCGCCGACGTCGGCAGGCTCGGCGCCGCCACACCGCAGAACGTCATGCTCACAGCGGCATCCGACCTCGTCATGGTCTGTGACGACCAGCCCAGCAACGTCGTCCACCTCCGGGACCGGATGCTTGCCCTCGAGCCGGCGCTGCGTCCCTCGAGCACCAACGGGACCCGCATCCACGTGCTCGTCGTCACCGATCCCCGGCGTGGACGGCCCGTCAAGGAGATCAGCGACGCGCTCGGCCGGGCCGCCGCGCCCGTGACCGACGTGCACCTGCTCGCGCGCGACCCCAAAGGTGCAGGCTTCTTCGCCGGCCGCGTCGACGGTCGCGCCGACCGGACAGCGCTGGTCAGGTCCGCCCGTCCAGTCGTGGCCGGGCTGTCCTCAGCGACCGAGGTGTTCTTCGTCCCTCGGCCTGAGACCGACCAGGGGGCCGGGCCAGCCGGTTCGGCCTGGCCCGGCTGGGAGAAGCCGCAGCTGGTCCGTCAACCAGTCGATGGGCCGTCGTTGACCTCGGCGGGAGGTGAGCCGCGGTGATCGACCACGATCTCGTGCGTCAGCTGCGGGTCCAGGTCGCCGACCGGCTCAACGACCAGCGCCGGCGGGACCAGATGAACGGCGTGGCGGCCATGTCGGTCGACGACGAGCGCGAGTACGCCCGCTCCCTGATCGTCCAGGTGCTCGAGGACTACGCCCGCTTTCAGATCGCCGAGGGTCAGGCGCCGGTGTCGGCTGAGGAGGAGGGCAGCCTCGCCTCGGCCATCCACTCGGCCTTGTTCGGGGTCGGACGACTGCAGCCGTTGCTCGACGACCCCGAGGTCGAGAACATCGACATCAACGGCTGTGACTGCGTGTTCGTCCAGTACGGTGACGGCCGCGAGGAACGGTTGCCCCAGGTCGCTGACGACGACGAGGAGCTCGTCGAGCTCATCCAGATCCTGGCTGCCCACACCGGTCTGACCAGCCGGCCCTTCGACTCCGCCAACCCGCTGCTGGACCTGCGGCTTCCGGACGGCTCCAGGCTGTCGGCTGTGATGAACGTCTGCGCCCGACCGTCGATCTCCATCCGTAGGGCTCGGCTCGGCAGGGTCTTCCTCGACGAGCTGGTCGGCAACGGCACCATGAGCCACGACATCGGGGCCTTTCTCAAGGCGGCCGTGCTGGCCCGCAAGAACGTGATGATCGCCGGCTCGACCAACGCCGGCAAGACAACGATGCTGCGGGCACTGGCCAACGAGATCCCCGCTCACGAGCGGCTCGTGACGGTGGAGCGCGCCCTCGAGCTCGGGCTCGGGGAGTTCGAGGACCTGCACCCCAACGTCGTGGCGTTCGAGGAGCGGCTGTCGAACTCCGAGGGCGTCGGAGGCGTCGAGATGGCCGAGCTGGTACGCCGGTCCCTGCGGATGAACCCGTCCCGGGTGATCGTCGGTGAGGTGCTCGGCGACGAGATAGTCACGATGCTCAACGCGATGAGCCAGGGCAACGACGGCTCCTTGTCGACCATCCACTCGAACTCCTCGATGGAGGTCTTCAACCGGATCGGGACGTACGCGATCCAAGCCCGTGAACGACTGCCGCTGGAGGCCACCAACCTGTTGATCGCCGGTGCGCTGGACTTCGTCGTGTTCATCCGCAAGCGCAACGACTACGTCAGCGGCGGAACCCAGCGCCGCGTGATCGAGAGCATCCGTGAGGTGGTGGGCCACGACGGCCAGGTGCTGTCCAGCGAGGTCTTCGCCCCTGACAGCGACGGCGTCGCCGCCGCTCACGCGCCCATCTCTTGCATAGCCGACCTGGAGGAGGAGGGCTACCACCCCCTCGTCCACGGCAGGTGGGCCGGATGATCGAGGAGTTCCGCACCGAGCTCGCGATCTCCGCCGGTGTCGCGGTGGGTGTCGGACTGCTGCTGCTGGTCCTGGCTGTCACGGGGACGCCGGGCAGGGACGCCGCGACTCCCGGGCGCACCGTGAAGCTCAAGCGGTCCACAGTCCACGTCCTCGCCGGTGTCGGAGTGGGCCTTACCGTGCTGGTCTTCACCGGATGGCCGGTGCTGGGCCTCGTGCTCGGGCTGCTCACCGCGTTGTGGACCAAGATCTTCGGTGGATCCGCCCAGGAGCGGCGTGCGATCACCCGTCTGGACGGCCTCGCCTCGTGGACCGAGTCGTTGCGCGACACCATCGCCGGAGCCGTCGGCCTCGAGCAGGCCATCCCGGCGACAGCGGTCAACGCGGCCCCGTCGATCCGGCCGGCGCTGAACCTGCTCGTCGACCGTCTGCGGGTGCGTGAACCGTTGCCGAGTGCCCTGTTGAAGTTCTCCGACGACCTCGACGACAGCGCCGCCGACCTCATCGTCGCGGCGCTGATCCTCAACGCCAGGCTTCGCGGCCCCGGACTGCGGGAGGTTCTCACCGCACTGTCGGAGTCAGCACGTGAGGAGCTCGACCTGCGGCGCAGGGTCGAGGGCAGCCGCCGGAGCACGCGGCGCAGTGTCCAGATCGTGGTCGGAGTCACGTTGGTGTTCGCCGGGATTCTCATCGTCTTCAACGGCACTTATGTCGAGCCCTACGGCACCTTCGAGGGGCAGTTCGCCCTCACGGTCGTCGTCGTGCTGTTCGCCGCCGGGGTCCTGTGGTTGCGTCGGCTCGCCGGCGTGTCCACGACGGAGCGGTTCCTGATCGACGGCAATCAGGGCAGCAGCGCGCCGGTCGCCGCGGACAAGGTGGCGGCGCGATGACCCTGCCGCTGCTCTCCGGCGCCGTCGTCGGTGTCGGCGCCGTCCTGCTCGTCCTCGTGTTCGTCCGTCCACGGCCGGGCATCAGGGCCACGCTGGCCCGCATCGACTCCGGCCGCAAGTCGCACCACTCCTTGACCGCTAGTGCGGCCGGTAGACGCACCGACGGTCGCCTCGAACAGGTGACGATGTCGATCGGTGCGCGGATCGAGGCGGAGGCCCTGGCCCGCGGGTGGCAGTTCACCCGGACCCGTACCGACCTCTCGGTGCTCAACCGGTCGTTCACCGTGCACATGGGGACCAAGGTGCTCGCCGGCCTGGTCGGGCTCATCTGGTTCCCGATCCTGCTGCGGGTGACCGACTTCGTCGGCCTCGGCTTGTCGGCGGTCTCCGGCCTGCTTGCCGGGGCGGTCTTCTTCACGCTGCCCGACGCTCAGCTCAAACGTGAGGCCGAACGGCGACGTCGCGACTTCCGCCACGTGATGGGTTCGTTCCTGGACCTCGTCGCCATGAATCTGGCCGGTGGTCGGGGGCTGCCCGAGGCGCTGATGGCGGCGTCGAGCATCGGTGAGCACTGGGCGATGGTCCGGATCAGGCAAGCGCTCAGCAACGCACGCATCGTGGGCCACACGCCCTGGGAAGGGATCGCCGCCCTCGGTCGCGAACTCGGCGTCGAGGAGCTGCGCGAGCTCGCCTCGGCGCTTGCCCTCGCCGGGGACGAAGGAGCCAAGATCCGCACCTCGCTGATGGCACGAGCGCAGAGCATGCGGCGCAAGGAGCTCGCCGATGTCGAGGGGATGGCCGGCGAGAACTCCCAGTCGATGCTGCTGGCGCAGATCCTGATCGCCATCTCGTTCCTGTTGTTCCTCACCTACCCCGCGGTCGCGCAGCTGTGAACCGTCAAGCCGCGGACGCCGTCCCGGCAGGAGTCGTCCCGACACCACCACACCCAAGGAGCACCACCGTGAAGCACATCCAGCTGACGCAGATCCTGCTCGGTTACGTCCGCGGCCGCGCGCAGCGCGCTCGCCGTGAGGGCCGCAACGAGCTCGGCGCCTCGGCGCTGGAGTGGGCCATCATCTCGGCCATCATCGTCGGCATCGCGATCTTCGTCGCCAACGAGATCCGCACCCGGGTCGAGCAGTCCACCGACGAGCTCGACGGCGGCACCGACCTCTGAGCCGACCTGGCACGACGACCGACCAGAAGCAGGCACGATGAGAGCACGACGTACTGACCGCGGCGCGAGCGCGCTCGAGATGTCCATCGTCGTGCCCGTCTTCCTGCTGGTCATCTTCAGCATCGTCGAGGTCGGTCTGTGGCTGTTCGCCCGCAACGTGGCCGTCACCGCGGCTCACGAGGGAGCATCGGTCATGCGGATCTCGGGCACCCTCGACGAGCCGGAGGAGTTTCGCGCCATCGCCGTGCAGACCGCCGAGAGATACGCCGACGAGCTCGGCATCCTGACCGGGGCCGAGGCCGCGGTCAGCGGGGTGGAGGACGGACGGGTGACGGTCTCGGTGAGCGGCGGGTACGTCGACCTGGTGCCGTTCTTTCCCGCGACGGTCACCGAGACGGTCAGTGTCGAGGTCGAGCTGTTCGAGCCGGACACAGGGGAACTCTCATGATGCACCCCGACGGCCGCCGGGGCCGCGATGAGCGGGCCGGTGCCTCCCTCGAGCTGGTCATCCTGGCACCGCTGCTCATCGGTTTCATCACCCTGCTGTACGCGCTCGGTGTCTATGCCCACACCGAGCAGCTGGTCGACCAGGCCGCACGCGACGGGGTGCGGGTCGCGACCCAGGCCCGCAGCATGCAGGAGGCGCAGACGAAGGCCGCCAGCGCCGTCGACGACGTATTGGGCGGCACCGTCACCGAGTGCGGCAACGACGAGGCCTTCGCGATGAGCACGTCGACCGGCGAGTTCGACGTGCCGCCGATCATCAGTGGCGAGCCCCTCACGATGGTCACGGTCACGGTGACCTGTGCCATCGACCTCGGCGACGTCACGTTCTTCCCCTTCCCCGAGATCGATCCGATCACCTCGTCCTTCGTGTCGCCGCTGGACTCGCTGCGGGGGTACTACTGATGCGGCCCGGCCACCAGAACCGTGTGGAGTGCGGCTCGTTCACCCCGTTCGTCGCAATCATCGCCGCCACGTTGTTGCTGCTGGCCGGCCTGGTGATCGACGGCTCACGCCAGCTGGCCACCGCGGCCCGCGCTGTTGCCGTCGCCGAGGAGGCCGCGCGTTCGTCGGTTCAGCAGATCGATCCCACGCAGGGGCTCGTCACCCTGGTTCCCGACCGGGCAGAGAAGGCGGTCGTCGACTACTGCGAGGAGGCCAAGTCCGTTGACGACGACGTGGTCAGCTGCGAGCTGGTGGACATCGAGCCGGTGACCCAGGACGCCACGATCGCCTCCGTCACCGTCGAGGCGGTCGTGAAGTACGACCCGATCCTGCTCGACATGGTCACCGGCGACAGCGGTGTGGAGGTGACCGAGTCCGCGACCGCGTTCCCCGTGGAGGGGATCGACGAGGCGATCCTCGGCGAGCTGCCCAGCCTCGAGCCGGTGGTGGACGAGAGCCTCGTCAACCCGGGCATCGGCACCGCCCCGCCGCCCGACGTCCCGACTGCCTTCCCCACCTGCCAGGACATCCCACCGGGGCTGATCCCCGACCCGCCGGGCGGCGGTCAGGATCCTCCTGTGCTGCCGGACCCACCGGAGGGCGAGCTGCCGTACTGCCCGCTGCCACCGCCGGATCCCGAGCCCCAGCCCGATCCTGACCCAGATCCCACCGAACCGACCTCCGATCCGACCGAGCCGGAGAACCCCGACAACTCCGGTGGCAACGGATGAGTCGGCGATCGGACGCGCTGGCCCCGGTGGTGCTCGCCCTCGGGCTGGTGGCTGCCGGATGCAGCAACGACCCGGGTGCGTCGGACCCGCTGGACCTCGCCGAGCCTCCGACGGAGCCGATGGTGTCGGAGCCGGACCAGGGGCCGACGCAGCGCACGGCGCCGACCGACATCACCGGCCTGGACCTGGACCTCGGGCACTGGGCCGACGACGAGCGCAGCCGAACTCTGGAGCGGTACCTCGCTGCGGTGGGTCAGACGGTCCGCGACAAGGCCACCTCGCCGCTGTTCCTCGACAGCACCTCAGCGCAGCAGATGGACGACCGCCGTGCCCTGGCGGCGCAGGCGAAGGACCTGGGGGCAACTGTGGCCGACACCACGCTGGCCCACCTGTCGGGCCTGGAGGACCGGGGCACCACGACGGTCGCGCAGGTCTGCCTGTGGGCTCCGTCCGTTGCGTTCGTGGACGAGCGGACGGGGGAACCGCTGAGACCGACGCCACGCCGGTGGACCCCGCGCAGTGTGACAATGACGTTCGTGCAGCAGCAGTGGTGGGTGGTCGACGAGGCGCGTGGGCGTTTCGCTTGTGACGAGGAGGCACCGTGAGGACCCGGACATGGATCCAGCGCATCGGCTTGGGGGTCGCGCTGCTGGCGAGCAGTCTGGTGGCAGGGACGCCGGCCGCGCAGGCGGACCAGAGCGGCGTCGGCAGCTCCGGTTCCTGCTCTGCCGTGGCCAACGGCAGCGGTATCAGCATGTACTGCCTGGCCACCGACGGCGGGGCGACCGTCGCGACGATCGCCCAGCTCCTCGGCGGCGCTGCCTTCCAGCCGTGCATGCACAGCCGGGTCCCGGACGGGATGAAGCCGCCGGTGAACCAGGACGGCGCCGCGGGCGAGTACTGGGTGATGTCCTGTCTCGCCGGTGTGGACGTCGACACGATCACCGGTGGCGAGGACGTCACCGTGCAGCTGTCCTTCGACTTCGTCGAGGCAGGCACCGAGCCGCTCACCTACGGGAACCTCTCGGAGGCCGAGCGACGGATCTGGCGGCGGATCCAGTACAGCGGGTACCCGATCCCGTTCACCGCGGCCCGGCCCTCGCACGTGGTCCGCGTGAACCAGTACACGTTCTTCCAGTTCCGCTGGATGATGCTGCAGGACAACGGCGAGTACGAGGTCCACAGCCGACCCGGCACGACAGATGGCGGCGGGAACGGCGACCCGTTCATCGAGATCGGGGCCGGCGAGACCCAGGCGCGGGCCGAAGCCTCCGAGATCGTCATCGACGCCAACGTCAAGGGCATGCAGCCCAAGGACTGCGGGCACGACCCGCCGGTGTACGACTTCGAGGCCGATCCGCTGCCCGGCGCGCAGTTCCCGGGCGGCCAGGAAAGCGAGTGCTACTTCCAGTTCGACCACTCCAGCGCGGCCGCCGAGGAGCTGTCCGAGGAGATCCCGATGCCCGAGGGCGCCGAGGACTACCCCGTCCCGGTCTTCATCATGACCGTCACCGTGACCTGGAGCGCCGAGATGCAGACGGGCGACGACATCGAGTCGCTCGGTGATCACGACATGGTCGTGCAGCAGGCGATCCCGGTGACCGAGATCCCCGGCCTCGTCGGAAACCCTCGGCCGTAAGTGGCCGCGACGAGAGACGTCGTCGAGGCGGCGCGGCTCCCGGGCGCCGGCACCGGACGCATCGCCGTCGGGCGCGGCGTCGCCGCGATGCTGGTCCTGCTGCTCGCCGTCCTGGGGATACCTGCCGCTCTGCTGCTGCTCGTCGGTAACCCGCTGCCGACCTCCGCTCCGAGCATGGCCTGGCTGCAGCAGCCTGTGACCGGTGCGACGATCCTGCACATCGCTTCCGTGGGGGTGTGGCTGTTGTGGTGGCACCTCATCGTGTGCCTGGTGACAGAGATCGTGAGCGAACGTGGGAGAGGGGGCCTCGCCCGACCGGTGCCAGGTGGCGCGATCGGCACCCAGCCGCTCGCACGGTGGATCCTGAACGGCATCTCCGGCCTGCGTCCGGCCCCCGGCCCTCCACGTCCCCGCAGGCCCGCGACACCGGCGACGGCGACCGCCCCGCCGGTCCTCACCCTGGGGCGCAAGCCGGTGCTGAACCGTGGCCAGGGCAGCGCGCCCTCGACACCATCCGCACCGGTCTCGACGCCGACGGGTGCGCCGGTGAAGTACTACGAGGTGAATCCACCGGCGGGCCGGAACTTCGAGACGCTGTGGGACATCTCCGAGCGTTTCCTGGGCACCGGACTCCGTCACCGAGAGGTTCTCGAGCTCAACCGCGACGTGGTGCAGGCGGACGGACGCACCCTGTCCAGCCTCGACCTCGTCCAGGCCGGGTGGATGCTGCGGCTGCCACCCGACGCCGAGGGCCAGGACCTGCGGGTGAGCGCACCGGTCGACCCCGTGGCCGACGACACCGCCCCGGTTGTCGCGCCGGTCGACGACCACATGGCAGCCCGAACGCGGACGGTCTACGGCGTGGCAGGTGGCGCCCTCGCCGCCGCTGCCCTGGACGCTCTGCGGCGCAGTCGTACCAGCGGCAGCCTGTCGTGGGGCAGCACGGAGAACGCCGAGGTCATCGTGCGTGCCGAGCACCAGCTGCGTCGTGCGGCCGACCGGGAGGCTGCGCGCCTGCTGGAGCATGTCGTACGGGGCTACGGTGCGACTCTGACCTCCGCACCCGACGGCGCTCCCGCCGCCGCGCCACCCTTGCTGCGAGTCGTCACCGACGCTGAGGCGGTGACGCTCACCTTCGACGCGACACACGGCTTGGCACCGCGGTTCCCGTGGACGAGCGGAGCCGATGGTCAGACCTGGAGCATCCAGCGTGCTGACCTGCGGCGCCTCACGCCCGAGGGGCCGGCCTTGCACCCGGCGCTGGTGGTGCTGGGCCGGACCGGCCGTGGCGCCGCACTGGCCTGGGACCTCGAGTCGGCCTCCGGAGTGGTCAGCCTCGGCGGTGACGACACGATGGCACGAGGTGTCGCGCTGTCGTGGGCGGTCGACGCCGCACTGCACGCGTGGGCCGATCAGCGCGACGTCACGCTGGTGGGTTTCGCCGAGGTCCCGACCGCCGTGGCCCCACGCCGGCTGCACCGGGTCACCGACATCACACCACTGCTCGATCGGCTCGAGGAGCAGGCCGACGCCCAACGCGCGGCATGTCGACGGTACGGCGTCACGAGCGTGCGAGCAGGCCGTCTGGTCGAGCCGGGCTCGGCGGACTGGACCGCTCGCATCGTCCTGCTCTCCGGAGTGCCGGCACCGGACATCCTGGTCCGGCTCGGCGAACTGGCGGGTCGTATGGACGCCAGCGTCTGCGTCGTGGTCGTCGGAAACGTCGCTCAGGCCGCCGTGCGGCTCGTCGTCTCACCCGACGGTCGGCTGTGGAGCGGTCCGCTCGGCATCGACGTGCGCTCCCAGCGACTGTCGGTCTCCGCAGTGCAGGCGTTGACGTTGCTGTTCGAGGCTGCACGCGAGCCGGTGCACGTCGACGTGGCTGATCTCGAAGTCTCGGACCTGGTGCCCGAGCTCACCGTGCCCGACCGGGTGCTGGACCCGCACGCCCCGCACGAGGTGGAGATCGGCGTGCTGGGCGATGTCGCGGTGGACGCGCACGGGCCGATCGAGGAGGGCCGGCGTGAACTGCTGACCGAGATCGTCGTGTTCGCCGCCCTGCACCCCGACGGGGTCACGCACGAGGCGCTCACCGAGGCCGTCTGGCCCGACGGCGTGGACGACGACGAGCGGCACGTCGCCCTGCAGGAGGCCGGCGCCTGGCTGGGGGGCACGACCAACGGTGCGGCTCGTCTCAGGGTGTCGCCGGACCAGCTCTCGGTGCGCCGCGAGGACGCGCGACTCGACTGGGACGTCTTCGTCGCCCTGCTGGGCCGGGCCGGAAAGCGAGACGTCGACGAGGTCGTCACGCTGAGGGCCGCACTGGCCCTGGTCCGCGGCGCGCCCTGGTCTGACCTCCCGACCGGCCGGTACGCCTGGCTCGCGCACCACGACACCGACACCGTCACCAGCGCTACCGTCGTCCTGGTCGCCCGGCGTCTTGCCGAGCTGTGCGCCCGGAGCGACGACGGCGCGGGTGCACGCGATGCTCTGCGCGCCGGGCTCCGGGTCGCTCCCGCCGCCGAGGACTTGTGGCGCGACGCACTGCGCTTGGCGTCGGCGCTCGGCGGTCGACGCGATGTCGAGGCGGTCGCGGAGGAGATGAGGGACTCGTTGTCGGCGCACGGCCTGCAGCCGCGGGTGTCGGAGCTGACCGAGCGGCTCCTGCGCGAGCTGCTCGGCCGCCGCCCCCGCACCGACGCCGCAGCGCGGTGACCCCGACCGGCACGGACGCCGACCGGCAGGTGCTGGTCGCGCCCGAGCGACTCGCGGGGTGGATTGAGCGGTTCGCTGCGAGGCACGGCAACCTGCGTTGGGAACCGGGTGACGGACGAGCGGTACTGGTCGCCGCCGACGGGGCCCGGGCGCGTTTCCGGCTGCCGGCCCCCGGACCGCCGGCCACCGACGTGGAGTCGCTCGTCGCCCGGGCAGTGGCGTACGCCGACTTCGGGCTCGTCCTGGTGCGTCGGGGTGGATTCGCGGTGGGCCACGTCGTGGCAGCGGAGCTCGTCGCCTCCCGGTGCGGCACCCGGTACGTCCAGGGTCAGACCAAGGCCGGTGGATGGAGCCAGCAGCGCTACGCCCGGCGGCGGGCCAACCAGGCCGACGCCTTGGTGGGTGCAGCCGCCCGTGCGGTCACCGACGTGCTGGCAGGCTCCGGTGGAGACCTGGTCTGCGGCGGTGACCGCGCCCTGGTCCGTCAGGTGCTCGAGGTCAGCCGGCTCCCCGGCGCGCTGGAGCGGGCGCGTCAGGACTGGCTCGACGTCGGTGAACCGCGGCGCCGAGTCCTGCAGGAGGGTGTGACCAAGGCCAGGTCGGTACGGATCGAGCTGAATGCGAAGGCGTGAGACCCTGGTACCTGGCGCCCGACTCCGCGGCGCGACGCCGTCCGGAGCGTCATCCCCTCACCGTCCCGTCTGTCCGTACGCCTGGAGTGCCTGCATGCTCACTGTCCACGACCTCGAGGTCCGCGTCGGTGCGCGCCTGCTGATGTCGGGGGCCACCTTCCGGGTGGGCCCTGGCGACCGGGTCGGCCTGGTGGGCCGCAACGGGTCGGGCAAGACGACGTTGACCAGGATCCTGGCGGGTGAGGCGCAGGCGGCCGCCGGCAGCGTCACCCGTGCCGGTGCAGTGGGCTACCTGCCCCAGGACCCGCGCACCGGTGACTTGGAGATCAGCGCACGTGATCGCATCCTGTCCGCCCGGGGGATCGACGACGCGCTGAGCGCGTTGCGCCGTGCCGAGACCGACCTGGGTTCCGACGACGAAAGGGTGCGCGAGAAGGGGATGCGCCGATACAGCCGTGCAGACGCCGAGCTGCACGCGGGTGGCGGGTACGCAGCGGAGTCCGAGGCGGCCACGATCGCGGCGAGCCTCGGTCTCCCCGACCGTGTGCTCGGTCAGTCGCTGCGCACGCTGTCCGGTGGCCAGCGTCGACGTGTCGAGCTGGCTCGCATCCTGTTCTCCGGGGCCGAGACCCTGCTCCTGGACGAGCCGACCAACCACCTGGACGCTGACTCGATCGGGTGGCTGCGCGGCTTCCTCTCCCACCATCCAGGTGGCCTGGTGGTGATCTCCCACGACGTAGCCCTGCTGCAGGACACCATCACGCGGGTCCTGCACCTCGATGCCAACCGGGCAGAGATCGACGTGTACAACATGGGCTGGGACAGGTACCTCCAGCAGCGTGAGACCGATGAGCGTCGTCGGCGGCGCGAGCGCAGCAACGCCGAGCGCAAGGCGTCCTCGCTGATGCAACAGGCGGACAAGATGCGTGCCAAGGCGACCAAGGCGACCGCGGCGCAGAACATGGCGAAGCGGGCGCAACGGCTGCTCTCGGGACTGGAGGCGGAGCGGGCGTCGGACCGAGTGGCCCGGATCCGCTTCCCGGCACCTGCCCCCTGCGGAAAGACCCCACTGATGGCCGAGGGCTTGTCCAAGTCGTACGGCTCGCTGGAGATCTTCACCGACGTGGACCTCGCCATCGACCGGGGCTCCCGGGTCGTCGTGCTCGGTCTCAACGGCGCCGGCAAGACCACCCTGCTGCGTCTGCTGGCCGACCTCGAGAGCCCGGACACCGGAGAGGTGGTCGCCGGTCACGGCCTCAAGCTCGGCTACTACGCCCAGGAGCACGAGACACTCGACCTCGCCCGCACGGTCGCCCAGAACATGGCTGCCGCTGCCCCGGACCTCGACGACGGCAGCCGGCGACGTGTCCTGGGGTCGTTCCTGTTCTCCGGGGACGACGCGAACAAGCCCGCGCAGGTGCTGTCCGGCGGGGAGAAGACCCGGCTCGCCCTGGCCACCCTGGTGGTGTCGAGCGCCAACGTCCTGCTGCTCGACGAGCCGACCAACAACCTCGACCCGGCCTCTCGCCAGGAGGTCCTCGGGGCCATCCGTACGTACGAGGGCGCGATCGTCCTGGTCACCCACGACGAGGGCGCCGTCGAGGCGTTGCAGCCCGACCGGGTGCTGATCCTGCCCGACGCGACCGAGGACCTCTGGAACGCCGGGTACCAGGAGCTCGTGGCACTGGCCTGATGCGCTGGGCCTGATGCGCTGGGCCTGATGCGCTGGGCCCGATGCGCTGGGGCAGTACGGTTCGTTGCCATGACGTACCCCACCGCCGACGAGCTCACCGCCGCCGGGCTCACACTCGACAGTGACGGGCCGGTCGTGACCGTCACCCTTGACCGTCCGGAGCGGCGTAACGCGCAGACCCCTGCCACCTGGCGGGCTCTGGCAGCCATCGGCGCCGCCATCGGGCCGGACGTGCGGGCGGTCGTGGTGCGTGCGAACGGTCCGTCGTTCTGCACCGGCCTGGACCGCGCGATGCTCACGCCCGACGGCATCGCGGGCGAGACGACGCTCGCGCAGATCGCTGCACTGTCCGACCGCGACGCCCAGGCCGTGATCGCCGGCTACCAGGCCGGCTTCACCTGGTTGCGCGACCCACGCTTCATCAGCGTCGCCGCGGTGCAGGGGCATGCCGTCGGCGCCGGCTTCCAGCTCGCGCTCGGGTGCGACCTGAGGATCCTGGCCGAGGACGCCGTGCTGTGCATGCGGGAACCGGCGCTCGGCCTGGTCCCGGACCTCGCCGGCACCCACCCTCTCGTGCAGTCGGTCGGGTACTCGCGGGCGCTGGAGATCTGTGCCACGGGACGCTGGGTCGCCGCCGACGACGCCGCCGCAATCGGCCTGGCGACGGCTGTCGTCCCCCACGACGAGCTCCGGGTCGCCACCGACGACTTGGTGGCCGCGGTCCTGCAGGCGCCGCACGCGGCCGTCACTGCTACGACCGGGCTGCTGCAGCAGGCCGCGTCACGGTCGTACGAGCACCAGTGCGCGGCCGAGCGGGAGGCCCAGGTCCTCCGGATACGTGATCTGGTGCGCCGCCAGAGCGCAGGATGACCCGATAGGGGGCATCATGGGTAGGTACGCACCCTGTCGTCCCGAGGTAGGAGAACACGTCGTGACCAGCCTCGCCCAGCGAGTACGCGGTCTAGCGGCCCTCGTGGCCCTGCTCGCGCTCGTCCTCGCAGTGCCGTGGGCGCTGTGGAGTGTCGGCGGAGCACCGTGGCCCTCCGAACCGCCGACTCTCGACTGGTTCACTCAGGAGCTGGGCGCCTCGGCGATCATGTCGGTGCTGTCCGTTGTCCTCTGGTTGGCCTGGGCACACTTCTGTGTGTGCGTCGTGGTCGAGGCGGCCGCGGCGGTCGAGGGCCGCAGTCGCGTGCCGGGCGCCGGGATGGGCACCCAGACGCTGGCCCGCCGCCTGGTCGCCTCGGTGCTGCTGGTGGCCGGCAGCGCGAGCCTGGCCGCACCGCTCGCCAGCGCGTCGGACAACCGGAGTGCGCCGTCCGCTGTCAGTGTGCCCGGCCCGTCTCCCGATGCCGAGATCGGTGGGCAGCGCGGCACGGTGCAGGCCCGCACCGGAAAGGGCACCGTGCATGCGGGGACGGTGACCGAGGCTTCGTTGCGGACCAAGCTGGGCAAGACATACCTGGTGCAGCCGCCCGACGGCCGGCACTACGACTGTCTGTGGGCCATCGCGGAGCGCTACCTCGGGGACGGCTTGCGCTGGAAGGAGATCTACCGGCTCAACAAGGGCGCCCTCCAGGCCGACGGCTCCTCCCTGCGCGATCCCGACCTGATCTACCCCGACTGGGTGCTGGCCCTGCCCGACGACGCCGAGGGACCTGGGGTCATCAGCGTCGCCGACCGGGCGGCGCCGGACGTCGACCGGGACGTCCGCCATGCCGTGAACAGGGGCGACCCGGGCGACCGGGACCACCCCGCTGACGACGGGAAGGGTGACGAGTCGAGCGATCTCGCCGTCGGTCCGGTCGGACACGCGGACCCGGGTCTCGACCTCGCCGCGCCGCTCGGCGTCGCCGGGGGACTGGTGGCTGCCGGCCTGTTGTTCGGCCTCAAGCGTCGTCGCGGCTGGAACGGCAGCGGCCCGCGTGGAGGCGGGGGCCTCAAGCCGGAGGACGAGGTAGGGCTGCGACTCGCCGCGGACGCCGCGGGCGCCGCCGTCGTCGACCGGTCGCTTCGTCAGGCGGCCGCCTCCTCGGCGCAGGCGGGTCGGACGGTGGCTGCAGTACGCGCGGCGTACCTCGACGACACCAGCTTCTCGATCGCATTCTCGACCGGCTCCGCGGCTCCCGTGCCGGAGGGCTGGCGATCGTCTCCGGACCGACGGATGTGGACGGTCGACCGCGCAGTTGCCGAGCGCTTCGATCCGCCCGCCGGTGTGCCGGCCCCGTGCCCGGGGTTGGTGACACTCGGCGCGGGCGTCCAGGGTTCGCTGGTTCTCATCGACCTCGACTCGATGCCTGGGATCACGGCACTGGCCGGTCCGGACCCACTGGTGCGTGAGATCGCGTTGTCCATGGCCGTGGAGCTCGGCACCAACACGTGGTCGGAGAACGCACGTGTCTGCGTGGTCGGGCTGAACGGCGAGGCGGCAACGGCGTTGGCGATGATCGCGCCGGTCCGAGTGAGCCAGGCAGTCGACGTGGACACGTTCCTCGCCGACCTCGAAAGCGGCGGCGAGCGCCCGACGGCGGTCATCGTGCTCGGCGCGCCGGACACCGACCGGGCGAGCCGGCTGGCCGCCCTCACCGTGGACCCGGACCGGCGGGTCGCGGTGCTGGTGGCCGGAGCGAGCCCCCGGGCGGCGTGGCGACTCGACGTGGACGCACAGGGACGCGTGGTCAATCCGAGCCTGGGACTGGACGTCTCGGCTCAGCGGCTGCGCGCAGACCTGCTCAGCACGATGGCGGCCCTGTTCGGCGCCGCCGACGGGCAGCGGGTCACGGCGACGACCGACCTGTTCCTGACCAGCGTCCCCGGCTTCGACCCACGGCTGCTGGAGGCCGCCGCACCCGCGGCAGTGTCGGTGCGCCTTCTCGGAGCGGTGCACGTCGAGGCGTCCGGGCCGCTGGAGGATGAACGTCGCGACCTGTGCACCGAGATCGTCGCGTACGTCGCGCTGAACCCGACCGGGGTGCACCCCGGCGTCCTGTGCTCAGCGGTGTGGCCGCGCGGGGTCTCGCCCGAAGTCTTCACCGCCGCGATGGGCCACGTCCAGCGGTGGCTGGGCAGTTCCGCCGTCGGCCAGCCACGCATCGCCCCCGACGAGCACGGCCGCTGGCGACTGGACCTGCGCGAGGTCCGCGTCGACTGGCACGTGCTGCAGGCCCGGTACGAGGTCGCCCAGCAGTCGGCCGACCCGCTGCTGGACCTTGCTGCAGGGCTCTCGTGCGTCCAGGGACCTGCCATGGAGCTCTTGCCCGCCCATCGGTACAGCTGGTTGGCGCACTCCACGCTCGTGCGCGACATGCAGGTGCTGGTCGTGCGTGCCGCCGCCGAGCTCGGCCGGCTGGCGGAGCAAGCCGGCAACGTCGAGCTGGCGCACGAGGCGCTGCGCACAGGCCTGGACATGGTGCCCGACTGCGAGCAGCTGTGGCGCGACGAGCTGCGCCTCACTCATGAGCACCAGCCGGAGCTGCTCGCCGAGCGGGTCCGGGAGATGTCCGCCACGATCGCCGCACACGGGTCACCGCGCGGCCCCGAGGCGACCACGGTCGCCCTGGTAGACGAGCTGCTGCCCGGAGGCCGCTCGGCAGCGCTGGCGTCCATCGCCTGAGCCCCAGGTCACGGGGGTCCCGCGCGGAAGAAAACACTCCGTCCGGGCGTTGATCGCAGCGATGATCTCTGGAGCCGCCCGCGGACGGGCCATGAAGTCCTACAGTGCGGACCGCTCCGTGCTGCGTGCCGACCTGGCGCCGGGAACGATCCGTCGCGTCCTCGGCTTCGGTCGCCCGTACCGCCGGCTGATCGCCGCGATCCTCGGGCTCATCGTGGCGGGCGCACTGCTCGTGGTGGCCACGCCACTGCTGCTGCTGCGCATCATCGACGACGGCGTGCTCGCCGACGACCGGAGCGTCGTCGTCGTGCTGGCGCTGCTGGTGGCCTTGCTCGCCGTGGTGGAGGCCGCGCTCACCCTCGCGCAGCGGTGGTACTCTGCCCGCATCGGAGAGGGCCTGATCTACGACCTCCGCCGTCAGGTGTTCGCGCACGTGCAACGCCTTCCGCTGGCGTTCTTCACCCGCACTCAGACCGGTGCGCTCGTGTCCCGGCTGAACACCGACGTGGTGGGCGCGCAGCGCGCTTTCACCTCGATCCTCACCGGTGTCGTCGCCAACGTGATCACGCTGGTCGTCGTGGTGGCCACGATGGCCGCACTGTCCTGGCGGATCACCCTGGTGGCACTGGCACTGCTGCCGTTGTTCGTGATCCCGGCACGTTGGGCTGGACAGAAGCTGGCCGGGATCACCCGGGAGCAGATGCAGACCAACGCCGACCTCGCCTCCTCGATGACCGAGCGGTTCAACGTCGGCGGCGCCATGCTGGTCAAGCTGTTCGGCCGGCACGAGCGTGAGGACGAGGCGTTCGCGGCCGGTGCTGGCCGGGTCCGCGACCTCGGAGTCGCGGCTGCCATGTCGAGCCGGGTGTTCTTCACCGCACTCACGCTCATCGCCTCGTTGGCGACCGCCCTGGTCTACGGCATCGGCGGTGTCATGGGGGTCGCCGGATCGCTCTCGGTCGGCACGCTGCTGGCGCTGGCTGCGCTCGTTGCCCGGCTGTACGGGCCGCTCACCGGCTTGTCGAACGTCCACGTCGACGTGATGACGGCCCTCGTCAGCTTCGAGCGCGTCTTCGAGGTGCTCGACCTGACCGCCTCCATCCAGGACTCTCCCGGGGCGGTGGATCTGCCAGCCGACGCCGCTGCCAGCCTCGAGCTCGACGACGTCTCCTTCAGGTATGCCGCCGACGCCTCCCTGGCCAGTCTCGAGGGCGTGCTGCGCCAGGAGTCGCGTTCCGGCGGACCTGTGCTCGACGGGGTGAGCTTCGAGGTGGCCCCGGGCCAGATGGTCGCGCTGGTCGGGCCCTCGGGCGCGGGCAAGACCACCATCACCAACCTCGTGGCACGTCTGTACGACGTCAGTGCGGGCGCCGTGCGGATCGGGGGCCACGACGTACGATCGCTCACCCAGCGCTCCGTGCGCGACCTGGTGGGGTTCGTGACGCAGGACGCGCACATGTTCCACGACACCATCGGCGCCAACCTGCGCTACGCACGGCCTGATGCCAGCGAAACCGAGATCAGGGACGCGCTGGCCAGCGCCCAGGTGCTCGACCTCGTCGACTCGCTGCCCGAGGGCTTGGACACCGTCGTCGGCGACCGAGGGCACCGGCTGTCCGGAGGTGAGCGGCAGCGCCTCGCGATCGCCCGCCTGCTGCTCAAGGCGCCTCGAATAGTGGTGCTCGACGAGGCCACCGCCCACCTGGACTCCACGTCGGAGTCAGCGGTGCACGCAGCCCTGGACATTGCACTGGCCGGCCGGACCTCGCTGGTGATCGCGCACCGGTTGTCCACGGTGCGCAACGCCGACACGATTCTGGTGCTGGACGGTGGACGCATCGTGGAGCGCGGTGACCATGAGACGCTGCTGGACCGCGGTGGTCTGTACGCCGGGCTCTACCGCACCCAGTTCGCCACCGGCATCGGCGCCGCAGCAGTCCGCTGAGCACGCTGGCCGCGATCGGCGTACCGCCAGACGCCGTGCGTCTCACCCCGGCGAGCCGTGGTTCAGTCGACACGGACCTGGGTGTCCGGTGAACGGCCAGCCGACCTCGGTGCGCGTGACCGGGTGCGCGGGTGCGCCTCGACGTGGGCGAACCACGCGTAACCGACCGGTGCCAGCAGGCCGAAGAACCACCACTGCAGTCCGTAGAAGAAGTGCGGTCCCTGCCCGAGGTCGGGTGGTTCGGGTCCCGCCAGGGCTCCGTCCGGTGGAGGCTGCTGCTCCGTGAGTGCGACATACCCGGGCAGCAGCGGGTAGCCGAGGGACTCCGCGACCTGCGCGCTGGCCACGGCACGCACCGTGCCGTCCACGGGCACGGTGGCACTCTCCCCGGCGGCACTGTCAGCGCGCAACCACCCGGTCACCGTCACCGGACCGACCGGTGGGGGATCGGTGTCAGGCACTCCGGAGCTGCTCGTCGCGGTGCTCAGCCAGCCACGCTCGACCAGGACGGACGTGCCGTCGGGCATGTGCAGCGGGGCCAGGACTGAGACGCCCGGCCCCGAGTCTCGGCTCTGGTTGCGCACGACCAGCTGACCCTGCTCGTCGTACCTGCCGGCCAGGGTGACCGACCGCCACTCGAGCCCGTCGTCGACCAGGTCACTGCCCTCCAGACCCAGCGAGCCGAGCGGGACCGGCGGTGCCGCCAGGTTCCTCTCGATACGCGCGTTGTCGGACAGGCGCTCGGTCCGCCGGTCGAACTGCCAGCTGCCCAGCTGCAGGCCGAAGCCGGCGAGGACGACGGCCACCACCGCGAGACCCAGCCAGCGAGGGGTGAGCAGGAACCGGTACACGACCCGACGGTAGCAATTCCCGTGCTCGCCTCGGCACGGGCAGCACGTGGCCGGGACGTGGCCGCGTCGGTGTGGCCACCTACACTCAAGGCATGCCCACTGTGCCCCCTGGACTCCTGGCGGATCAGCACGGGCGGGTGGCGACGGACCTGCGGGTCTCGCTCACCGACCGCTGCAACCTCCGCTGCCAGTACTGCATGCCCGCGGAGGGTCTGAACTGGATGGCCAGCGAGGAGACACTGACCGACGACGAGGTCGTACGCCTGCTCTCGATCGCCGTGCAGCGCCTGGGTGTGCGCCAGATCCGCTTCACCGGGGGCGAGCCCCTGCTGCGCCGCGGCCTGGTCGACATCGTCACCCGCACGGCCGCGCTGAAGCCCCGTCCCAGGATCGCGATGACGTCCAACGGACTCGGCCTCACGCGTTCGGCACCTGCCCTCGCGCGGGCCGGGATGGACCGGGTCAACATCAGCCTGGACACCGTGCGCGGGGACTCCTTCGAGGCCATCACCCGACGCGCCCGGCTGCAGGACGTCGTCGACGGGGTCGCGGCCGCCCACGCGGCCGGCATGACGCCGGTCAAGATCAACGCGGTGCTGCTGCGGGGCATCAACGACGGCGAGGCGCCGGAGCTTCTGCGCTGGTGCCTCGAGCACGGTTACCAGCTGCGATTCATCGAGCAGATGCCGCTGGACGCACAGCACGGATGGCATCGCGAGGCGATGGTGACCGCGGAGGAGATCTTCGCCAGCCTGGCCGGCGAGTTCGACCTGACCGAGGCGTCGCGCCCCCGTGGGTCGGCCCCCGCCGAGGAGTTCCTCGTCAACGGCGGACCCGCCACCGTGGGCGTGATCGCGTCGGTGACGCGGCCGTTCTGCGGTGACTGCGACCGGACCCGGTTGACCGCGGACGGACAGGTCCGCAACTGCTTGTTCGCCCGCCAGGAGTCCGACCTGCGCTCCCTGCTGCGCGAGGGGCGGGCCGACGACGCGACCATCGCGGCTGCCTGGCAGACGGCGATGTGGGGCAAGCTGCCCGGCCACGGGATCAACGATCCTGGTTTTCTGCAGCCCACCCGCCCGATGTCCAGCATCGGCGGCTGAGCGAGGCTCAGGACAACGGTTCGGTCTCCCGCAGGAAGCCGCGTGCCCCGAGGAACCGCGACAGGTGCTCGTCGTGCTCCCCGCAGGCCACCCAGCTCTTGCGCCGGTCCGGGGTGTGGAGCTTGGGATTGTTCCACCGCAGGTCGACGACGGCGTCGTTGCTGCACCCCTTGGCCGAGCAGGTATGGCGCTCGGCGGGGGCACTCCCACTCACGACGTCCTGCGGTCCCCGGCCGGCAGCGCCCCATGGGGCTCGGGGACGTACGGCGTCATTTCTTCGGGACGCCGACGGGTCGCGGCATTGGCCAGCACGACCGCGACGTAGGGCAGGAAGATCGCACCGGCGACCAGCGTCCAGCGCAGCCATCCGTCCGCGACGACGGCCCCGACGAAGCACAGCGTGCGCAGCAGCATCGACCCGATGTAGTTCATCTGGCGCCGCTTGACGTCTTCGCTGCGCGAGGTCCGAGCATCGGTGATCTGAGTCGTGCCGTGATCCCGGCGCTCCGCGCGTTCCATGTCTCCACGGTACGCCGCCACCTCGCCGGCGGCGAGCCGTAGTGTCGGAGCGCACACCGGTTCCCGATGAGAGGCCCAAGACCATGTCGAGCCGCACGTACCGCGTCACCGAGATCGTCGGCACCTCCCCGGAAGGCATCGATCAGGCCATCCAGAACGGCATCCGGCGGGCCGGTCAGACGCTGCGCCACCTCGACTGGTTCGAGGTCACGCAGATCCGCGGACACATCGCCGACGACCTCGCGGGCACCGCAGATCCGGTCGGTCACTACCAGGTGAGCATGAAGGTCGGCTTCCGTCTCGAGGACGACGAATGAGCGAGGGGTCCCCTGTGCACATAGGTTCAGCACGGGAAACCCCTCGCTCGAACACGGCACCCGTAGCCGATAGCCTGCGCCGATGAGTGACACGTCCGGCAGGTCCGTGCTCGTGACCGGAGGCAACCGGGGGATCGGACTGGCGATCGCTCGGGCCTTCCTCGAGGCCGGGGACCAGGTGGCTGTGACGTACCGCTCCGCAGAGCCACCCGACGGGCTGTTCGGGGTGCGTTGCGACGTCACCGCCGCCGCGGACGTGGACCGTGCCTTCGATGAGGTCGCCGCGCACCAGGGGCCGGTCGAGGTGCTTGTCGCAAACGCGGGCATCACCCGCGACACCCTGCTGCTGCGCATGAACGAGGACGACTGGGACGACGTCATCGCCACCAACCTCACCGGTTCCTTCCGGGTCGCCCGTCGTGCGGCCAAGCAGATGCTCCGGATCAAGCGCGGGCGCATCGTGTTCATCTCCTCGGTCGTCGGCATGCTCGGTAGCGCCGGTCAGGTGAACTACGCGTCCTCCAAGGCCGGCCTGGTCGGGATGGCGCGCTCGATCGCGCGTGAGCTCGGAAGCCGCGGGATCACCGCGAACGTCGTCGCGCCCGGCTTCGTGGAGACCGAGATGACCGCATCCTTGCCGGAGGAGACGAAGGCCGAGTACCGGTCCGCCATCCCGTTGCAGCGGTACGCCAGCGTCGAGGAGGTCGCCGGGGTCGTGCGCTTCCTCGCCTCGGCCGACGCGGGCTACGTCACCGGTGCGGTGATCCCCGTCGACGGTGGCCTCGGCATGGGGCACTGAGTTCCCGACACTGAACCGAAGGGCATCTGCCGTGGGAATCCTGCAAGACAAGCGCATCCTCGTCGCAGGCGTGACGATGGACACCTCCATCGGCTTCTCGGTGGCCCGCGTGGCCCAAGAGCAGGGCGCGTCGGTGGTGATAGCCAACTTCGGACGGGCACTGTCGATTACGCGGCGCATCGCCAAGCGGCTGCCCGATTCGGCTCCGGTCATCGAGCTCGACGTGACCGACCCCGACCACCTCCAGACCCTCGGGGAGCGGGTGGGTGAGCACCTCGACGGGCTGGATGGTGTCGTGCACTCCATCGCCTACGGCAATCCGGAGACGCTGCTGGGCGGCAAGTTCCTCACCGGGCCTTGGGAGGACGTTGCGCTGGCTCTGCAGGTGTCGGCCTACTCGCTGAAGTCGCTGTCGGTCGCCGCACTGCCGATGATGACCCCTGGGTCGAGCGTCGTGGGGCTGACGTTCGACGGGTCGGTCGCCTGGCCGGCGTACGACTGGATGGGGGTCGCCAAGGGCGCACTGGAATCCTGTGCACGCTATCTCGCACGGGATCTCGGCGAGCACGGCGTTCGGGTGAACCTGGTCTCGTCGGGTCCACTGCGTACGCTCGCGGCCAAGGCAATCCCCGGCTTCGGGGACCTCGAGTCGATGTGGAGCGACCGGTCTCCGCTGGGCTGGGACAACGCCGACAACCTGCCGACGGCGCGTTCGGTCGTCGCCCTGCTCAGCGACTTCTTCCCGGCCACTACCGGCGAGATCGTGCACGTGGACGGCGGATACCACGCCATGGGTGCATGAGGTGCCATCGGAGGACGTCACCAGGACCGCTATCTGCGCGGCCGTGATCCCGAGGACATGACAGCGCAGTTCGCGACCGGTGCCCGGCCCGTGGGGGTGGAGCACCGCGACGCCGTCGTCGAACTGGTCGGCAGCGTGTGTGGACGGGCCGGACGAGCTGCGGCGCAAGGTGCTGGCGGCTATGGCCTGAGGTAAACCGCACCTGGACCACGGGTGGAGGCGATGTCACCGGGGTTGGACAGCGCGCACCGTTGCAGCGAGAGACACCCGCACCCGATGCACGACGTCAGCTGGTCGCGCAGCGTCTCGAGCTCACGAATGCGCTCGTCGAGGCGCGCCCGCCACTGGCGGGACAAGCGTTCCCAGTCGGCCTTGGTGGGGGTCCGCTCACTCGGCAGCGTCGCGAGGGCCTGCTTGATCTCCTCCAACGTGAGCCCGACCTGCTGGGCCGAACGCACGAACGCGACCCGGCGCAGCACGGACCGCTCGTACCGCCGTTGGTTGCCCGAGGTGCGTCGAGCCGCGATCAAGCCCTGGGCGTCGTAGAACCTCAGCGCCGACGTACTCACATCGGCGCGGGCGGCCAACTCACCGATGGTGAGCATCGAGCTGGGTTTCGGCACGGGATCCTCCGTCGTCAACGTCGACCCCGCATGAACCTTACCGGCTGTGCGGTTTACCAGGGTCCCTTGATAAACCGCACCGACCATGGGTTGCACGCCATGGTCGGTGACAACGTGCCATGGGGAGTCCGCGGCGACGCGCCCTGAGGAGTCGGCGCGTCGGGCCGTACGAACTCACGGTTGGGCGGCACTCAACTCACGGATCGGCGGAGGTCGGGCGATGAACGTCAGGGTCGCCGACGAGAGCCGCGGCCGCGGCCCGCGGCTGACATGCTGAGGGACGACACCGACGAAGGGACGTAGCCGTGGCCGACTCAGTCAGGACCCTCGTGGTCGTACGTCACGGCAAGGCCGAGGCGCACGCCACCACGGACCACGGTCGGCCGTTGGCGACTCGAGGGCTGCGCGATGCTCGGACAGCGGGTCACTGGCTGGCCCCGCAGCTCGCTAACCGGGAGCCGGGACGTACCCAGGCACTGGTCTCGACGGCGAGCCGGGCCCGGATGACGTGGTCGCAGATCGCCGAGTCAGTGACCGCGGACGTACGGATGCTGGACGGTCTGTACCAGGCGGGGGCCGACGAGGTGGTCGAGATGCTGAGCCTGCTCGACGAGGACGTGCAGACCGCCCTTGTCGTCGGTCACAACCCGACGATGCAGAGCGTGGTGTCCACGCTCGCAGCCCCGCACGGCGCCGACGATGCAGCGATGTCGGAGCGTGGGTTCCCGACCGCGGCCGTGGCGGTGCTCGACGTGCCCGTGGCGTGGCACGACCTTGCCGCCGGCACGTGCCCGGTGCGCGCGTTCCACGTCCCGCGCAGCTGAACCGCTCGGCCCGCCGGGGGAGTGACTCCCATTCCCTCGGGGCACGACGCCCCGCCGCTCACGTCACGGGTGGCGCCGGCGTGGCCACCCCGGCGTCGGCGTCAGCCGCCTCGACCTCTTCGCGGGTGATCCCGAGCAGGTAGATGATCGTGTCGAGGTACGGAACGGTCACCGACGTGTCCGCCGCGGCCCGGACCACCGGTTGGGCGTTGAACGCGACGCCGAGCCCTGCGGCCGCGAGCATGTCCAGGTCGTTGGCCCCGTCGCCGATCGCTATCGTGCTGGGCAGCCCGATTCCCGCCTGCTGGGCGAAGCGACGCAGCGCGGTGGCCTTGCCGGCCCGGTCGAGCACGTCCCCGACGACCTGGCCGGTCAATCGCCCGTCGATTACCTCGAGCTCGTTGGCCGCGTAGTAGTGCACACCGAGGTCCCGGGCGATGCGTTTGATGACGTGGGTGAACCCGCCGGAAACCAGCGCGAACCGGTACCCCAGCCGCAGCAGGGTCCTGATCATCGTGCGGGCACCGGGGGTGTAGACCAGCGACGCGTGCACGTCGTCGAGGGCCGAGGCGGGAACCCCGCGCAGCAGCGACACCCGCGCCCGCAGGGACTCCTCGAAGTCCAGCTCGCCGGCCATGGCGCGCTCGGTGACCTCGCGCACTTGGCCCAGGTAGCCCGCGTGGCTGGCCAGCATCTCGATCACCTCGCCCTGAACGAGGGTGGAGTCGACGTCCATCACGATCAGCCGCTGCGCGTGCCGCAAGATGCCGGCCGGCTGGACCGCGATGTCGATCTGCCGGGCCACCGCCTCGGCGGCCAGCGCCGACCGCAGCATCTGCCCCGGCGCCCCGGACACGTCCAGATCGATGGCGGTGACCGGGTAACGGGCCATGCGCACGATCCGGTCGATGTTGGCGCCGGTGTCGGCGATCCGACCGGCGACAGCGGCCATGGCGGTCGGCCTGAGCGGTGCACCGATCACGGTGACGTGGAAACGCCCAGACGTGCGGTCTGCGTTGTCACCGGTCCCGCGGACCACGTCGACCGCCATCCCCAGCTCGTCGGCGACGTGTTCGAGGGCTGTCACCAGGCCCTTCTCGTCGCGTGGGCTCGTCAGCAGCACGCCGAGCACCAGAGTGCCGCGCAGCACCACCTGCTCGATGTCCAGGACGTCGACGCCAGAGCGCGACGCTGCCTCGAACACACGCATGACCACACCTGGCCGGTCCACCCCGGTGAGCGTCACCAGCAGGGTAGGGCGCTCGAGCGGGTCCGGGCCCGGCTCAGCGGACACGTGCGTGGCCCCGTCGGGGGACGTCGGAGCAGGCAGCCACCAGCGCGTGCCGGGCGGCACGGTCCAGCGCTCCCAGTGCCTGTGCGCGCGCGACCTCCTCGCGGCTCGTCACCGTGGCCGACCCGTTCTGGTGTGCGAGGTCGACGATCGTGTGGCAGCGCAGTGCCAGCGCCGCCAGCTGGGAGGCGTGGGGGGAGTAACCCCGAGGAAGCGGCGCGTCCCGTTTCTCACGGATGCCGGACAGGGCGTCGGAGATCTCCGGACGCCAGGTGGCGACGTCGAGAGCCAGCAGACGTTCGGCGCACCCCAGCAGCGCCTCCCGCAACCAGCGCTCGGCCGCCCGCACGCCGACGGCTGCGCCGGCGGCGGGAGCGCACGCCAGCGCCTGCCAGAACACCCCGGCGCCGACGACCTCGGGCACCAGCGCCACGCCGGCGTACGGGAACAGGGCCGCCTCGCCTGCCTCCATCGCAGCCATGGTGAGCTCCGGGGGGCCGGTCAGACCCACCGGGTCACCGGCCGCGGGAAGGCTCAGCGACGCACCGCCGCCGCCCAGACGCAGCCGCCCGGCAGCCAGCAGCAGCGGCTGCGGAGTGTCGGTGAGACCCACGACGTCGTGAGCCGCATCGCCGCCGAGGACGAGTTCGGGCAGGTCGTCTGGAGTGGCCTCGCCGACGGTCCAGGCGTTGAACCAGCAGACCAGTCGGCCGGAGCGGGGCAGTGCGTCCACGAGCCGACCATATCCGCCCGCTAGGTTGGATCCGCACCCGTCCGTCGTCTGCGTGGGGGATCATGAGCACTGTCGTCGAGCTCGCCGACGTGTCCGTGATCCGTGGGCCTCGCCGGCTGCTGGACGGCGTCTCTCTGCAGGTCCAGGAGGGTGAGCGCTGGGTGGTCCTCGGGCCGAACGGCGCAGGAAAGACGACCCTGCTCTCGGTGATCAGCACGCACCTGTACCCCAGCGAGGGACTCGTCGGTCTCCTCGGCGAGCTGGTCGGTGCTGTCGACGTCTTCGAGCTGCGACCCAGGATCGGCCTGACCAGCACGGAGTTGGCCGACCGGGTGCCCCGCGGCGAACGGGTTGCTGATCTCGTGATGTCCGCCGCGTACGCCGTGGTGGGCCGCTGGCGGGAGGCGTACGACCACGTGGACCACGAACGGGCCCGGCGCCTGCTGCTCGAGGTCGGGGTCGCGCACCTGGCGGACAGGACGTTCGGGACGCTGAGCGAGGGTGAGCGCAAGCGGGTCCAGATCGCACGGGCCCTGATGGCCGACCCGGAGCTCCTGCTGCTGGATGAACCCGCCGCCGGCCTGGACCTCGGCGGCCGCGAGGACCTGGTGAGCACGCTGGAGGTGCTGGCGTCGGATCCGGCCGCTCCCACCACATTGATGGTCAGTCACCACGTCGAGGAGATCCCCCCCGGTTTCACCCACGCGCTGCTGCTGCGCGACGGTCGTGTCGTGGCCGCAGGACCGTTGGCGCAGGCGCTCACCGAGGTGCAGCTCTCCGCTGCCTTCGGGATGCCCCTCGAGCTGCGCCAGACAGACGGCCGCTGGAGCGCGCGCCGACGGACCCGTGCCTTGCCGGGCGGCTAGGCTGGCGCCATGTGGGAGTCCCTGGGTGAGTTCATGCAGAACAATCCCTGGGTCGGCTGGGCGGGCGCCGGGGTGCTGCTGGCCGCCGCTGAGTTGATCAGCATGGACTTCGTCCTCGTGATGCTGGCGCTGGGTGTGTTCGGCGGGGCGCTCGGGGCAGCCGCGGGCTTGCCGTTCGTCCTCAGTCTCCTCGTGTCGATCGTCATCTCCGTCGGGCTCCTGGGCGTGCTGCGCCCCAACCTCGTCGCCCGCTTCCACGGTGGTCCCGAGCTGGTCACCGGTCACGCGGCGCTGGTGGGTGGCACCGCCGTAGTCCTCGACGAGGTGACCGACATGGCCGGTACCGTCCGGCTCTCCGGCGAGATCTGGACCGCCCGCGCGTACGACCCGCACGAGCGCATCGAACCGGGCACCAAGGTGCGCGTGTTCGAGATCGACGGAGCCACCGCCGTCGTCCACCCCGACTGAACGAGGCACGACCAGCGAACGACGAGAGGTACGACATGGAATACGGGCTCCCCATCTTATTGCTGTTGTTCGCCGCGCTGGTGGTGCTCACCCTGGCGAAGACGGTCAAGATCGTGCCGCAGGCTCGGGCGGGCATCGTCGAGCGCTTCGGGAAGTACCGCACCACCTTGTCGGCCGGGCTGAACGTCGTCACGCCGTTCGTGGACAAGGTCCGCTACACGATCGACCTGCGCGAGCAGGTGGTGTCCTTCCCGCCGCAGCCGGTCATCACCGAGGACAACCTGGTGGTCTCCATCGACACCGTCATCTACTTCCAGGTCGGCAACCCGGTAGCCGCCACGTACGAGATCGCGAACTACATCCAGGCGATCGAGCAGCTGACCATGACGACGCTGCGCAACATCATCGGTGGCATGACTTTGGAGCAGTCGCTGACCAGCCGCGACCAGATCAACACCGCGCTGCGCGGGGTGCTGGACGAGGCGACCGGCAAGTGGGGCATCCGGGTGAACCGGGTCGAGCTCAAGGGCATTGATCCTCCGCCGTCGATCAAGGACTCGATGGAGAAGCAGATGCGCGCCGATCGTGACAAGCGGGCCGCGATCCTCACCGCCGAGGGGTCACGCCAGGGCGCGATCCTCACCGCCGAGGGCGAGAAGCAGTCCTCGATCCTGACCGCCGAAGGTGACCGCGAGGCGTTGATCCTGCGGGCCCAGGCCGACCGGGAGGCTTCCATCCTGCGCGCACAGGGGGAGGCGCAGGCCATTCAGACGGTGTTCCAGGCGATCCACGACGGTGCTCCCGACCAGTCCTTGCTCTCCTACCAGTACCTGCAGATGCTGCCCAAGATCGCCGAGGGGGAGTCCAACAAGATGTGGATAATCCCCAGCGAGATCGGTGACGCCCTCAAGGGCCTCGGCACCGCGTTCGGCTCCAGCCCCGGCATCCCCCAGGACAGTGGTGGCCCGAGGAAAAGGGTGGACCTCGACGCCCCGGTGGTCTCCGACCGCCCCGAGGGCCTCAGCGAGGCGCAGCGCGAGGTCCAGGAGGCGATCGCGTCGGCCCGCCAGGCCGAGCCCAAGTCGCGCGGGTCGGGCGCCCTACCGGGTGCTGCCACGCCAGAACCCGGGGCAGGGACACCGGAGTCGACTCCGCCGGGGGAGGACCCGCAGGCCCGGTGAGCTGGCTCGACGCCTGCCTGATCGTCCTGGCCGGCACGGCTGCCGGCAGCATCAACGTCATCGTCGGCTCGGGAACCCTCGTGACGTTCCCGACGCTGCTGGCGCTCGGTTACCCGCCGGTCACCGCCAACGTGTCCAACACCGTGGGTCTGGTGCCGGGATCGTTGGCAGGTGCCGTCGGGTACCGGCGTGAGCTCCGGGGGCAGCGCAGCAGGCTGCTGCGGCTGGGCATGGCCTCGGTGCTCGGCGGTGTCCTGGGCGCCGTGTTGTTGTTGACCTTGCCGTCGTCGGCGTTCGACGCCGTGGTGCCGGTGCTGATCGGGCTGGGCGTCGTACTGGTGGCCGTGCAGCCGTGGGTGAGCCGGTGGCTGAAGGACCGCGCCGCGGGCCAGGCACTGGCGGCCGCTGGTGGCGACGTGGACGCGGTGGCGCACGTGGCCAGGCCGCCGCACGGTTCCCTGCTGGTCTGGGGCCTGGTGCTGCTCACGGGTGTGTACGGCGGCTACTTCGGAGCGGCACAGGGCGTGCTGCTGCTCGCGGTCATGGGCATCGGGATCGGCGATGACCTGCAGCGGCTGAACGCTGTCAAGAACGTGCTGGCCATGCTCGTCAACCTGGTTGCCGGCGTCGTCTTCGTCGTGGTCGCCGACGTCCGGTGGGACGTGGTCGGGCTGATCGCCCTCGGCGCCACGCTCGGCGGGCTGATGGGCGCCCGGATCGGGCGTGCCCTGCCGCCCATCGCCTTCCGGGCGTTCGTCGTGGTGGTGGGTGTCGTCGCGATCGTGGCGCTGCTGGCCTGAGGTCGGCAGCGGGCCCCACCTGGCTACTGCGCCTGGCTGACGCTGCTCATGTTGAAGTCCGGCACCTGCAGCGGCGGGGTGGCGGTGCGCGGGAAGTAGTCGCCCCACTCCCGCGAGAATGACGGCACGGTGCCCCCGGCCCGGCTGAACCTGTCCAGCAGGTCGACAGGGCTCTCGTTGAAGCGGAAGTTGTTGACTGCCCCCGTCACCTCACCGTCCTCCACGAGGTAGACGCCGTCCCTGGTCAGACCGGTCAGCAGGAGCGTCTGTGGGTCCACCTCGCGGATGTACCACAGGCAGGTGAGCAGCAGGCCCCGCTTCGTACCGGCGACGAGGTCCTCGACGGATCCCGCGGCACCGTCGACATCCATCACCAGGTTGTCGACGAACGGGGTCACCGGGAGGTCGGACAGCCCGGCCGAGCGGCGGGTCTGACCCAGGGCGGTGAGCCGTCCGTCGCTGATCCAGTGGGTGCGTTGCAGCGGCAAGCCGTTATCGAAGACGCTGCTCTGGCTGGAGGAGGCCGCGGCGGTGACGAACGGCGCGCACTGCAGCCCCGCGTGCTCCGGGTCGGACCACAGCTGCACCGGGTGCCGGGACAGCTGCTCCCCGACACGGGTACCGCCACCCGGCCTGCCGTAGACCGTCTGTCCTTCCAGCGCGTCGCGCGCGCCGGCCGTCCAGTACGCGTAGATCAGCAGGTCGGCCACCGCCGTCGGCGGGAGGATCGTGTCGTACCGCCCCGCGGGCAGGGCCACCGTCCGCTGCGCCCAGCCGAGCCTGCGGACCAGCTCATTGTCCAGGGCGGTGGCGTCGACGTCGCAGAAGTCGCGCGTGGACTGACCCACCCAGGCGGAGCTGACGAGGTCAGTGGACTTGCCGGTGATCCCGATGTGCCCGGTCGGTTGCACATGGCGTCTGCGCAAGCCCGACGACGTTGCGACGTACGTCGTGAAGACCGTGTGCTCGACGTATCCGTACAGCAGCTGGTTGGCGCTTCGGGCCCGGCCGAAGGCTTCACCCAGGGCCGGTGCGAGCTCGTCGAAGACCGAGATCGAGGTGGGTTCGGCGTCTTCGGCGAAGTCGGCGTCGGCGTCGCCGCCGAGGAGATCGGCAGCGTCGTCCGCGGGGCCGGCGGACCGTGCAGCCGCGTCGGCTGCCTGCACCAGGGAACGGACGTCGTCCAGGCTCGAGGCGCTGCGCGAGACAGCGCCGGAGGCCACGCCCTGTCCACCGTCGACGGTGGAGATGACGGTGACCTGCGAGCCGTGCATCAGCCCGTTGGTCGTGAGCGTGTTGTTGGCCCAGCGCAGGTTGGCACTCGTCGAGGCGTCGACCAGCACGACACAGCCGTCCGCGGTGGAGGACTCGAGCCCCTGCTCGGCCAGCTGGTGGGGAAACGTGCGACTCATCGACCTGCCTCCGCCTGGGTGTTGAGGACGTGCACGCCCCGGAACAATGCCGACGGAGCACCGTGACTCACCGGAGCCACCTGACCCGGCTGTGCCTTGCCGCAGTTGAAGGCGCCGCCGAGGACATAGGTGTCGGGTCCACCCACGGCCTCCATGGAGCCCCAGAAGTCGGTCGTGGTGGCCTGGTAGGCGACGTCGCGGACCTGGCCGGCGAGTCGGCCGTTCTCGATCCGGAAGAACCGTTGGCCGGTGAACTGAAAGTTGAAGCGCTGCATGTCGATGGACCAGGAGCGGTCGCCGACGACGTACAAGCCGTCCTCGACACGACCGATCAGCTCCTGGGTGCTCGGCCCGGCCGGGTCCGCAGCCAGCGAGACGTTGGCCATCCGCTGGATCGGGATGTGACCGGGGGAGTCGGCGAAGGCACAGCCGTTGGAGCGGCCCAGGCCCTTCATGGCCGCCATCCGACGGTCGAGCTGGTAGCCGACCAGGGTGCCGTCGCGCACGATGTCCCAGCTCTGCGTGGCCACGCCCTCGTCGTCGTAGCCGATCGTCGACAACCCGTGCTCGACCGTCCGGTCGCCGGTGACCTGCATCACCTCGGAGCCGTACCGTAGCGAGCCCAGCTTGTCGTAGGTCGCGAACGAGGTGCCGGCGTAGTTCGCCTCGTAGCCCAGGGCCCGGTCCAGCTCGGTGGCGTGACCGATCGACTCGTGAATGGTGAGCCACAGGTTGGACGGGTCGATCACGAGGTCGAGGACGCCCGCGTCCACCGACTTGGCGGTGAGCTTCTCGGCCAGCAGCGACGGCAGCTCGGCGAGCTCGGCGTCCCAGTCGTAGCCGTCGACGAGGTACTCCCAACCGCGGCCCACCGGCGGCGCGATGGTGCGCATGGAGTCGATACGCCCGCTGGCGTCGTCGGCGCCGTAGGCTTCGAGCAACGGGTGCAGTCGGACCCGCTGCTGGGTCGTCGTGGTGCCGGCCAGGTCGGTGTAGAACTTGTTCTCGACCACCTGCGAGACCGCGGCGGAGACATGCGCCACCGAGTCCGAGGCCATCAGCCGGCGACTCCACCCGCCGAGTCGTTCGACCTTGTCCGCGACCGGTACCGACAGCGGGTCGATGTCGTAGGCGGACACCCAGGAGACATCGGCGTACACCGGCTCGGGGGCCATCTCGATGCGCTCGCTGCTGATCGCTGCCGACACCTGGGCCACCCGGATCGCCTCCTCGGTGGTACGGACGGCTGCCTCGGTGCTCAGCTCGACGCAGGACGCGAAGCCCCATGTCCCGTCCGCGATGACCCGGACAGCGAAGCCGACGTCCTCACCGTCGTGGGCGCCCTCCAACACGCCGTCGCGCAGCCGTACGTCTTGGCTGCGCAGTCGCTCGAGTCGGAAGTCGGCGTGCTGGACGCCGAAGTCTCGGGCCCGTTGCAGGCTTGCATCTGCCAGGCGCCGCAGCGGCAGCGCCAGGAACTGTTCATCGACTTCGCGGGCCATGCGACGAAACCCTACGGGAGACGTCGTCCTCGCTCAGGTGCTGGTCAGGTCGACGCTGACGACTGGATTCGTCGTCGGCTTGCCGGTGGGCGAGCCGCCCTCCGGTTCCACCGTCAGTGCCAGGGCGCCCGCGGCGTCGAGCTCGTCGATCAGGTGCATGTCAGCGGACCCGGGGTCAGAGGCGGGAAGCACGCCCTCGGACACGGGGCCGTCGTCCCCGATGCTCCACAGCTCGTAGGACTTGCCCGCACCCGGTGACGGCATGTCGGCCATCAGAACGACGGCCTGGTCCAGCGCCAGGGAGGACACGACACGTACCCGGCCGCCGTCGAGCTCGGCGGTGGCGTCCTGGGCGTCCGGCGCGGTGAGCACCGAGGACAGCGTGGACTGCGCGGCCTGGACCTCCTCGAGGCGTTCGCGCTCGACGACGAAGGCACCGAGGCTGGCGACGACGGCGAGGACCGCCGCGGCTGCCAGCAGCAGGGGTGCCTGTCGGCGCCATCCCTTGGGCCGCATGCTGGCCACCAGCGGACGCTCCTGCGGAGTGCGCCGCACTGCCTCCATCAGGCGTAGCCGCATCTCAGGGGGCGGCGGCATCGCCACCGCCTCGCCGAGTCGGGCGACCGTGGCGAGCAGCTCGTCGAGCTCCTGGCGGCAGGCGGCGCAGGTGGCGAGGTGGTCCTCGAACCGCACCTCTTCGGAGGGGGCCAGGGCGTCGAGTGCGTAGGCACCGACCAGTGTGTGCAGGTCGTCGCTCATCGGGTCACCCCCATACAGTCGCGCAGACGGATCAATCCGTCCCGCATCCGGGTCTTGACGGTCGGAAGGTTGGCATCGAGCAGGGAAGCCACTTCGGCGTACGTGTAGCCCCCGTAGTAGGCCAGCGTCACGGCTTCCCTCTGCAGATCGGTCAGCGAGCCGATACAGCGGCGAACCTGCTCGTGCTCGAAACGGGTGGTCACCGCTTCGGCGACCACGTCCACGTCCGGTCCACCGGTCCAGTCGTAGCGGTCCTCGCGGTCGCTGCTGGACTGGTCGCGGCGGACCACGTCAACGGCCCTACGGTGGGTGAGGGTCATGACCCAGGTACGGGCGGACCCTCGGTTGCTGTCGAAGCGGTGTGCGGTCTGCCACAGCTGGAGGAAGACCTCCTGGGTGATCTCCTCGGCACGGGCCGGGTCACGAATGACGCGGCGGGCTAGTCCGTGCACGGCGGAGGACAACTGGTCGTAGAGTCTGCCGAAGGCTTGCTCGTCACCCAGTGCCGTGGACTCCAGCAGCTCGTCCAGCGAGGGGGGCGGTTGGCCTGACGCATCGGAAGGACGGAGGGGGATCGGCTCGACCACCTGCCTCCTCCTGACGTGCCGGGCCATCGTGTGTGTCCCCTCGTCGATCAGTTCGCTGCCGGCTGCGGCGCGGATGGGTGGTGTGCGGGTGAATCATCGCAGGCTCGGCTCAGGTCTGATGGACGGTGGACCCGATCCGATCCTTGCCGACTCGTACCTGGACGGAGATGCGCTCCCGCATCGTCTCCACGTGCGACACCACCCCGACGGTCCGGCCGCCGCTGCGCAGCGAGTCCAGCACGTCCATCACGTCGTCCAGGCTGTCTGCGTCCAGCGATCCGAAGCCTTCGTCGACGAACAGAGTGTGCAGCTCGACCCCGCCCGTCTCGTGGGTGACCACGTCGGACAGCCCGAGGGCCAGCGAAAGCGAGGCCCAGAATGTCTCGCCGCCGGACAGCGTCCGGGGGTCGCGGGTCTGACCGGTCCACTGGTCACGGACGAGCAGACCGAGTCCACCGCTCGCGCTCCTGCGGTCACCGGCAGACTTGTCCATCGTGTACTCGAAGGAGTAGCGACCCGAGCTCATCGGGGTGAAGCGCTCGTTGGCAGCGTCGACCACCTGCCGCAACCGGGAGCCGAGCACGAACGCGGACAGCGACACCCGGAGGTGGTTGTCGGCGGCTTTGCCCTCGACGAGGCAGGCCATCGAGTCGGCCAGAGCAGCGGTCCGTTGCTGGGGGAGCCACGCGAGTCGCGCTGCCTGCGTCGCGGCCGCCAATCGGGTCACCTCCTGGCGGCGGGCGCGCAGGACCGAAGCAGTTCGAGCTGCGGCGGAGCTCGACGCCGTCTGGTCGGTCAGTCGGCCGAGGAGCTCCTCGACCGGCGGCTCGGGCCTCGCGAGGGCGGCGGCGACCTCAGGATCGGTCAGCACGTCCTCGACCCGGAGCAGCTCGTCACGGTGGTCCTGCAGGTGCTCGCGCAGTCTCGAGAGCTCGACCGCGGGCAGCGCCGCGGCCCGGACCGCCGAGAGGTCGGCGAACCCGGCGACGTCGGCAGCCCTATGGGCACCCGCCTGTGCCGACGCATGCTCAGATCCGGCCGCCATCAGGTCGCGAAGGGCGCGCAGCACGTCACGCGAAGCGCTGTCAACCTGGAGCACCCGAGCCAGGTGTGCCGGCAGGTCGAGCTCCGGCCCGAGCGCCGCGATCAGTCGAGCCCCGCGGTCCCGGTGCTGCTGCTCCAGCCCGCGTAGGCGTTCGGTCAGCTCGGTGACCTTCGCTGCGGCGGTCTGCTGCTGATCGCGGTCATGGGTGAGCGCAGCCTCGAGGGCCGAGAGCTCGTCGTGCAGCTCAGTCGCCTGATCGGCCGCGGCACCTGCAGCTTCCAGCTCAGCCGCTGCCCGCTCGACGGCAAGCCGTGCGTCTTCGGGGGACCGACCATCGCTGGTGGCTTCCAGCCGAGCCACGGCCTCGCCGGCGTCGGTGACCATGGCGGCGGTGGTGGACGTGGCAGTCCGGGACACCTCCACCTGATGCCGCGCCTCCTGCTCGTCGGCCTCGGTGGGGTGGTCCTGGATCGACGGGTGCGGTCGTGGGTGGTCGACCGATCCGCACACCGGACAGTCCGCACCGTCGGCCAGGCGACCGGCCAACCAGGCTGCTGCGCCCTCCAGCCGGGCGCGAACGACGTCGTTGACGAGGGCCGTGCGCCGGTTGAGCTCGGCGTTTGCCGCGTTGCACAGCTCCACGACGCGCTGCTGCTCCTGGCGCGCGGGGGGGAGCGCGACGGCAGCGTCCCGGGCGCGGCACGACCGGGCGAGGTCGGCTCGCCAGCGCTGCTCCTGAGCGGCGCTGCGCTGTGCACGACTGAGGCGTCGTTCGAGGTCGCGACGGTGACCGGGGGCGTCCGCGAGCCGGACTGCGATCTCCTGGACCGACACCCGGGCACCGGCCAGCTCGACGCGGAGGCTGTCCAACCACCGCTGTGCGGCGCCGTGCTCGCGGACGGTGTCCTGCAGTGCCGTGGCGGCCTCCACCTGCAGGCCGGCCCGGAGCACCAGCTCCTCGGCCGCCGTGACCTTGTCACCGCAGGGGCTCGCCGGGTCGGGCACCGGCAGCGCGATGGCGGCGGCCCGCCGGCACGCCTCGTCGGCTGCGGTCTGACGCAGCACCAAGGCGGTGGTGGCCGTGTCGAGCCGTTCGAGGTGGCCTCGCGCCGGGGCGGCCCGCTCGGCCGCCTCGAGCCGCCGGGCGTCGACGGCGGCCCGTGCCTGCGCGCTTCGCAGGCGTTGCAGGTCACTGCGAGCCTGCAGGCCGCGCACCCGTAACCCGTGCAGGATCTTCGCGTCCTCCAGCGCGGCTCGGGTGGCCTCGTGTGCCTTGCGGGTCAGCTCCTCGCGGGTAGCTGCTTCGGTGGAGCTGGCGTCGAGCACTGCCAGCGTGGCGGCCATCCAGTCCGGCCACGCGTCCGGGCACTCCTCCGGGACCTCGACGGCGGCGGCGCCCGCCACTTGGTGGACGCTGCGTCGCAGCAGCGCCAGGGCGTTCTCGGCCCGGGTGTTGCACGTCCGACGGTGGTCGACGAGCCACTGCTCGATGGACCGGAACCGCGCAGTGCCGAAGAGTCGCTCGAGCACGTTCCTGCGTTCGTCGGCGCCAGCCCGCAGGAAGTCAGCGAACTGCCCCTGGGGGAGCATCGCCACCTGGGTGAACTGGCGCACGTCCATGCCGAGCAATGACTGCAGCTGCTGGGTCACCTCCGGGATACGGGACGACAGGGGCCTCCAGGCACCGTCGATGCGCTCGGCGAGTGTGGCCGTCGGCTGTTGCTTGATCGGCTCGCCACGTCCGCGTTTGCGTGGGGCCCACCAGGTCGGGGACCGCACCACCCGCAGCCGACGTCCTCCCACGGTCAGCTCGAGCTGCACCCGGGGAGCTACGCCGGACTCCGCGTGGTCGCTGCGCAGTCGCCCGGTCTGCTCCCGGGCGCCCGGCACGCTGCCGAACAGTGCGAAGCAGACGGCGTCGAGAAGGCTGGTCTTGCCGGCGCCGGTGTGACCGGTGAGCAGGAAGAGCCCTGCCTGAGCGAGCGCGTCGAAGTCGACGTGCTCGGTGCCGGCGAAGGGTCCGTACGCGGTGAGCTCGAGACGGTGCAGGTGCATCAGGCACCCACCTCGTCTGCGGCGCAGGCATCGCAGGCGGCCTCGAGCAGCGCCTGTTCGGCTGGGTCAGCGCCGACCTCACGCACGGCGGTGACGAACTCTGTCAGGACCTGGCGGTCGGACCTGCCCGTGACGTCCGGGGCGCAGCGCTCTCCGGGCACCCGGCCGACCGGTGCGAACTGGAGCACCAGGGCGTGCGGGAAGCGCGTGCGGACGCGCTCCATCGCAGCCCGCGGCCGCTGCGGGTCGGTCAGCGTCACCTGCAGCCATCGGTCCTCGAGGTCGGTGTGCGCCGGGTCGCGCAACAGGCCCTCCAGGTGACCGGTGATCGTGCCGAGACGGCGCGGAACCGGTGCGGCGATGAACTCGGCGCTGACGGCACCGTCGGGACCGAGGTCGACCAACCAGGAGCCCTTGGTGTGGTGCACCTCGGAGAACGAGAACGCCAGGGGGGATCCGCTGTAGCGGACCCGTTTGGTGATCCGCTGGCGCCCGTGCAGGTGTCCGAGAGCGACGTAGTCGATGCCGTCGAAGGTCGAGGCAGGCACCTGGGCGATGCCACCGACGCCGATGTCGCGCTCGGACTCGCTCGGTTGGCCGCCGGTGATCCACGCATGGGCCAGCACCACCGAGCGAGCTCCGCCACGCCGGGCCAGGTCGGCACGCACGCGCGCCATCGCCTCGTCCATGACGGCCCGATGGGATCGCCCGGGCAACCCCCAGGGCTCGCGTAGCAGCTCCGGTTCGAGGTAGGGCAGTCCGTAGACGGCGACGTCACCGTCGGGGTCCCCGACCATGACCGGCTCGTGCAGTCGCGACGGATCGGTACGCAGGTGGACGCCAGACGTCGCGATCAGGTCCGCGGCGAACCCGAGCCGGCGGGCGGAGTCGTGGTTGCCCGAGGTGATGACGACCGGCACGTCCAGCGCTGCCAGCCTTCCCAGCGCCTCGTGTGCCAGGGCGACCGCGTCGACCGGTGGCAGTGCCCGGTCATAGACGTCACCGGCCACCAGCACCAGGTCGACGCGCTCGGCTCGTACCGTCTCGACCAGGTGGTCGACGAACGCGGACTGGGCGTCCAGCAGCCCCTCGCGGTGCAGGGAGCGCCCGAGGTGCCAGTCGGAGGTGTGCAGGATCTTCACACCTTCGACGCTAGACGGGCGGACCGACAATCCGGGCCATTGCGTCAGCCGGGGTCCAGGCGTGTCGGATGCGTGTAGACGACCATGCGGTCCGCACGGGCGAAGCCAGCCAGGCAGATGCCGTACTCCCGCGCCAGGTCGACCGCCAGGCTGGACGGCGCGCCCACGGCCACGACGACGGGGATGCTCGCCACGGCTGCCTTCTGGACGATCTCGAACCCGAGCCGTCCGCTCACGCACAGGACGGTGTCCGCGAGCCCCCCGGCGGGTAGCGCCCGGTCGAGGAGCAGCTGTCCCACCACCTTGTCCACCGCGTTGTGCCGGCCGATGTCCTCCCGCACGAGCACCGGCGTGCCGTCCGCGCCGAACAGCCCGGCCGCGTGCAGCCCACCGGTGCGCTCGAAGACCCGCTGCTGCTCCCGCAGGCGATCCGGCAGCGAGCGGACGACGTTCACCTTCGCCACCGGGACCACGTCCTGCGGGGTGCCGCCGATGTGCTCGACCGCATCAAGGCTGTCCTTGCCACAGACACCGCAGGCCGCGCTCATGGACAGCCCACGCCGGGTCCAGCGCGCCGGTGGGCCGGCGAGCTCGACGGTCACGACGTTGAACTGCTGCTGGGGGGCGAGTGTCTCGTCCGTGCAGTACGCCACCGTGCGCAGGTCGTCGGTACCGGTGAAGACCCCCTCTGCGAACGTCAGGCCCGTGGCCAGTGCGAAGTCAGCGCCGGGGGTACGCATCGTGACGACGAATCGCTGCGCGGGTGCACCGGGCCAGACGAGACGTACCTCGAGGGGCTCCTCAGTGGCCAGCCGGTCCTCGTGGTGGGTGACGGCATCGCCACGCCACTCGGTCACTCGGACCCGGGTGGCCGGCCCGGGACGGCGATCGCTGCGCATCACGCGCGTCCCCTCCTGACCCGCAGTGCGGCCTCCAGGTCGTCGGCCTGGTCGGACATGGCACGCCGCACTCCGGTCGGCAGCGCGTCCCCGGCCAACGCGTTCCGGGCGCACGACAGCGTCTGCGGCTCGACCGCGAAGCGTGGGAACGCACGGGTTGCCGTGGTGGCGGCCAGGTCGTCGGACCGGAACTCACTCGTGGCCGGGACGTCGATGAAGTACCTCGGCACGTACGGGGCGCACAGCTCGCGCTGCTCGGCATGCCAGAACCCCTGGCTCCAGGCGTGGGCCTGGTAGTTGGTCGCCGTACGGTCGGTGCTGATCCGCTCCCACGTACGAGCCTTCGACTGGGCGTCGGGCAGCGCAGCGGTGCGCCACTCCTGGTCGACGACCAGGCCTCGGGGGGCGTCGGCGTCCAGCCATCCGTTGAGTCCTTCCACGTCAGTGGTGACCGTCGCGGGGCCACGTGCCGCTGCGAGCTGCAGGCTCGATCCCGGTGCGCTGGAATGCAGGCGCAGCCGCAGCCCTTCGGCCAGGCGGTCACCTGCGACCCGGTCGGTCACCGGTTCCATCAGTCTGCCCAGCAGGTGCTCGCCTATCCAGGCGCTGAGCGAGACCACGGCGACGTCACGGTCCTCGACCGGCAGCGCCGCGCACAGCACGTCGACGACGACCTGCGGATCCACCGAGCCGTCCTCGGCCCCGTCACGCAACGCCAGCCAGACCGCGGAGCGGGTGACGGGGTCGGTGATCCCGGGCAACAGCCGGGGCAGCGCCTCCAGGGTCGCGGCGTCGTAGCGGACCTTCGCCCACGTCTGGTTGCGACCGTCCAGGAGCAGCGCGGTCCCCGATCCTGGTCGCGAGGAGATCGGGGTGACGTCGTTGTCGACCTCGACGGCCTCGTCCTGCGTGCCGTCGTCGTCCACCCTCAGCACGGTCAGCGTGTGCGGACGCCGCACCGGGGACGAGGTGGGTGGGGTGCGCACCGCGCCGTCGCTCCAGCGCAGCGTGTCCACCCCGGCGGTGCGCAACCAGCCGTGTGTCCAGCCCGAGAGGTCCGGGGACCCGCTGGACTCCCATGCACCGACCAGGTCGGCGAAGTCGGCGTTGCCGTACTCGTGGTCGTGCAGGTGCCGGCGGACGCCGGCCAGGAACACGTCGTCGCCGAGGTAGGAGGCGAGCTGCTGCAGGACCCCGGCGCCCTTGGCGTAGGAGATGCCGTCGAAGTCGTTCAGGGCGGCCGCGGCGTCGGCTGCGCCGTTGCCGGCGACCGGGTGGGTGCTGCTGCGCTGGTCGGCGGCCAGGCCCCATCGCTTGCGCACGAAACCGAAGTCGACCCAGACGTCGTCGAAGGCGGTGGCGTCATCAGTGACGCGGTGACCCGTGTACTCGGCGAACGACTCGTTCAGCCACAGGTCGTCCCACCACCGCATGGTGACGAGGTCCCCGAACCACATGTGCCCCATCTCGTGGATCATCGTGCAGGCGCGCTGGCCGCGCTCGGCGTCGGTCGCCAGCGACCGGCTGATCATCGAGTCCCGCAGGGTCACGCAACCGGGGTTCTCCATGACACCGGCGTTGAACTCCGGCACGAAGGCCTGGTGGTAGTCGCCGAACGGGTACCGGATGCCGAACAGCTCGTGGAAGGCGTCGAAGGCCTGGCCGGTGACCGTCGTGGTGGTGACGTCGAAGGTGTCCCCGTCGGTGTGCAGTCGCAGGTCGAGGTCGTAGCAGTAGACCTCGAGCATGGCTGCCCGGGCCGCGGCTTCGTCGCGGGTGAGGCTGGGCATGACGCCACTGTAGGAGGCGCATCCGGTGGGTGCCGCTGCGGTGCTTGTCCCGCGCGCCTTCACGTCCGGCCGAATCCCTGGCGGTCGGTGGGGGACCATGGGCGTTTGCGACGATAGCACCATGCCACCGGCCGAACCCACCCTGAACCGCTACGACGTGGACCGCAAGGCGCGCGGCGTGGTGCTCATGCTGCACGGCGGCATGCAGTCCAACACCGAACCGGTGATGGCGCGCCATGCCTCCTGGTGGCGCATGGCGCTGCTCGCGCGGACCTTGCGGACGCCAGCGCGGCGGCAGGGCGTCAGCGTCTGGCTATTGCGCAACCGGGTCCGCGGCTGGAACGCCCGCCCCGGCCGGGAGCCGGACCCCGTCACCGACGCTCGCTGGGCGATGGCACGGGTGCGCGAGACGTACCCCGATGTGCCGGTCGTCCTCGTCGGGCACTCGATGGGCGGCCGTACGTCGTGCGCAGTCGCCGATGAAGCAGCAGTGGTGGGCGTCGTGACCCTTGCCCCATGGCTGCCCCCGGGCGAGCCGATCGACCACATCGGCGAGCACACCCCGCTGCTCGTCACGCACGGGACCGGCGACCGCTGGACAAGCGCGGAGGCGAGCCGGCAGTTCGTCGAGAGGGTGCGTGCCAGCGGCGGAGCGGCAGCGTGGTTCGCGGTCCAGGGTGGGGGCCACTTCATGTTCAGTCGGGTAGCGACCTGGAACGGCTATGTCCGCGGCGCTGCCCTCGGACTGCTCGGCGTCGAGGACCTGCCACCGGACCTCGCCGGGGGTCTCGGGCAGACATCGAGCAGATGAGCCTCACCCTGTCGTACGTCGTCATCGGACTGTCCCTGCTGGTCGCCGGCTACGCGCTCGTGCTGCTCGTGCGTGACCGGCTCGTGGACAACCCGCTGTTCTACGGGTCCGCAGTGCTCGCGCTGGTGCTGGTCGGCCAGCTGGTGGGTGGCTGCGTGGCCCTGGCGCAGACCAGTCGCGATGTCGAGGGCATCACCTTCGTCGGGTACCTGCTCACGGCCGTTCTTGCCCCACCGGTGTCGATCGTGTGGGGTGTGGCGGACAAGAGCCGCTGGGGGACCGGGGTCGTCGTCATCGGCATGGTGACTGTGGTGGCGCTGCAGCTGCGGCTGCTCGCCCTCTGGGGCGTCGGACCGGGGGGATTGGGGGGTGGCTGAGCCGACGCGATCGCTGTCGTCCGGTCCGGGCCGGGTGCTGGTCGCCGTGTACGCGGTGCTCGCGCTGTCGGCGACCGGGCGCTCGGTCGTGCAGCTGGTCACCAAGGGGGACGAGGCCCCGGTCGCGTACACGCTGTCCGCAGTCGCGGCGGTCGTCTACATCGTGGCGACCGTGGGGCTGGCCCGCAGCACCCCGGGTTCGCGTCGGGTGGCCTGGGTGGCGATCAGCGCGGAGCTGGTGGGCGTCCTGCTGGTCGGGCTGCTGTCGGTCGTCGATGTGACGCTGTTCGACGACGCGAGCGTGTGGTCGGACTTCGGTCAGGGGTACGGGTACGTGCCGCTGGTGCTGCCGGTGCTGGGCATCGCCTGGCTGCTCCGGACCCGGACGTGACCGGCCCCGCGGGCTCATACCTCGCGGGGCCATCTCCATTACATCGACGACCCCGGTGCTCGCGGGGTTGCGACACGCGGCCGCACGGTCGATCCCTGGTGCAACGATGGTGCCCATGGCTCCTGAGCACCTTTTCGCGACGCAGCTGCGGTGGACCGGCAACCGGGGCACCGGCACGTCGTCCTACGTCGACTACGACCGCGCGCACGAGGTCAGCGCCGAGGGCAAGCATGTCATTGAGGGCTCCGCGGATCGCGCCTTCCGGGGGGACTGCGCCCGCTGGAACCCCGAGGAGATGCTGGTCGCCTCGCTGTCGCAGTGCCACCTGCTCGCGTACCTCCACCTGTGCGCGACGCACGGGGTCGTGGTGGTCGGCTACACCGACGACGCATCGGGGTCCATGCAAACCCACGACGGCACGGGGGAGTTCACCGAGGTCGTGCTACGGCCACGGGTGGAGGTCTCCGACGCCACGATGATCGAGAAGGCGCAGCGGCTGCACGACGACGCTCACGGAGCCTGCTTCATCGCCCGCTCGGTCGTCTTCCCGGTGCGCCACCAACCGCATGCGGTGGCGTGACGGATCGGTCGACACGCGCACAGTCGGCTCCGGGCCCGCCAATCCGTCACGGGGTGGCCCCGTGACCTTAGGTTCGTAGCGGGGCCACCCCGTGACGATTGCGCGTCGTAGTGATGCCACCCAGCGCGGGTGAGGTGGGGCGACCGGGCGTGATCACTGTGAGACCTCGGGATGGCTGACCGGCGTGTCTCACCAGCACCGGCGGTGTTGGCTGAGCTGCGCCGCGGCCCCTGGGCATGTGACTGGTGATGTGACAAGTGGGGCATCCACCGGACACGCCCAGTGCCCTGGGACATGCAGGCGAGCGACGGACGGCGGCACCGGACTCGGGATCCTCAGTCGGCGCCCCGAATGGACGCCCTCACCACGTATTTCATCCGGTGTTGACTTACCCCTGTGGGCGCTCTACCGTCAAGTCATCGGTTGACGACTTATCCGGAGGTGCGTGATGGACGACGCGGTACACGTACAGGACCTGCTGGTCGACCGGGGCGGGCACCCGGTCCTGCGGGGGATCTCCTTCACGGTGCCGCGGGGGAGCGTCACCGGTCTGCTGGGCCCGAGCGGTTGCGGCAAGACGACGTTGATCCGTGCGGTCGTGGGGGTGCAGGTGGTGCGAGCCGGCTCGGTGCGGGTGCTGGGTGAGCCGGCCGGGTCTCGGGCGCTGCGCCGGTCAGTGCGTTACATGACGCAGGCACCCAGCATCTACGGCGACCTGAGCGTCGCGGAGAACGCCCGGTACTTCGCTCGACTGATCGGGCTCGGCCCGGCCGAGGCAGCGCACGCGGTCGAACAGGTCGGACTCGCCGACGCGGCGGACCAGCTGGTCGGCACCCTGTCCGGCGGACAACGGACCCGGACGTCACTAGCCTGCGCACTGGTGGGCCGCCCGGAGCTGCTGGTGCTCGACGAGCCAACCGTCGGACTCGACCCGGTGCTGCGCGAGGAGCTGTGGACGACCTTTCACCGGATGGCCGCCGACGGGGTCACATTGCTCGTGTCCAGCCACGTCATGGACGAGGCGGGACGCTGCGACCAGCTGCTGCTGATGCGCGAGGGCGCCCTCCTCGCCGACGCGACACCAACGCAGATCCGGCAACGGGCCGGCAGCGACGACCTCGAGCAGGCGTTCCTGCGTCTGATCCGCACCCAGGGGCTGGCGGCATGAACGCCTCGATCCTGTTCGCCACCACCGGGCGCATCCTGTGTCAGCTCACGCGTGACCATCGCACGGTGGCGCTCGTCCTGGCAGTTCCGGCGCTGCTGCTCACGTTGCTCTACTACATGTTCGAGTCGACTCCGGTGGTCTTCGACCGGATCGCGATCGTGATGCTGGGTGTGCTGCCGTTCATCGTGATGTTCCTCATCACCAGCATCGCGATGCTGCGCGAGCGCACGTCGGGGACGCTGGAGCGCCTGCTGACGACGCCTCTCGGCAAGCTGGACCTGCTGGCCGGCTACGGGATCGCGTTCGGACTGGCAGCAGCGGCGCAGGCCGGTGTGGCGTGCGCGGTCGCGTACTGGTTGTTCGACCTCGAGACCGCCGGCAGCATCTGGCTGGTCGTGCTGGTCGCCGTCGTCAACGCGGTCCTCGGCGTCGCCCTGGGCCTGCTGTGCAGCGCGTTCGCCCGTACGGAGTTCCAGGCGGTGCAGTTCATGCCCGTCGTCGCCTTGCCGCAGGTGTTCCTGTGCGGGTTGCTCGTCCCGCGCGAGCAGATGGCCGGGTGGCTGGAGACGGTGAGCGACTTCCTCCCGCTCACGTACGCGGTGAGCGCGCTGCGCGAGGTCGGTGGCAACTCTGGGACCACCAGCCAGATGTGGGCCGACCTGGCCGTCGTCGGTGGTGTCGCGGTCGCCGCTCTGGTGCTGGCGGCCGGTACGCTGCGCCGGCGTACTGCATGATCCGGACGCCGGGAAGGCAACTCATGGCCGCACGACGCACGGGCCGGCGCCCGGGCGACCCGGCGCTCACGCGGCAGGCGATCCTGGACGCCGCTCGCGGTGCCTTCGCCGACCACGGGTACGAGTCCACCTCGATCCGCCGGGTGGCGGGCGACGCAGCTGTCGACCCGGCGCTGGTGCACCACTACTTCGGGAGCAAGGAGGACCTCTTCCTAGCCGCGCTCGACGTCCCCGTGACGCCCGACGAGGTGCTGAAGAGCGCGTTGGCCGGCGGTGTCGACGAGGTGGGGGAGCGGATGGTGCGTACGTTCCTCTCGGTCTGGGACTCCCCACGGGGCACCGCCGCTGCGGCGATGCTCCGGTCGGCGGTCGCACACCCGTGGATCGCGAAGCTGCTGCGGGAGTTCATGCTCAACCGGGTGGCCAAACGTGCGCTGTCCGAGCTCGGGATCACCGACCAGGTCGAGCTGCGCGCCTCGCTGGTCGCGTCGCAGATGCTGGGCCTCGCGCTCACCCGGCACGTGCTCGACTTCGAGCCGATCGCGTCGGTGCCCGCAGAGACGGTTGTCGCGGCTCTCGCCCCCACGATTCAGCGTTACGTCACCGGGGACATCAGCGCGGAGGCCGACGCAGTCGGGTAGCCGACGGATCGAGCCGGCGAGCCGTTGGCAGACGTGAGCTTCGGTTGACCCTTGCCTACGGACGTTCGGCGCGTACGAAGATGTCGTACTCCCGTCCGTCTGTGCTGGCGGCGAAACGGCCGACGCGCCTGAACCCCAGGCGCCCGACCACCAGCTGCGCCCGCGTGTTGAACGACGCCACCGTGAGCCGAAACGCGACGGGGGAGAAGCGCTCACGGCCAAAGCGCAGGCTGGTCTCGATGGCGGATCGCCCCAGCCCTCTTCCGGTCAGGTCTGGGCGCAGGCCACCTCCGGTGTCGAGCGCGGAATCATCGTATGACCCACCCGGCACCCGGCCGTCAGGTCCGAAGGAGCGGAAGCCGATCAGCTCGTGGCCGCTGATCAGCGCGAAGTATCCACTGCTCGGGTCGAGCAGCGTGTCCGGCTCGGCGCCGGTCATGTCGTAGCAGGCGTACGGTTCTGGATAGCACCAGGTCACGATGCGTGCGGCGTGGGCAGGGGTCATCGCTGCGACGTGCATCTCCTCACCTGGTACCCCGTCGGAGCCGATCATGTACGCAGCCAAGCACTGCCGTGCGGCTGATACCAACGCCGCGTCGCCGCCCCAATCCTGGGCGCAGGGCTATCCTCGACCGGTGGAGCTGCTGATCGTCCGCAACCCCGATCCGGACAGCACGCTGCCGTACCTGCTGCGGCTGCCGCTGGGTGACGGTCTGGTGTTCCGCACGAAGGGCACCTGGCCCCGGGCAAGTGCGTTGTACTGCCACCCGGTCCCCGTCACGGAGTGGCCGTCCGCACCCGAGGTGGTCGAGCGCATTCCGCTGCGGGCGTGTGCGCGCAGGGGAGCCGCGATCGACGTCGTGGCCGACCGCAAGCGTGAGCACCGCTCCCAGATCGTGTTCACCCGCGCCCGCGGCCGGGAAATGGTGTTCTGGCAGTCCCCGCGCACCCGCAAGCAGGCCCGCCCCGACGTCCGTACCCCGACGGCGCGAGCGGCCGGGATCGACGAGCTGGAGATCCTGGTCGACACCCGTGAACGCTACGGCTACCGGTTCAGCAACCAGCAGGTCCGTACCGTCCGTCGTGCCCTGCCGTGTGGCGACTACGCGGTCAGCCTCGGTGGCGACGTGGTGGCAGCCGTCGAGCGCAAGTCGCTCGCCGATCTGGTCGCGAGCCTGACCAACGGTCGACTGCGCTACGCGCTCGGCGAGCTCGCCACGCTGCCGCGTGCCGGTGTGGTGGTGGAGGACCGCTACTCCCAAATTTTCAAGCTCGATCGGGTACGGCCTGCGCAGGTCGCTGACGGCCTGGCCGAGCTGCAGGTCCGGTGGCCGGGCATCCCCATCGTGTTCTGCGAGACCCGCAAGCTGGCCGAGGAGTGGACCTACCGCTACCTCGCCGCCGCACACAGGTGGGGGGAGGACGAACGCCCCGCGCTCGCGCGGATCGGCGGCGGCCAGGACTGTGTAGTCAGCGTTCTTCGGCAGCCCATGCCGTCCGCCGCCGAAGTACGGGCGTGGGCGCTGGCCAACGGACTCAGCGTCGCCGACCGCGGGCGGATTCGTCCCGAGATCCATCAGTCCTGGTGGGATGCGCACGAGAACTCCTACTAGCCAAGGTGCCCCTTCCGGGGCGCCCGTTCCGGAGCGAAAATGTTCTTGTGCCGTCCGGTGACGCCGGTTCTCTACGTTCCCAAGAGGGCGTCTACTAGCCGGGCGCGGGGATCACGCTGTGGGCCCTTCATTGTTGCCGACGCTGTGGTCGAGCACGAGGACTGAATTCTGTTCCTTGCCCTGATGATCCCCCGGGCGGTCACGTGGTTCAGGTTCGCGAACGCGTGGAGGTGAGAAGCGATGCTGGCTGAGTCGGTGGAGGAGGACCAGATCATTGCCCGGGTGGCTGCCGTGGACATCGGCAAGGCCGAGCTGGTCTGCTGCGTGCGGGTCCCCGGGGCTGAGGGCGCGAAGAGACGGCTGCAGGAGGTCTCGACGCATTCGCCGATGACCCGGTCGTTGGCCGAGTTGGCCAATCACCTGGTCGATCTACGCATCGAGCGGGTGGTGATGGAGGCGACCTCGGACTACTGGAGACCGGTGTTCTACCTGCTGGAGGCCCATGGTCTTGAGCCGCAAGAGCAAGGCAACGGGTCCACCGGACACGGCAACCGGTACCTCGCACGTGTCCTGGGCGAGGCCGCGGTCATCGCCGGCAGCACCGACACGTTCCTCGGCGAGCGGTACCGAAGGATCGCGCGACGCCGCGGCAAGAAGAAGGCGATCGTCGCGGTCGGCCGCTCCATCCTCGTCGTCATCTGGCACCTACTCTCTGACCTCGACGCCGGCTTCAACGACCTCGGTGCCGACCACTTCGCACGAAACGTCAACACCGAGACCAAGAAGCGCAACCACATCCGACAGCTCGAAGCCCTCGGCTACCGAGTCACCCTCGAATCCGCGGCCTGATCCGCAACAACAACTGTCCCAGCTCCGCTGGGAGCTGCCGCCTGCCCACTCACCCTTCATTTTCGGACTAGTTTCCGGCGGCGCTCGAGTCCATCGGCGGCCGGCCTGATCACGCGTCGACGCTCGCTACCGGCAGTCGATCCTGAGGCGTTGCGCGACGATCCCGACGCAGTCCTGGACGCACGGCTGTAGTCCGGATCCCGGCCTGCTCGACATCTCGACCGTGATCCTTGCTTGCGTTCGACGCGACTGCAGCGCGAGCATTCGGACGTGTCGTCGCGTCATTGCGTCGCTCAGGACGCAAGCCCGAGGCGCGTGCCT
>JACCXZ010000043.1 GCA_013696745.1 Nocardioidaceae bacterium | reverse complement strand
CGTGGCCGACGCGGAGGCGATCTACTCCTACGAGGGCACCCGCGAGGTCAACACCCTGATCGTGGGTCGGGCCATCACGGGCGTCGGCGCGTTCGTCTGACGGGCTCGCTCGCGATGCGCGAGGGGGGCCCCTGTGCCAATAGGGTCCGCCGCCGCAGGGGACCCCTCGCGCACTCAGCGGTGCCGCAGCCGCGCGCACGACCTTCTGGCCACGGTCCCCACTAGTCGTCGGAGAGGGCGTCGCAGTCGGCTTGGGCGCGCTCCACGGCTCGTTGCGCCTGGGCAGCCGACGCGGTGGCGGCCTGTCGGGTCGATCGGGCCTGTCGAAGCCGCGCGTCGACCGCGCCGGCGGCCTCGGTCGCGTCGACTAGCAACGCCTGCAGCTCCTCGATCCGCGCGTGCAGCGCCGCCGACTCGGTGTCCAGCCGGCGTACCCGCTCCTCGGCTTCCTCGAGCTCGGTGGCGAACCGGCCGGCAGCCTGCTCGGCCTCGGACAGGGCCCGGCCGGCGACGTCGAGTCGCCGCTGCCGCGCGGCGGCGAGCTCGTCATGGGGCTCCGGCAGTTCCGCCTCGCCGCGCGGCTCGGGACGGTCTGGTCGCGCCGGGGGCACCGCCACCGCGGCCGACACGTCGACCTCGCCCATTCCGACATAGGACAGGGCGGTCGTGAGCCTGCCGCTGAGCAGCGCCCGGCCGGCATCCTCGTCCGCGATCGCCGCCCGCAGCGTCTCCTCGACCTGGGTGGCGACGGCTGCGCTGAGCGGACGGTCCAGCTCGTCGGCGAGGGAGGCGACCTGGCGGGCGAAGGCAGCGACCACGGCGTGCCGCTGCTTGGTCAGCACGCGCAGTTGGTCGCCGGCCAGCGTGCGCTGAGCCTCCCGCATCTGGTCACCGAGCTCGACCAGATGGGTCACCTCGTCCGGGCGTCTGCGGACCAGCTGGTTGAGCAGCCAAGCCGCGGCCGTCGGCTTGGGCAGCTCACCTACTCGACAGGCGAGGTCGCGGGCACCCCCCGCTCGTGCCGTCTTGGCCCGGTCGGTACGGGCCGCCACGAAGTCCTCCGGCGGCAGCGCGTACAGCGCGGCAGCGAGGCCAGCCAGCTCGTCGAGGTCACCCACCCCCCGATCGTCGCAGGCTGCCCGCTCCGTGGGAGCCGTCAGCACTCAGCGCGTCGCGTCAGACCCGTACCACCCGCAGGTCCTCCCAGGTCGAGCAGCACCCCGACAGTCGACCTCGTCCGAAGATGCTGGCGTTGCCGGAACGGTCCCACCCGTACTGACCGGCTGACAGCACCTGCCAAGGAGGCGGGCGCCAGCCGGCGAGATCTGCCCTACCCGCCGTTGCTCCGGGGCCGGTTGAATCATCCCAGCGCCCGGGGCCGTCCCCGGCCCGAGGGAGGACGCATGACCACCCAGCGGCGGCTGCGGATCGGCATCGACACCGGGGGCACGTTCACCGACGTGGTCGCCTTCGACGAGGAGACCGGAGAGCTGGTCACGACCAAGACGTCGTCGACGCCGGGTAACCCTGCCGACGGCTTCCTCGCCGGCATCGACAAGGTACTGGCGCAGCTGGATCTGCCGGCCGCCAACGGTGACGCCATCACCGCGGTCAGCCACGGCACCACCGTTGCCACCAACCAGCTGCTCGCGGCCACGTTCGACCGGGTCGGCTTCATCACCACCGAGGGCTACGAGTTCGTCCTGGAGATCGCGCGGCAGTCTGTTCCCGACGGGTACGGCAACTCGTACTTCTGGGTGAAGCCGGACCGGATCGTGCCACCTGAGCTGGTGAAGACCGTCGGTGGCCGGCTGCTGCACACCGGCGAGGAGCTGCGTCCGCTCGACGAGGACGGCACCCGTGCGGTGGCCCGCTGGTTCCGCGACCAAGGAGTCGACACCCTCGGGGTGTGCCTGATGCACGCCTACGCCAACCCGGCGCATGAGGTTCGGGTGCGCGAGGTCCTCGCCGAGGAGCACCCCGAGGCCGTCGTCTCGGTGAGTTCGCAGGTGCTGCCCGAGTACCGCGAGTACGAGCGCTCGATGACGACGCTGGTGGATGCGGCGGTGAAGCCGACGGTGTCCCGCTACGTCAACGCCATCAAGGCCCGGCTTGACGAGTTCACCTCCTCGACCGGCGACCGGACCGTGCCGTTCTACGTGATGAAGTCCAACGGTGGGGTGCTCAGCGCCGAGGAGGTCATGCACCAGCCGATCAGCACGGTGCTGTCCGGTCCCGCCGCCGGGGCCCTCGGCGCGGCACTGATAGCGCAGCGAGCCGGCTTCGACCAGGTGCTCAGCTGCGACGGCGGGGGCACGTCGACCGACGTGTCGGTGGTCATCGACGGTGAGCCGACCCTGACGACCGAGGGGTCGATCGGCGCGTACCCGACGAAGATTCCCATGATCGACGTGGTCACGGTGGGTGCGGGCGGCGGCTCGATCGCCTGGCTGTCGCCGGAGGGGGCGCTCAAGGTCGGTCCGGCCTCGGCTGGCGCCGACCCCGGACCGTTGTGCTACGCCAGGGGCGGTGCCGACGTCACGGTCACCGACGCGCACGTCGTGCTGGGTCGCATCCCGCCGCACCTGCTGGGCGGTGAGATCCCGCTCGACACCGAGGCAGCGGTGGCGGGGCTGCGCGAACTGGCGGACACGCTGGGCATGAGCGTCGAGCAGTGCGCGGCGGGGGTGCTGGAGATCTCCGCCTGGAACCAGGCCAACGCCCTGCGTCAGATCACCGTCAAGCGAGGTCTGGACGTCCGCGACTTCACCCTCACGACCTTCGGCGGCTCGGGCTCACTGCTGCTGTGCCGACTCGTCGACATCCTCGACCTGTCGGCCGTCCTCGTGCCCCCCGACCCCGGCAACGTGTCGGCGTTCGGCCTGTTGACCGTCGACGTCAAGAACGACTACGTCCGGACGCTGGTGAGCCTGCACGACACGCTCGAGCTCGATCTCCTCACCAATGCGTTCGACGCGCTCACCGACCAGGCCTCGGCGGCGCTGGACACCGAGGGGTTCCCCGCCGACCAGCACCGTTTCGTGCGTACCGCCGACCTGCGCTACTTCGGTCAGGCCTTCGAGGTACGGGTGCCGGTGCCGGGCGGTCCGGTCGACCGGCGCCTGGCCGGCGCGGTCGCGGACGCCTTCCACGTCGAGCACCGCAGCCGGTACGGCTACGACTTCGCCGGCGACGACGCCCAGCCGGTCGAGTGGGTCAACCTGCGCGTGTCCGGCATCGGGCCCATCCGGCGTCCCGAGACCCCCACCCACGAGGCGACCAGCACCGGGTCTCCGGAGCCGACCGGCACACGCAAGGTCTGCTTCGTGGCCGACGACGGGTACGTCAGCAGCCCGATCCACTGGCGACCGGACCTGTTACCGGGACAGCGCCTCGACGGCCCAGCCGTGATCGAGGAGTTCGGCTCGACGGTGCCGATACACGCCGGCTTCGCCGTGCGCGTCGACGAGCGCCTCAACCTCGTCGTCACCCGCACCTACCCCCAGCGGGGAGGGGAGGACCAGTGAGCACCTCGCGCACGGCGCCCACACAGTTCCCCTTCGGCTCGTTGACCGACGACTCCGGCACGAGTGCCGACCCCATTCTGGTCGAGATCGTGCAGGGCAGCCTGGCGTCGGTCGAGATGGAGGTGGAGACCGCCATCGCCCGTACGTCGCGCTCACCGATGATCCGCGACGCGCACGACTTCCGGGCCGGCATCCACGACCGGCTGCTGCGCAAGCTGACCGGACGCTCGTACTCAGCGCTGGTGCACCCGGTCGCCCGCGACTTCCCGCTGGCCGACATGGTGCCCGGCGACGTGTACTTCCACAACGACGTCTACCGCTCCGAGGGCGGCATCGGCCACCTGCCCGACCTGTGCGTGACCGTGCCTGTCTTCCATCGAGCCACCGGCGCCGGCGATCCGACGGTGGTGGCGTTCGTGCAGGCGTTCGGCCACCACGACGACATCGGGGGATCGGTACCGGGCTCGATGCCCAGCCACGCCACCTCGGTGTTCGAGGAGGGGCTGATGGTGCCCCCGATCAAGCTGTGGAGCGCGGGCGAGGCGAACCGCGCAGCGCTCGCAATCCTGACCCGCAACTCACGGATGCCGGAGTCGTTGGCCGCCGACCTCGACGCCGAGTGCGCGGCCTGCCTGATGGGTGCCCGTCGCCTCGGTGAGCTGTTCGAGCGGTACGGCTGCGACGTCGTGGAGTTGTGCTTCGACGCCATCATCGACCGTACGACGCGGACCTACCGCCGGGAGATCCTGTCCAAGATCCCGGTCGGCAGCTGGACCTGGGAGGACTACGCCGAGCACGACGGCGTCGACGAGCCGAAGCTGCACACCCAGCGGATCACCCTGACCCGCGCCGCCGACGACGACCCGGGCGGTGCGCGGCTGATCATCGACTTCGCCGGCACGTCCGCGCAGGCCAAGGGGCCGATCAACCACTGTGCCGACTACTCCGACGGCGTGTTCCTGAAGAAGTGGCTGGCGCCGATCCTGCGCAACCTGGCCGACACCCCGGAGCGGATGGCCGAGCTCGACGTCAACGAGGGCGTGGTGCCGCTGATCGAGATGCGGTTCCCCCCTCCGGGCACGCTGCTGACGCCGATCTTCCCGGCGCCCACCAACGCCCGTACGTTCGTCATCCTGCGGCTGCTCGGCGTGCTCGCCGGCGTGGTGGCCAAGGCGGTCGACGGCCGGATGCCTGCGGACCAGGAGACGATCCGCTACACCGGCGTCTACGGCGAGGACGCTGACGGTCGGCCGTACCTGATGCGCGAGGTGCTCGGCGGTGGCGCCGGCGGCCGCTACTACTCAGACGGCGAGGACACGATCCATGTCGTTCCCGACTCCCGCAACCTGCCCACCGAATTCACCGAGTCGCGGTTCCCGTTCGTCGTGGAGCGGCTCGGCCTGGCCCTCGACTCCGGTGGTCCGGGAAGGTTTCGGGGCGGTCTCGGGTACGAGAAGCACATCCGGATGCTCGAGGACGCGCACTTCATGTCCATCGCGGACCGCTCCATCCTGGCCTGCTGGGGAGTGAAGGGCGGCATGGCCGGGCAGCCGTTCTCGGTGGTGGTCGACCCAGGCGGCCCGAACGAACGCGAGGTCGACGCGCTGGCCGACGACGAGCCGGTACGTGCTGGCGAGGTAATCCGCATCCGTACCACCGGTGGCGGCGGTTGGGGTGACCCACTGGACCGCGAGCCTGACGCCGTGCTGCGTGACCTGCGATGGGCGAAGGTCTCGCCGGCTTCGGCGCACGACGACTACGGGGTTGTGGTCACCGGATCGGCGCAGGGTGGCGACCTGCTCGTCGACGAGGCCGCGACCCGGGCACGGCGCGCCGCATTGCGTGCCGCCCGCCCCGCGGAGCGTCCGTTCTTCGATCGGGGACCCGGCTATCCCCGGCTGTCGGGCGGCGCATGGGCGGCCGACGTCGACTGGCTGTGACCTCGGCTGAGTGTCCGGCTGAGTGACCCCGTGCCGGGGACACCGAGCTCAGCTGCCGGCGACTGCCCACGCGTCGAGCAGTTCGGCTTCGGCGGTGGCGTCGAGCCCGGGCTCGATCGGACCCACCGCGTCGAAGGTCGCGACCACGCTCGGCGCTGTCGACCAACCACGCCGCAAGGTCTCGGACGTCGACCACCTGAGTCGCCGCGTCGGGTGTGTTGGGGACGAGTATGGGGCTGTGCGGGTCGCGCCCGGCCCGCGCGACCCAGGCTCCGGTGCGGTCGGTGTGGTCGCCGGGGCCACCGATCAGCCTGGAGCGCGCCACGAGCAGCCGGTGCTCGATCCGCCTGCGGGACGGCGTCCGTTGGTGAGCGGGCAAGCGGCGAGTGGCGAGGGGCAGCGGGGTGGCAGGATGAGTTGCAAGCCTGTACGGCTTGGGTGACATGTCCGTGTTGGTATCGGGAACATTCGAAGGGGTGCGAGACCTCCCACCGCCCGTTGCACGACCTCGGCAGGCAATGGGCCGACGCCCAACAGCGAGGCGACACCCAGACCCTTGACGCACTGGCCACCACCGACTTCGTCCTCGTCGGACCGGGCGGAGCAGTCCTGGACAAGCAGCAATGGCTCGACCGATACCGCAGCGGCGATCTCGTCACCCGGTCTCTCGCCTGGGACCAGGTCGACGTGCGCGGCCACGGGACAACAGCCGTGGCCGTCGGACGCCACAGCCAGAGAGCTGCCTACCAGGGGAACACCCATGATGGCGACTTCCGCGTGACTCTCGTCGGACTCCAGATCGAGGGCCAGTGGCGGCTCATCGCGATGCACCTCAGTCCAATCTCCCTGCCCAGAAGTCCGACCGAGGAGCAGGCTACGTAACAGCCGCTCCGCTGCACATCGGGAGTTCCGTATGCCGAACCGCCAGCGGCGTCGCCTGCGGCAGCTTGACGACAAACCGATGCCGTCCGGCAGGAAATCCCTTGCCGTACACGCTCATCTGCCATCCTGGCCTCGCTCACCAGCCACTCCCGAACGCCGGCCTTTGGTATCATGAGTGATACCATCGTGTCATGCCGATGACACTTCGCCTTTCTGATGCCGACACGGCCGCTCTGCGTGGTCGTGCCGAACGTGAGCACCGCTCAATGCAGGATGTCGCCAGGCAGGCGGTCCGTGAGTACGTGGAGAACCACAGCAGGGCCGAACTGCTCGACCAGGTCCTCGACGAGGAACTGCCGCGCTACGCCGAGGCGCTGGAGCGGCTCGGTCAGTGATCTACCCGACCATGCCCGAGCTGATCCACATCGCTGAGCGAACACTCGGAGGGGAGGTCCTCGTCCGCGACCACGGGTTGCTTGAGTCGGCGTTGGCTCGGCCACGGGCCACGGTGTTTGGCGCCGACGCCTACGCCAGCCTGGAAGTCAAGGCTGCGGCCTTGATGCATTCCCTCGCCCGCAACCACCCCCTCGCCGACGGGAACAAGCGACTGGCCCTCGCCGCCACGATCGGCTTCCTCGGCGTCAACGGGCGCAGGTTGACTCTCTCCAATGACGAGGCCTACGAGCTCATCCTCGCCGTCGCGGCCGGTGAGCTGGATGACGTTCCCACAATCGCCGACCCCATCAGCCACGCGACCGAGAACCGTTGACACAGCGAGCGACCGTGGCGAAGCGGCCGTTCGCTGACCGATCGACCAGTGGGACGGCTCAGCGCGAGGCGCGGAGGGAGTCCGGGGCGGCGACGAGCTCGCTGGTAGCTGCCCCGCCACATGCCCGGCGTCATACAGGACGACGAGCCGGCTGCTCGGCCGGGCACGGTGCAGCTGCCAGGCGGTGTTCAGCGGCCGGGAGACCTCGTAGCGGACGCGGGCCAGCTCGGCGGGGATGCCGGCCAGCCGGTCCATGCCGTTCAGGACCTGGCCCTCGGTCAGAGGGCCGTGCAGAACCCGGGCGGTGCCGAGCACGAACGGCGGCAGCGGCAGCCGAACGGCGGCTCGATCAGCATGACCTCGGCGCCCTCGACCGACACGAGCTGCTGCTGTACGCCGCGGCGCACGACGTACAACTGCCCCGAGCCCAGCTGCACGTCGCCGGCGTGCATCTTGATCGCGAGAAGCGCGCAGGACGAGGAAGAGCTCGTCGGTGTCGGGATGGATGTGCCGCGCTACCTGGTCCTTGGTCTTCACCGGGCGGCCGACGTAGTCGTCAACGGCGCGGCCGTGCGCGGCGGCCACCGCTCATCGACAAGTCGTCGGGACACTGTCAAGGTCCGACCTCGCGGTTGGCGTGTCCCGCTGCTGCTGCGTGGCCGCGACGGCCCACGCCCACGCGGCGTACAGCCAGTGCCGCACTGCGTCGGAACGCAGATCGACCAAGGATGGCGCGGAAACGTGCGCGGACGGTGACGCACGACCCTCGCCGGTATCAGCACTCGGGCTACGTCTCCATGCCGTCGTCGTTGATCTGCGGAGGAGATGGCCGGGGGTGCGGCGTATATGCTGCCCCGTGGTGCACTCGTGGGTAGGTGATCGATGGCAGGCGCTGCGTCGGGCGTTCCCGCGGCTGGACCACCTCGGCAAGGCGCTGGCCCGCTACTTCGACGACAGCGGCGACCGGCTGGCGGCGGCGATCACCTACTACGGCTTCCTCTGCATATTTCCCCTCCTGCTGCTCCTGGGCTCTGTGGTCGGCTTCGTGGTCCGGGGCGACCCCGACCGGCAGCGCGACCTCCTGTCCCACCTCGGTGACTTCGTGCCCGACTCGCTCGGCGACCGCCTGGTCCAGCTCGTCGCCGAGCGGGCAGGGATCACCGGATTCCTCGGCCTTGTCGGCCTCGTCGTCGCCGGGCTGGGATGGGTTGACGCCCTTCGTGAGTCGCTGCGGGCTGTGTGGCACCAGGAGCCGCACGCCGGCAACATCGTGGTCAAAAAGCTTCAGGACACGCTTGTCATCGTCGGCCTGGGCGGAACCCTCCTGCTGTCTGTTGCAGTCAGCGTTTCCGCTACCTGGTTGACGAGCCAGGCGCTCTCGCTGCTGGGCATTTCTCAAGACGAAGGCCTCTCCCACGCCGTCCTGCGGGCAGTGGCGGTGGCGCTGGCGCTTGCCTCGAACGTGGCGATCCTCGCCTACCTGCTGCTGTGGTTGCCGAAGACCACCGAACCGTTGCGTCGCGTGCTCGGAGGTGCCCTGCTCGGCGCCATCCTTCTTGAAGCCGCGAAGTACCTCGGGTTCTACTACTTCGGCATCCTCATCAGCCGGGGGACCGACCTGTACGGTGCGTCCCTCGCGGCCGCCTTCGGGCTGCTGCTGTGGATCAACGTCATGGCGCGACTGGTCCTGTTCACGGCCGCATGGACGGTCACTGCGCCGTACCGAGTCGATGTGCGCCCGTCAGGCACGTCACCGGAGCCAAGGCCATCGGGCGCGGCCGACTGAGTCGTACTGACCTAGCCGCCGTGCGCGCGGGACGCGCGACCATGGCGCAGACCGGGGCGTCGCTTCGCGCAGGCCGGGTCGTTCCCAGTTGGTGTCGGTCAGCCATCGAGAAGTTCTTGGTGCGCGTCGGCAACGCCGAACGTGACGACTGTCTCATAGGCGTCGTCGCCGCTCACGCCGGAGACCGCCGGACAGGCTCCGGAACGACAACGGTCGCGCATGCACGCC
>JACCXZ010000002.1 GCA_013696745.1 Nocardioidaceae bacterium | reverse complement strand
CTGAACCCGCGCCAAGAAGCCCATCTGGTGGAGTTGTTCGAGACCGGAGAGCACAGCACCGCCGAGCTCGCCGACCTCTTCGGCGTCGGGCGCTCCACGGTCTATCGCGCCCTTGAGCGCAACAGATCAGCGACAACCTGACACTCTGCTGTCGTCCCCCAGGCCACACCACTACGGGACGACTCAGGCGGCAACCTCGATCCAGGCAGTTGTCACCGCGCGGGGTTACGTGATCGGGACGGGTTACGGCTGCGGAGTGTGGGGAGACAGCGACGCGTCGGTAGGGTCTGGACTCTGGCCGAGCGAAGGCTCAGCACGGTACGTTGCCAAGGCGTTGCCGTACGCACCCTGTCCGCGGGAAAGGGAGTATCCCACCGGTGCATCGGTCTGATTCACTCCTGCCGGACCTCAGCCCGTCGCCGCGGACCCGGGCTCATGGAGGTTCGACATGCCTGATCTTCCCGACCGCCCATCACTGGAGCACCTGCGCAAGCAGGCCAAGCGCCGCCGTCGCGAGCGCGGCATCGGGTTGGCGCTCGCCCAGCGCGAGATCGCCACTGACTACGGGTTCGCGAGTTGGCCCCGGCTCGTCCGCCACGTCCAAGCCACCGCCCTGCACGGAGTCGAGCGGGCCCTGGCCCTGGCCGATCCCGTTGCGCTCCAGGTGATCCTCGATGCCGAGCCGCGGGTCGCGATCGAACCCTTGGGTGAGATGAGTCCGCTGCTCCGGCTCCTGCGCGACACCAGCGGCGCGCCAACCGACGTACGCCGATGCGCCGAGCTCCTGATTGATGCAGGGGCCTCGCCGAGCACCGCCACCCCGTCGGCTGACGGTGAGTGGGAGCTGACCGCGTCGTCCTACGCAGTCCAGCGGAGCGACCTCGCGCTGGTGCGGCTGCTAGTCGAGCGAGGTGCCAAGCCGGACGATGACGCCTTCTACCATGCCTGTGAACACGGTGGTGCGGACCTTCTCGAGGTGCTCTACCAGCCGGGCTTCGAGAACATGGTCAATCACAAGCTGGACTTCGAGGACGAGCCGGGGCTTCGCTGGCTTCTCGACCGCGGGGTCGATGTCAACGAGCACGGCTGCTTGCATTGGGCGATCGGACGCGGCCGCGGCATCGCGATCCTGATGATGCTTCTTGATGCCGGCGCTGATCCGGACATGCCCCATCCCGACGTCGGAGTCAGGCCGCTCGCCGCGGCGGCACGCTGCGGCCATCTGGCCGCCTATGAGCTGCTCGAAGGCTTGGGCGCCGTCGCCGACCTCGACCCCGTCGCGGAGCAGATACTGGCTGTGGCCAGAGGTGAGTCCGTACGCCTACCCGACGCGCTGCCCCCACTGCCAGGTATTCCAGGAACGGACTCGCGCTGGCTCCTGGGCCAACTCTCCCTGCTCGGCCGGACTGAGGTCGTCCGCGGCCTGCTTGACGCCGGGCTCGACGTCGACTCCCGCGGATGGAGCAACTTCACCCCGCTCGACCAGGCAGCGATGCATGGACGAGTCGAGACTGTGCGCCTTCTGGTCGAGCGCGGCGCCGACCTGAGCGACTGCGCCTTCGACGACGAGGGTCCGACACCCCTCGACAGCGCGGTGTGGGGATGGCGCAACAATCGCGCGAGCGACGGCGACTACGAGGCCACGGTGGCACTGCTGGTCGCTGCTGGGGCACCCACCCGTCACACGCCTCCCACCGGGAACCCACGCATCGACGCGCTGCTGGATAGCCAGCGGTCAGGACCATCCATGGATTGACCCACGTGACAGGAGGGTGGTTGTGAAGACGTACGCGCTCACGCGGGAGCCAATGCGTTTCGCAGCGCCACCGGCTATCGGACCGCCGTCTACCGTTCGGCCATCGGTTGGGCTGCCGATCTCGGAACGTCGCCCCGGCTGCGGCTGGCTTACAATCGCCACCATGGCAACGGTCCTCGATTGCGCTCGTTCTGGTCCGTTCACGACCCTGGACGCCATTGGCTCAGCGGTGCTGGAAACCGGCCGGCGCTGACCCGCTTGCCATCTGCTTTCCAGTCCACGGCCTGTTCATCCAGCCCTCGGACGCCGAGCCTCTGGGCATGCCGCCTGAGCGCTTCGCCACGAACCAGATCCGCCCCGCCGCCACGCTGGTCGCCGAGTTGTTAGCGCTGGACCCGTCGCCGCTGACCGTTGCGAGGGAGCCGGGCAAACGCGTGGTCGGCACCTGCCGACACTTCGCGGTCCTCAGCTGTGCGCTTCTGCGGCACCGGGGCATCCTGGCTCGCGTCCGTTGCGGCTTCGCGACTTACTTCCAGCCGAACCAGGGTCTGGACCACTGGATCACCGAGTACCTGGACGACAACGCCGAGCGGTGGGTGCGCATCGATTCCGAAATCCCTGGCCAGACGGTGCTGACCCGTCCCGAAGACCTTGCGCCTGGTGAGTTTCTGACCGGCGGTGAGGCGTGGACAGCCTTCCGGAAGGGAGAGATCGACGCCGCCACATTCGGGGTGTACGGCACCGAGAACTGGGGCGCGGCCGAGATCCGCGGCAATGCTGTCAAAGATCTCGCTGCACTCAACAAGATCGAGATGCTTCCTTGGGACGAGTGGGGTCGCATGACCGAGGCCTACCAAGGCAGGACGGGACCCGACTACGACCAGATGCTGGACACCCTCGCAGCCGTCTGCGCCGACGACGACCCGACGGCCATCGCCGCCCTGTACGAGCGCCACGAACTCCGTGTTCCGCTAGATCTGATCCGCTAAACGCGTGCCCGGAAGCGGATGCCCGTGTGACAGCGCTGGAGGCGTCGGCGTGCAGCTCAAACTGTTCCGCAGGCGGTGTTGCCCACAGCGACGAGCGCGGATGAGGGCAGACGTCAGATCCTGTCCTGCCTGACCGACGACATTGAGTTGACCGTCTTTGGCGGCTATCACCTGATCGGCAAGGAGGCCTACGACTCCGAGATCGAGAACCTGGCAGTCAGCGGCTGCCCCGAGCTGAGGATCGTCCGTCTGGTCGAGCAGGGCGACGTCGTCATGGGCGAGCTGGATGGCAAGGTGCACCGAACCGACGGATCGCTGATGCGGATCGCGATGGCCGAGACCTGGGTGATGCGAGACAACCTGATCTGCGAAGGTCCTACGTCGTGGAGCTCACCGAGAACGAGTACCGCTGACACGATTCAGCTGGTCGAGCGGAACCAAACCGACCGTGGTCGCTGTCCAAGCGAGTCACGGAAGCAGCGTGACGCAAACCCACACACACGTCTCAGAGAGCTTGGAGGGGGCCGAATGACCCGCATGACCTGTCACATGTCCATCTCGCTCGACGGCTTCGTCGCCGGAGCGGACCAAAGCCGCGACGACCCGGTTGGCGTCGGGGGTCTCCGGCACCACGAGTGGCATCAGCGGGCCAGCGAGCCCGGTCACGAGGCTGACGTCGGCCCGCGCGATGAGCTGACGACGCCCAGCGGTGCGTACATCATGGGTCGTAACATGTTCGGTCCGATCCGTGGCGAGTGGGAAGGTGACTGGCGCGGCTGGTGGGGCGACGAGCCGCCTTATCACGCGCCGGTGTTCGTCCTCACCCATCACGCCCACGAATCCATTGAGATGGACGGCGGGACGACGTTCCATTCACAGCAGGTTTCGATGCGGCCCTTGAGCAAGCGAAGGACGCTGCCGGCGACCGCGACGTCGACATCGCCGGCGGAGCCTCGACGGTGCGGCAGGCGTTCGGGGCAGGCGCTGTCGACGAACTCATGCTCGACATCGTCCCTGTCCTGCTCGGTCGTGGCGAGCGACTGTTTGACGGTGCCAGGGACCAGAAGCTCAAGCCGGTCGAGGTCATCCACTCGTCTCACGCAACGCACGTCCGCTACCGCATCGGCGCTGACTGACTCGCGCACGTTTACCGCAGAGTCGGGATGAGCCATTCACGAGGCTGAAGTGGCTGCCTCCCACCGTCGCGATCGCTCACCTCTTGTCCGTCCGACATCTGCGTCCTGCGGCTCCGGCTCCGGCTCAACACTCAGTCGCAGCTGATTGCGTGGAGAACGGCGGCCGGTTGTCGTCCGCTCAGGTGATCGTCCCGGTAGCGGTTGGCGGGCTCAATCGGTGGTTGCAACACCCCTACCGGTATGAGGTGTTGTGGATGTGGTCGAGGAAGGAACTGATCGAGAAGCAGGCCCGGTTCTGGCTGGTCATTGCGTCAGGCTCGACGCTGCAAGCGGCCTGTGATGTTGTCGGAGTGGATCGACGAACCG
>JACCXZ010000011.1 GCA_013696745.1 Nocardioidaceae bacterium | reverse complement strand
AGTGGTCGATGAGGCCGCACCGCTCCCCCACCTCCAGGCGGGTCGCCGCGAGCAGTCCGTGCGCCTCTGCGCTGGTGCCGGCGGCGAAGAACACGCAGTCGCCGGGAGCGGCGCCGGCGTGCCCGGCTAGGTGCTCGCGCTCGGTTTCGGACAAGTTCTTGGCGACCGGGCCCGCCAGCGTCCCGTCCTCACCGACCAGGACGTAGGCCAAACCCTTGGCACCGCGCGAGCGGGCCCAGTCCTGCCAGGCATCGAGCTGCTTGCGCGGCTGGGAAGCGCCTCCCGGCATCACGACCGCTCCGACGTGCCAGTCCTCGCCCTTGGGGCTACTGCGCCCTTCCGGGGACGAGCCCGGACCCCGGCCGTGTCCTTCCGGGGGCGACCCCGGACCCCGAAACACGCGGAACGGCGTGTCGGCGAAGTAGTCGGTGAAGTCGACCAGCTCACAGCCGAAGCGCAGGTCGGGCCGGTCGATGCCGAAGCGGCTGACCGCCTCGTGGTACGTCATCCGCGGGATCGGCGTGCTGATCTCGTGGCCGACGACCTCGCGCCAGAGGCGGACCAGGATCTCCTCGGTGAGGGCGTAGATGTCCTCCACGTCGGGGAAGCTCAGCTCGATGTCGAGCTGGGTGAACTCCGGCTGCCGGTCGGCGCGGAAGTCCTCGTCGCGAAAGCAGCGCGCGATCTGGAAGTACCTCTCCAGCCCGGCCACCATCAGCAGCTGCTTGAACAGCTGCGGGCTCTGCGGCAGCGCGTACCAGCTGCCTGGCTGCAGGCGTACCGGCACCAGGAAGTCACGGGCACCCTCGGGCGTGGAACGCGTCAGGAACGGCGTCTCCACGTCGAGGAAGTCGTGCGCGGCCATGACCTCACGGATGATCCGGGTGACGTCGGCGCGCATCCGCAGGTTGCGGGCCATGTCCTCGCGGCGCAGGTCCAGGTAGCGGTAGCGCAGCCGGATCTCCTCGCTGACCGGCGTGGCCTGGTGCTCCTCGATCGGGAACGGCAGCGCGCTCGACTCACTCAGGACCTGGATCTTGCTGGCGACGACCTCGATCTCACCGCTGGGCAGGTGGGGGTTGGCGTTGCCCTCAGGCCGGGCGCTGACTTCGCCGACGACCCGCAGGCAGAACTCCGAGCGCAGCGGCCGGGCCACCTCCTCGTCGCGGATCACGACCTGGACGTAGCCCGACCCCTCGCGCAGGTCGATGAAAGCCACACCGCCGTGATCGCGCCGGCGGGCCACCCAGCCCGCGAGCGTCACGGTCTGGCCGACGTGCTCGGCACGCAGGGTGCCGGCGTCATGGGTGCGAATCACGGGTGGGTCTCCTTGGTGACGATCTGGGGCCGAAGGTCAGCGGTGGGTGGACGCCAGGCGTCCGGATCGGCGTCCACCTGCTCGCCGGAACGGATGTCCTTGACGCTGTCGGCGCGGCCCGGTCCGCCGGGAAACCAGACGTACGGGATGCCGCGCCGGTCGGCGTGGCGGATCTGCCTGCCGAACTTCGCGGCGATCGGCGCCACCTCGGTCGCGATGCCACGCTCACGCAGCGCGCGGGCGACCTCGCGGGCACGGGGGCGGTCCTCCTCGGTGGGCAGCGCGACGAGCACGGCGGAGGGGACCGACCGGCTGCCGTCGAGCAGTCCGCGCCCGATCAGCGGGGCGAGGACCCGGGTGACCCCGAGTGAGATCCCGACCCCGGGGTACGTAATGCGCCCATCGGAGGCCAGCGCGTCGTACCGGCCGCCGGCACAGATGGCGATGTCGCCGTGCGTCTTCATCCGGCCCTCGAAGACGGTGCCGGTGTAGTAGTCGAGTCCGCGGGCGATCCTGAGGTCGGCGACGACTCTGAACCGCTCGGTGGCGAAGGGGGCAGCCGCCGCGATCGCGCGTACCAGGTCGCGCAGTCCCTCGTCCAGCAGCGGGTGGCTCACGCCGAGCGCACGGACCTCGCCGGCGAACGAGACATCCGTGCCGGTGATCTGCGCCAGCGCCAGGCACAGGTCGACCTGCGCATCGTCCAGGCCGGCCTCGGTCCGCAGCTGCACGCGTACGCCGTCGGGTCCGACCTTGTCCAGCTTGTCGACCACCCGGATGACCGTCGCTGGGTCCTGGGCGCCGAGTCCGGTGTAGAAGCCCTCGATCAGCTTGCGGTTGTTGATTTGCAGAGTGACAGCCGGCAGTGGCAGCCGGCTGAGCGCTGCCGCCATCACCTCGGTCACCTCGACGTCGGCGTCGAAGGACAGCTCGTCGCGTCCGATGATGTCGATGTCGGCTTGGGTGAACTCCCGGTAGCGACCCTCCTGCGGTCGCTCACCCCGCCAGCACCGTTGGATCGCATAGCGGCGCAGCGGGAACTCCAGCTTGCCGGCGTTCTCCAGCACGTAGCGGGCCAGTGGCACGGTGAGGTCGAAGTGCAGGCCCAGCCCGGTGTCGGTGTCTCCCTGCGTTTCCTGCAGGCGGCGCAGGACGTACACCTCCTTGGAGGTCTCGCCCTTGCTCAGCAGCTGCTCCATCGGCTCCACAGCCCTGGTCTCCAGCGAGGCGAAGCCGTGCAGCTCGAAGGTCTCGCGCAGGGAGTCGATGACGGCGAGCTCGGCGGCACGTTGGCTGGGCAGGAACTCGGGAAACCCCGACAGCGGGGTGATCCGGCTCATGCGCTCACCGGCCTCGGGTGGAGCTGGTCGCCGGCAGGTCGGCGAGAAACGGGTTGGTGCCGCGCTCCCGGCCGATGGTGGTCTGGGCACCATGACCCGGCAGCACCACGATCCGGTCGTCGAGCGGCAGCACCCGGGTGGCCAGCGTCGTGAGCATGGTGGCGTGGTCGCCGCCGGGCAGGTCGGTACGCCCGATCGACCCGGCGAACAGCACGTCGCCGGAGAACATCAGCTCGGTGGCGCCGCCGCCCGGGTCGTCGTCGGGGATGCCCTGGTCATACGGGAGGCGCAGTGTGACAGACCCGGCCGTGTGACCCGGCATGTGGTCGACGGTGACGGTGAGCCCGGCCAGCTCGAGGACGTCGTGGTCGCCCAGCTCGCGCAGGTCGGCCGGTTCGACGAACTCCTGGCCGCCGAGCAGCCCGGCCCACTGGCTCGAGATGCCGGCCAGCGGGTCGGTGAGCAGGTGCCGGTCGGCCGGGTGGATCCACACCGGGACGTCGTAGCGCTGCGCCACCGGCGTGGCGCACCAGATGTGGTCGATGTGACCGTGGGTCAGCAGCACACCGGCCGGACGCAGGTCATGCGCGCGTACGAGCTGCTCGACGCTGTTGAATGCCCCCGCCGCCCCGCCCGCGACTGCATCCTTGCCCGGGTCGACGATGACGCAGGGCATGCCCCGGCCCTTGGCCACGAGGTAACAGTTGGTGCCCCACGGACCTGCCGGGAAGCCGGCGATCAGCATGCTGCTCCTCCGCGTCGACGCCCGTGTTGTGGCGCCGACCGAGCCGACGCCGCGACGAGCAAGGCTACGCCAGCGGCACGCAGGAGCAGCGGCGCCTCCTAGACTGAGCCGTTGGTGCGACCCGATGGCCTGGGTCGTCCGGTGAGTCGAGGAGCGCTGATGAACGCCGAGGCACCGTGGGGACGCGTCGCCGATGACGGGAGCGTCTACGTCCGCACCTCGGTCGGGGAGCGCCTCGTGGGTCAGTGGCCCGACGGTGACCCGGCCGAGGCGCTCGCGCTGTACACCCGACGCTTCGACGGGCTCCAGGTGGAGGTCGAACTGCTGGAGAGGCGGATCACGCAGGGGGCACTGGCCCCAGACCAGGCCGGGCCCAGCATCGCGGCCGCTCGCACGGCCATCGGCGGTGCGAAGGCCGTGGGTGACCTGGAGGGACTGCTGCGCCGGCTGGACGCGCTGGGCCCGCTGCTGGAGCTGCAGCGGGCGAAGCGCAGGGCGGCCAAGGCCGAGCAGCAGGCGGCCGCACGCCTCGGCAAGGAGCGGCTGGTCGCCGAGGCGGAAGGCATCGCCGCCGGGAAGGACTGGCGGGCGGGGTCGGACCGGTTGCGGAAGCTGCTGGAGGAGTGGAAAGCGTTGCCCCGCCTGGACCGCAAGGCCGACGACGAGTTCTGGCACCGCTTCTCCGCGGCCCGCAGCACGCACACCCGGCGCCGAAAGCAGCACTTCGCCGAGGTCGAGGAGCAGCGTGCGGCCGCCACGGTGGTCAAGCGCCGTCTGGTCAGTCAGGCGGAGGCCCTGCGCGGGGCGACGGACTGGGGCCCGACGGCGCGGGCCTACCGCGACCTGATGCAGGAGTGGAAGGCTGTCGGACCGGCCGGACGTGGTGACGAGGAAGTCCTGTGGCAGCGGTTCCGGGACGCCCAGGACGTCTTCTTCCGGGCCCGGGGCGCGGCCAACACGGCGCAGGACGAGGAGTACGCCGCCAACGCCGTGCTCAAGCGGGCGGTGCTGGCCGACGCCGAGAGGCTGCTGCCGGTGACCGACCCGGTGGCGGCCCGCGTGGCGTTCCGTCCGCTGGCCGAGCGCTGGGACGAGGCCGGCAAAGTGCCGAGGGACGATGTGCGCGAGCTCGAACGGCGGATGAAGGCAGTCGAGGACGCGATCGGCGCCGCCGAGGACGAACGGTGGGAGCGGTCGAACCCCGAGGCGCAGGCGCGTGCGGCCGACACGGTAGCCAAGCTGGAGGCATCCCTGCGTGAGCTGGAGGATACTCGCGAGAAGGCGGCTGCGGCGGGGCAGGAGACGAAGGTCCGCGAGGCCGAGCAGGCGATCCAGGCACGCCGCTCGTGGCTGGAGCAGGCCCGCCAGGCGCTGACCGACTTCACCCCCTAGCGCCCGTCCGTGAGTTTGCTCTCGCCCGTCCGTGAGTTTGCTCCCGCCCATCCGTGAGTTTCTGTCGCCTGCCCCTGTGGACAACTGCGTACGCGGCTCGTGCGCAGCAACAGTGCAGGCATGACAGCCCTCCTGACCCGTGACCAACCGTTCCGCCTCGACCGGCTCGCAGAGCTCGGACTCGACCCACCGGCGTTCGCACGGCGACGTCGCGCCGGCGCGTACCGTCGCGTCCTGCGCGGCGTCTACGTCGACGCGGCCGTCCCGGACAGCAGATCCGTCCGTACGGCAGCAGCGAAGCTCATCAGGCCACCGGACGGGGTGCTGATGGGCTGCTCCGCAGCGTGGGTGATGGGCGTCGACACGTTCGCGCCGTCGGCCCGCTTCGACCTCACGCCGGACTGGATGGTGCCGCACGGCTCGACGCGTTCGGTACGCAGAGGTGTCCGGTTCGTGGAGGGCTACTTGAGGCCGGAGGACGTCCTCGTGATGGACGGCCTCCCGGTCACCACGCCCACCAGGACGGCGAGCGACCTCCTTCGCCGGCTGCGTCGCCCGTGGGCGCTGGCTGCTGCCGATGGACTCACCCATGCCGGTCTCACTACGCCCGCAGATATCGAGGCGTACCTCGCCAGACTCCGCGGGTACCCCGGCATCGTCCAGGCCCGTGAGCTCGTCCTCCTCGTCGAACCGAGGTCGGAGTCGGCAGGTGAGTCGGTCCAGCGGCTCCGTCTGGTCGACGGCGGTCTGGGGCGCCCGGAGCCGCAGTACGTCGTGCTCGATCGGACCGGGCGGACGGTGGGCAGGGTGGATCACGCGTACGTTGCCCAGCGGGTGATCTGCGAGCACGACGGCGTGGAGTTCCACAGCCACCCGGACGACAAGACACGCGATGAGAGAAGGCGCTGGTGCCTCACCGAGGTACTGGGGTGGCGGCTGGTGGTCACGACGGGCCACGACCTGTTCGGCAAGGACAACGCCTTCGAGCGCGAGGTGGGCGCGTACCTCGGGATCGAGACCGGCCCACGGCTGTGGTGAGAGGTCCAAACTCGCGGATGGGCGGGAGCAAACGCACGGATGGCGTTACTGGGTGACGCGGTAGACGTCGAAGACACCGTCGACCGAACGCACCGCCTTGAGCACGTGCCCGAGGTGCTTGGGGTCACCCATCTCGAAGGTGAACTTGTTCTTGGCGACACGGTCCCGGCCGGTCGACATGGTGGCCGACAAGATGTTGACGTGGTGGTCCGACAGCACCCGGGTGATGTCGGACAGCAGCCGAGCTCGATCGAGGGCCTCGACCTGGATGGCCACCAGGAAGATGCTCTGCGCGGTCGGGGCCCACTCCACCGCGACCATCCGCTCGCGCTGCTGCTCGAGGCTGCTGACGTTCGTGCAGTCCGCCCGGTGCACCGACACCCCGGAACCGCGGGTGACGAAGCCGATGATCTGGTCGCCGGGCACCGGAGTGCAGCAGCGGGCCAGCTTGACCAGCAGGTCGCTCGTGCCGGGCACGATGACGCCGGCGTCACCGCCGCGGACCCGTCGACCACGGTCTGCCCGGGTGGGCAGCACCACCGCCTCCGCGAGGTCCTCGGCGGTGCCCTCGTCACCGCCGTGCAGGTCCAACACGTGCCGTACGACGTTCTGGGCACCGATGTTGCCCTCACCGACGGCGGCGTACAGCGACGACACGTCCGGGTGGTGCAACTCCTTCGCGATTGCCTGCAGGGAGTCGTGGGTCAGCAGCCGCTGCAGCGGCAGGCCCTCCTTGCGCATGAGCCGTGCGATGGCGTCCTTGCCCCGCTCGATCGCCTCCTCGCGGCGCTCCTTGGTGAACCACTGCCGGATCTTGGTACGTGCTCGCGGACTGGCGACGAAAGCGAGCCAGTCCCGGCTCGGCCCTGCACCCGGTGACTTGGACGTGAACACCTCGACGACGTCACCGTTGTCCAGCGTCGACTCCAGTGGCACCAGCCGGCCGTTGACCCGGCCGCCGATGCAGCGGTGCCCGACCTCGGTGTGGATCGCGTACGCGAAGTCCACCGGCGTGGAGCGCACTGGCAGCCCGATCACGTCGCCGGCGGGGGTGAAGACGTACACCTCGGCGCTGTTGAGGTCGAAGCGCAACGAGTCCAGGAAGTCACCGGGATCGGAGGTCTCCTGCTGCCAGTCGATCAGCTGGCGCAACCACGCCATCTCGGAGTCGCCGACCGATGCGTCATCACCGGTCGCCGCCTTGCCGCTGGCGTCCTCCTTGTACTTCCAGTGCGCAGCGACGCCGTACACCGCCCTGCGGTGCATCGAGTACGTCCGGATCTGCAGCTCGACCGGTTTGCCCTGCGGCCCGATCACCGTGGTGTGCAGCGACTGGTACATGTTGAACTTGGGCATCGCGACGTAATCCTTGAACCGGCCCGGCACCGGGTTCCACCGCGCGTGCAGCACGCCGAGGACGCCGTAGCACTCGCGCAGGTCCTCCACCAGGATGCGGATGCCGACCAGGTCGTAGATGTCGGAGAAGTCGCGGCCACGCACAATCATCTTCTGGTAGATCGAGTAGTAGTGCTTGGGCCGGCCGGTCACCGTCGCCTTGATCTTGGCCGCGCCCAGGTCGCTCTGCACCGTGCGCGCCACGGTGTCCAGGAACTCCTCACGCGAGGGTGCCCGTTCGGCCACCAGCCGCACGATCTCGTCGTAGACCTTGGGGTGCAGGGTCGCGAAGGACAGGTCCTCCAGCTCCCACTTGATCGTGTTCATGCCCAGCCGGTGAGCCAGGGGTGCGTAGATCTCCAGCGTCTCGCGCGAGATCCGCTCCTGCTTCTCCTGCTTGAGATAGCGGAGCGTGCGCATGTTGTGCAGCCGGTCAGCGAGCTTGATGACGAGAACGCGGATGTCCTTGCTCATCGCGACGATCATCTTGCGGATCGTCTCTGCCTGGGCGTTGTCGCCGTACTTGACCCGGTCCAGCTTGGTGACGCCGTCCACCAGCACCCCGACCTCTTCGCCGAAGTCGCCGGTCAGCTGTGCCATCGTGTACGACGTGTCCTCGACCGTGTCGTGCAGCAGGGCGGCGCACAGGGTCGGTGGCGTCATGCCCAACTCGGCGAGGATCGTCGCCACCGCGAGCGGGTGGGTGATGTAGGCGTCACCGCTCCTGCGGCGCTGGTCGGCGTGACAACGCTCGGCCACGGCGTACGCCCGCTCGATGATGCTGAGGTCGGCCTTGGGGTGGGTGGTGCGCACGATGCTGAACAACGGGTCCAGGACCGGGTTGGTGGTAGTGGTGGAACGCCCGATCCGCGCCAGCCGCGTGCGTACCCGGGCAGGCGTCGACGCCGTGGCGGCCGGTGCGGCAGGCCGGGTCGGCTCCTCGCTCACGGGAGTTCCAGACATCGCTCGGGCATCAGGCCATTCTACGGCGCACGTTCCTCGGCCCGTGCCTCTCAGCCGGCGAACAGCATGCTGAACACGACGTAGCCGGAGGAGGCGACCAGGCCCAGGACGAGCAGCAGCGCGACCAGGCGCAGATGGGGACTGACCGGGTGACGGCGCTCCAGGAACTCCGCACCGTGCTTGTCGCGACGATGCCGCTGAAGGTTCGGATCACTGTCAGGCATCAACCGGCTCTCCCCTGTGGTCGCGAACGGTTCAGTCTACGACGCGCAGGGCGCTGAGGAAGAGGTCCCCCAGGGGGCCACGGCCGGACAGGAACGCGAGCTCCAGCAGCACCACCACCCCCGCAACCTCGGCTCCGCACCGGCCCACCAGGTCGCGGGTGGCGGCTACGGTGCCACCGGTCGCCAGCACGTCGTCGACGATCAGCACCCGGTCACCGGGTACGAGGGCGTCGCGGTGTACCTGCAGCGTCGCCTCGCCGTACTCCAGCGAGTAGGACACCTCGTAGGTCGGTCCGGGCAGCTTGCCCGCCTTGCGGACGGGCACGAAACCGACCCCGAGTGCCAGTGCCACCGGTGCGGCCAGGATGAACCCGCGGGCCTCGATGCCGACCACCGCGTCCACCGGGGCGTCGAGGTCACCGGCGACGGCTGCCATGGCGCTGACCACCGTGGTGAAGCCGGCGTGGTCGGCGAGCAGCGGGGTGATGTCCTTGAACACCACTCCGGGTTTCGGATAGTCCGGGACGTCGCGGATCAGCGTGTCCAGCAGCGTGTCCAGCGACGAGGGTGGTGCCGTCATGGTCGACTCCTCGGCCGGTGCGCCCCGATCAGCCCAGTTCCCAGCTGGTGGCGCCTTCGGCCCGCAGCCGGGTCACCGTCTCGTCGTCGAGCAGGCGCCCGACCGCGTGGCGGTGCACGGTGATGACGAGATCGGGAGCCACCCGCAGCCCGATCGACTCCTCGCCGGTGCTGACCACCTGTCCATAGACGCCGCTGTTGAGCATCACCGCAGTACCGACCTCCAGCTCGGCCTGCAGCTCGGCCACCGCACGCCGACGTGCCCGAGCCGGTCGCAGCACCAACAGGTAGAAGACCAGTGCGAGCAGCAGCAGCGGCAGAAAGCGGGCGATCTCTTCCACGCAGGTCTCCAGGCACTCGATGACACGGCCGCGGCGTCACGATCGGGGCCGCGGGGCGCAGTGTAGCCAGCGCCCTCACGACCCGGGCATGACGGCCCGGTCACTCCCACGGGAGCGTGGCCGCCTGGGCCGCGGGGGTGAGGCCGACGTGCGACCAGGCCTGGGGGGTCGCGACCCGACCACGGGGCGTACGGATCAGGAAGCCCTGGCGGACCAGGAACGGCTCAGCCACCTCCTCCACCGTCTCGCGCTCTTCGCCCACGGCAACGGCGAGAGTGCCGAGGCCGACCGGACCGCCCGCAAACCGCGAGCACAGGGCCTGCAGCACTGCCTGGTCGAGCCGGTCCAGCCCCAGTGCATCCACTTCGTACAGTGCCAGCGCCTGCTGCGCCACCTCGAGGGTCACCTCACCGTGGGCGCGGACCTCGGCGAAGTCACGTACGCGACGCAGCAGCCGGTTGGCGATGCGCGGCGTCCCCCGAGACCGGGTGGCGATCTCGTCGGCGCCAGAGCCGTCGATGCGGACGCCGAGCAGCCCGGCGGATCGATCGACTATGCGGCGCAGCTCGGCCGGCTCGTAGAACTCCAGCTGGGCGGTGAAGCCGAACCGGTCCCGCAGCGGCCCGGGCAGCAGGCCCGTCCGGGTGGTGGCACCAGCCAGTGTGAATGGTGGGATCTGCAGCGGGATGGCGGTGGCGCCGGGGCCCTTGCCGACGATGATGTCGACCCGAAAGTCCTCCATCGCCATGTAGAGGAGCTCCTCGGCGGGCCGCGACATCCGGTGGATCTCGTCGACGAAAAGCACCTCGCCCTCGCCGATCCCGGACAGGATCGCGGCCAGGTCACCGGCGTGCTGGAGCGCCGGGCCGCTGGTCACGCGCAGCGGGGCATTCATCTCCGCGGCGATGATCAGGGCGAGCGTCGTCTTGCCGAGCCCGGGTGGTCCGGCCAGCAGCACGTGGTCCGGGGCGCGCCCGCGACGACGGGCGGCCTGCAGGACGAGCTCCAGCTGCTCGCGCACGCGTTCCTGCCCGATCAGCTCCGACAGTGTCTGCGGGCGCAGAGCCGCCTCGGCGGTTCGCTCGTCGGGGAGGCTCTCGGGATCGACGAGCGGGCGGTCTGCGGTGTTGCGGCTGGACTCGGGTTCCAGCGGGTCCGGGGTGCTCATGCGCGCGACAGGGTCCGCAGGGCCGCCTTCAGCAGGGCGGCGAGGTCCGGTGGTTGTGACGCGTCATGGTCGGCGGTCACCGAGTCGACGGCACGCGCGGCCTCGCGTGCCGACCAGCCCAGGCCGACGAGTGCCTCGACCAGTTCCTCGACGTGCGACGCCGCAGCCGACGTGCCGGTCGCTTGCCCGCTGGCGACCCCTGCTCGGGTGACGCCGATCCGGTCCTTGAGCTCCAGCACGATGCGCTGGGCGCCCTTCTGCCCGATCCCCGGCACCTGTGTCAAAGCCTTGAGGTCGGCCCCGGCGATGGCGCGGCGCAACTGGTCAGGCCCGTGCACGGCGAGCATCGCCTGCGCCACCTTCGGGCCGATTCCGCTCGCGCTCTGGACCAGCTCGAACATGTCACGCTCGTCGTCGTCCCTGAAGGCGAACAGCGTCATGGAGTCCTCGCGCACCACCAGGGCCGTCGACAAGGAGGTCTGCTGCCCGACCCGCAGCCCGGCAAGGGTGCTCGGCGTGCAGAGGACGCGCAGCCCGACGCCACCCACCTCGACGACTGCGGCCTGCAGGCTCACCGCCGCCACGGTGCCCCGCACGGAGGCGATCAACGGGCACCGGCCGGCGGACGAGCGGCGGCGACGGCAGCCGCGAGCCGCTGGTCGGCCTGTCCGCGCCACAGGTGGCAGATCGCCAGGGCGAGGGCATCGGCCGCATCGGCGGGTGTGGGGCGCTGCGTCAGCCGCAGCAGCCGGGTCACCATCGTGGTGATCTGGATCTTGTCCGCCCGCCCGCTACCTGTCACGGCGGCCTTCACTTCACTCGGTGTGTGCAGGGCCACCGGGATGCCACGTCGCGCCGCGACCACCATCGCTACCCCACTGACCTGTGCGGTACCCATCACGGTGCGGACGTTGTGCTGGGCGAAGACCCGCTCGACGGCGACCGCATCCGGGGTGTACCGCTGGATCCACTCCTCCAGCACCACCTCGATGCGGACCAGTCGCAACGCCGCGGGCAGGTCGGCCGGCGTACGGATGACGTCGACGGCGACGGCGCTCAGAGTGCGCCCGATCGACCCGTCGACCACACCGAGACCACACCGGGTCAGCCCTGGGTCGACCCCGAGGACTCGCATGAGTTCTCCTGTCGGTTTTCGCCCGCACGGCGGCGCGAACACGTGTTCGACACGCTAGCCGCGGGCGCCGACGAGGTGGCGGTGACGCGCCGGAGGAAGCCCGCCCTTAGCCGACCTGGGCCAGGACCTCATCGGAGACCTCGAAGTTGGAGAAGACGTTCTGCACGTCGTCGGAGTCCTCGAGCGCGTCGATGAGCTGAAACACCTTGCCGGCCACGGCGGCGTCGATCTCGACCGTCACGGACGGCACGAACGACGACTCGGCCGACTCGTAGTCCCAGCCGGCCTCCTGCACTGCGCTTCGGATGGTGAGCAGGTCGTTGGACTCCGACACCACCTCGTAGGACTCCCCGAGGTCGTTGACCTCCTCGGCACCGGCCTCCAGCACGGCGAGCAGCACGTCGTCCTCGTCGACCTCGCCCTGCTCCTGTTCGCGCGGGACGAGGACGACGCCCTTGCGGTGGAACATGTACGCCACGCTGCCCGGGTCGGCGAGGCTTCCCCCGCTGCGGGTGAACGCGGTGCGCACCTCCATCGCCGCCCGGTTGCGGTTGTCGGTGAGGCACTCGACGAGGAACGCCACGCCACCGGGGCCGTAGCCCTCGTACATGATCGTCTGCCAGTCGGCGCCGCCGGCCTCGGCCCCGGAACCACGCTTGACGGCCCGGTCGATGTTGTCGTTGGGGACCGAGCTCCGCTTCGCCTTCTGGATCGCGTCGAACAGCGTCGGGTTGCCGGCCGGGTCGCCGCCGCCGGTGCGGGCCGAGACCTCGATCGTCTTGATCAGCTTCGCAAAAAGCTTGCTGCGCTTCGCGTCGACCACGGCCTTCTTGTGCTTGGTGGTGGCCCACTTGGAATGGCCGCTCATGCCGTCTCCCTCACCATCGACACGAAGTATCGGTGCACTCGAGCGTCGTCGGACATCTCGGGGTGGAACGACGTCGCCAGCAGCGCTCCTTGTCGGACGGCGATGATCCTACCGGCGGCCGCGGGGTCACGGGCATGCTCCACCCGTCCGAGGACCTGCACGTCGGGCCCGACCTGTTCGACCCAGGGAGCCCGGATGAACACCGCGTGCATCGCTGCGCCGTCGATCCCCTCGAGTCGTACGTCGTCCTCGAAGGAGTCGACCTGGCGCCCGAAGGCGTTGCGCCGGACGGTCACGTCGAGACCGCCGAAGGTCTGCTGGTCGGGCAGCCCGTCGAGCACCCGGTCAGCCAGCAGGATCATCCCGGCACACGAGCCGTACGCCGGCAGACCGCCCCGCAGCGCGGCTACCAGTGGTTCCCGCAGGTGGAAGACTCGCGAGAGCTTGTCGATCGTCGTGGACTCCCCGCCGGGCAGCACGATGCCCTGCAGACCATCGAGCTCGGAGGTCCGGCGTACCGGACGCACCGATGCACCGCAGGCGGTGAGGATCCTGAGGTGCTCACGCACATCGCCCTGCAGCGCGAGCACGCCGATAGTCACTGGAGTCACGTCAGACAAGGGTAGGTGCTGGTCAGGTGGGCTCGGTGCGGGACTGTGGTCCGAGCCGGTCGACGAGTGTGGCGACCGGGCACCGAGCTGTGAGCAGGACGAGAAGGTCGCGGTTCTCGAACGGCGTGCCGGTCAGCTCGACCGACCGCCCGTCGCGGAGCACCACCTCGATTGCGACGACGTTGCGGTCCGGCAGGGTCAGGAAGACCGGCTGGCCGGGGACATGGCGGTGGCGCTCCACCAGGATCTGGACGACCTGGTCCGGCTCGCAGGTGAGCACCTGCATCACGTAGTCGGCCCGCTCGCCCCAGAGCAGCGCGCGGCGCAGGCAGATGACGGCCACGGTCAGGAGCAACAGCGTCATGGGGCTCCCGTCGGCAGCCGGACCGGCCACAGGCTCCAGCACGTGATTCCGGCGAGGCCGACGGCCACCGGGATGTCGGACGCGGCGCTCAGCAGGTCGTTGCTCAGGGCGACGCCCACTCCCGCGGCACACAGGATGCCGGTCCACAAGGCACGGAACCGGTACTACGGCGGGAGGAGGGTGACGATGCTCCTAGACCACCCGTCGCTGCCAGGAGGCTCCGACCTCGATGCGACCCTCGTCGAAGTGCGCGCTGAGCCCCTCGGCCGCGAAGGCGTCGACCGTCTCCTCCAGCAGCCGGTCGCCGGGGGCCACGTTGGCGGAGTCGCCGTGCCAGAGGTTGACCTCGAGCATCCCGTGCTCGACGGCGTGCCAGATGTCGGCCAGCGTGAACCACGCGATGCCGCGCAGGCTCTCCCCCGCCTCGTCGCGGCGCTCCAGCTCACGTGCGGCACGCCAGTGGTCGTCGACGGCGGGCAGCACGGCGATCCCGCTGGCCCGCAGCCGCTCGAACACGGCCTCGAGCCGGTCGTGGTCGGTGATCGGCGGCCAGGCGCCCTGTTCCTCTCGGGCGAGGGCCCGGGCCCGGGCAACGGCGTCCATGGCCAGGCCGGCCGGATCCTCGCCACCGACGTCCTCGGACGCCACCCGGGTCAGCTCGACGAGCAGGTCGGCGCCGGTCAGGACACCGGCACGGACCTGAACGTGGGCGTACTCCTGCAGTCGGGAGACCGGGTCGACGACCTCGCGGCCGGGACGCCGAAGCCTCACCAGCCGCGCACGGCCAGGCGGTGCGGCTCGGGGATCGCCTCGACGTTGAGACCGATCATGGCCTCGCCGAGACCACGCGACACCTTGGCGACGACGTCGGCATCGTCGTGGAACGTCGTGGCCTGGACGATGGCAGCAGCCCGCTGCTCGGGGTTGCCCGACTTGAAGATGCCGGACCCCACGAAGACGCCCTCGGCGCCGAGCTGCATCATCATGGCGGCGTCGGCCGGCGTGGCGATCCCACCGGCGGTGAATAGCACCACCGGAAGCTTTCCGGCGGCTGCCACCTCACGGACCAGGTCGTACGGGGCCTGCAGCTCCTTGGCGGCGACGAACAGCTCATCCTCGGACATGCTGCTCAACCGGCGGATCTCGCCGCCGATCCTGCGCATGTGCATGGTGGCGTTGGAGACGTCGCCGGTGCCGGCCTCGCCCTTGGACCGGATCATCGCCGCGCCCTCGGTGAGGCGGCGCAGCGCCTCGCCCAGATTGGTGGCCCCGCAGACGAACGGCACGCTGAACTGCCACTTGTCGATGTGGTGGGCGTAGTCGGCGGGCGTGAGGACCTCCGACTCGTCGACGTAGTCCACGCCGAGCGCCTGCAGCACCTGCGCCTCGACGAAGTGACCGATGCGTGCCTTGGCCATCACCGGGATCGACACGGCCGCGATGATCGACTCGATCATGTCCGGGTCGCTGGCTCGTGACACGCCGCCCTCGGCGCGGATGTCGGCCGGCACGCGTTCGAGCGCCATCACGGCGACCGCCCCGGCGTCCTCGGCGATCTTGGCCTGCTCGGCGGTGACGACGTCCATGATGACGCCGCCCTTGAGCATCTCGGCCATGCCACGCTTGACCCGGGCGGTGCCGGTACGGCTCGCTGGACCGGACTCGGGAGCTCTGGAATCGGGAGCCCTCGAATCGTCGGAGTGGGGGGACACGCTCTCGGACACGACAGACCTCATGGTGTAGCGGCGGATGGACGTGTCCCCATCCTACGGCTCCGGTGCGCCGGACGGCGGCCGGGAGGCGACGGTGAGCAGTCCTTGCGGCGGTTCGTCGTCGAAGACGAAGCGGGTCGGCCACGGTGCGTGCCCGGCAAGGTGCAACCGGGCCACCAGCAGCCGGCGACGCATCGCGACGGTACGGGTGCACAGCTGGTCGTGGAAGTGCGCAGCGAACCGTACGCGTTCGCAGGTACCGGCGAGGTCGCGCAGCGCGCTCCGGTCCGGCTCGTCGGACTCCGCACACAGCAGTCGTACCTCCTCGAGGTCACCGAACACCGCCCGCAGGGTCTGGCTCAGCGCCGACTCCGCCTCCTCGTGGCGTGCTGTCCCGTTGCCGGAGCGCGCCTCCTCGGCAGCCGCGAGCAGTACCAGTGCCGAGGCGGGATCCAGTGCCGGCGAGCTCGCCACCCGCATGGTGGTGGCGATGCGGTCGGAGAGCTGTAGGTGCAGCGACGCGCGCGCGGTGGCCAGTCGGATGTGTAGCCGGTCGTGTCGTCCCGCGGTCCAGGACAGCACGACCGTGGCGAGTCCGAGCAGCAGCACGACCAGCAGGAGGACCGCGAGCCAGTTCATCGAGGTCCGTCCGCGAGCAGCGAGTCCAGGGCGCTGCCGGCCGTCACCGCGTCGTACACCGCTGTGACCTGACGGGTGACCGTCGACCAGTCGTAGCGCCACACGGCCGTGGTTGCGGCGTCGGCGCGGGCCGGCGTCTCCGGGTCCGCGAGCGTCTCCAGGACCGCTCGGGTGAGGTCGTCGGCGTCACCGTTGGTGAACTGCGCCGCGAGCCGTCCGTGCTCGCAGACCGCAGTGAAGGCGGGTATGTCGCTGGCCACGACCGGCGCGCCGGCTGCCATCGCCTCGATCAGGACGATGCCGAAGCTCTCCCCGCCGAGGTTGGGAGCGACGAACACGTCGGCGTCGGCGAGCAAGCGGGCACGTGCGTGGTCGTCGAGGGCCCCCACGAAGCTGACAGCCGCGCGGGTCGGGCCGCTCAGCCGGCCGGCCGCGGCGTCCACGTCACCCTGGCCGGCGACGACCAGCCGGGCTCCGGGATACTCGGCCAGGACGCCTCCGAGCGCCGCGAGCAGCACCGGCAGCCCTTTGCGTGGCTCGTCGAACCTGCCGAGGAAGACGATGGTGGGTGTGCCACCGTCGTCGAACCGGGCGGCTCGCTGCGCGGCGAACCGCTCGACGAAGAGCCCGTTGGGCACGATGACGGCACTGCCTCCCAGATGCTGCACGACCGTCTGCAGCGCGAGCTGGGACACCGCGATCCGCCCGACGATCTTGTCCAGCGCCGGTCTCAGGATGCCGGCGGCCGCTGCCATCGCCCGCGAGCGCTCGGTCGCGGTGTGGAAGGTCGCTACGACTGGTGCGTTGCTCGCGGCGAGGGCGATCAGCGCCACGCTGGGAGCCATCGGCTCGTGCACGTGGACGACATCGAAGCCACCGGCGCGTAGCCACCGACGGGTCCGTGCCGCGGCCACCGGACCGAACGCCACGCGGGCCACCGACCCGTTGTACGGCACCGACACCGCCCGACCGGCGGACACGACGTACGGGGGGAGCTCGGCGACGTCGTCGCCCTCGGACACCGGCGCCAGGACGGACACGCCATGACCGGCGGCTACCAGGGTCTCGGCCAGGTCACGTACGTGGTTCTGGACCCCGCCGGCGACGTCCAGGGAGTACGGGCAGACCAGACCGATCCTCATCCGGCCGTGGTAGCCGTCCGTGGCGCCAGGTCGTCGACGAACACCCGCTGCAGCATGTGCCAGTCGGCGGGGTCCCGGGCGATCGCGGAGCTGAAGACCGAGGCGAGTTCGGCGGTGGCTCGCAGCACCCCGTCGTCGCCGGCGAGGACGTCGACCGGCTGGTGGAAGCGCAGGTGCATGGTGCAGCCGTCGTAGGTGGTGCTCGCCGGCAGCAGCACGGCACCGGTGCGCCGCGCCAACAGCGCGGGTCCGACGGGCAGCCGCGCCTCCTGCCCGAGCAGGCGCACCGTGACCCCGTGCCGCGACAGGTCCCGGTCGGCCAGCAGGCACACGAAGCCCCCCGCCTCCAACAGGTCTTGGAGGATCGGCATTGTCGGCGGGCCGCCGCTGAGCGGGAGCACTGTCATGCCGAGGCTCTGGCGGTAGCGCAGGAAGTCGTCGTACAGGCTCTCCGGCCGCAGCCGTTCGGCGACCGTGGTCAGCGGCATCCCCTCGGCGCACGCCCAGGCTCCCGCGAGGTCCCAGTTCCCCATGTGCGGCAGCGCAGCCACGACACCTCGACCTGCGGCCAGCGGGTCCCGCAACCGGTGCTCGTCGTGGGTGACGACGCGCGAACGGACATCGGCTGCGGACCAGGAGGGTAGCCGCACCAGCTCGCCCCAGTAACGCAGGTAGGACCGCATGGCACGGTGCGAGAGCTCACGCAGCTCTGCCGGGTCGGCCTGTGGCACGGCCCGTGCGAGGTTGGCCTCCAGGCTCGTGACACCACCGCCGCGGCGTGCCCAGAGCCGGTCGGCGACGACGCGCAGGGTCGGGGTGACGGTTCGCTCCGGTGCGGTCCGCGCTGCCCACCACCCGGCGCGGTAGCTCTGGGCGAGCAGCCGGTCGCTCACGTTCACAGCGCTGGATCCGCCATGGCCTGCCGACGCACGACGGCCATCCGCTGCACCACGGTCACGGTGCTCGCCGCCGCCAGCGCCCAGAGCACGACGTCGAGCAGGATCGGCAGGCCGAGCACGTCGCTGAAGAAGGTGAGCACCAGGACGGCAACCAGCCGGTCGGCGCGTGCGGCGATGCCGACCTCGGCCCGCATGCCGAGGCTCTCGGCGCGGGCCCGGGCGTAGGAGGTCACCGAACCCATCACCAGGCAGTAGAGCGCCACGCACGCCATCAGCATGTCGTCGCGGATGGCGAAGTAGAGAACGAGGCCACCGAAGATGGCAGCGTCCCCGATCCGGTCCAACGTCGAGTCCAGGAACGCACCCCACCGCGAGGAGTTGCCAGACGAGCGTGCCATGTACCCGTCGATCAGGTCGGAAAAGGCGAACGCCGTGATGACCAGGACGCCGATCCACAGCTCGCCCTGCGGGAAGAACACCAGGGCCCCGGCGCTGACCCCGAGCGTGCCGACCAACGTCACGGCGTCCGGGGTGACCCCCAGGCGCAGGAGCAGCTCGGCGACGGGTGCGAGCAGGTTCGTCCAGAACTGACGGAAGCGGTGCATCATCGGTGGCGCGGCTCCTGCACGGTCGTCATCGGTGCGGCGCCGGTGCGCCGTTCCTGCCGGGCGATGCTATCGCCGGGGGTCTTGTGCCCCGGGTCACACCGGGTGTTGGGTTCCTGACATGTCGTCGAGGCGGGCAGGCACTGACGGCGCCGTGCCCGCTCCGCAGTCCTCCGACGCGATTCGCAACGTGGCACTGGTCGGGCCGTCCGGCGGTGGCAAGACGACGCTCGTCGAGCATCTGCTGCTGGCCCACGGGGTGATCAACCGCCCGGGCTCGGTCGAGGCGGGGACCACGGTCAGCGACTGGGACGCCGCCGAGCACCGTCAACAGCGTTCAGTCGGACTGTCCCTGGCGTCGTACGTCGTGGACGGGGTGAAGGTCAACCTGCTCGACACCCCCGGGTACGCCGATTACGTCGGGGAGCTGCGGGCCGGGCTGCGCGCGGCGGAGTGTGCCCTGTTCGTGGTCTCCGCGGCAGAGGCCTTGGAAGCCGCGACCCGTGGATTGTGGGCCGAGTGCGAGGCCGTCGGCATGCCCCGTGCAGTGGTCATGACCAAGCTGGACCATCCGCGGGCCGACTTCCCCGGCGCGTTGGCGGCGATCAGGTCAGCGTTCGGGGAGTCGGTGCTGCCGCTGTACCTCCCCCTGGACGGTGGTTCGTCGCTGGTCGGGCTGCTGTCGCGCCACTCGGCCCGCGAGCTCAGCGGGGTCGAGCGCTCCGAGGTCGATGAGCGCCGGGCGGCGCTGATCGAGGCGATCATCGAGGAGTCCGAGGACGAGAGCCTCATGGAGCGCTACCTGAGCGGGGAGGAGATCGGCTTCGACACGCTGGTCGACGACCTCGAGACGGCGGTTGCCCGGGCCGGCTTCCACCCGGTCGTCCCGGTGTCGGCCACCACCGGCGTCGGGCTCGCCGCGCTCGACGAGGTGATCGCCCAGGGCTTCCCTCCCCCGGAGGTGCACTCCATGCCTGCGGTGTTCACGACCGCCGGCGCGCAGGTCAGGGGTCTGCGCTGCGACCCGTCCGGCCCGCTGCTCGCCGAGGTGGTCAAGACCACCAGCGACTCCTACGTCGGACGGGTCTCCCTGGTCCGCGTGTTCTCCGGCACGCTGCGCCCCGACACCGCCGTGCACGTGTCGGGACACTCCTCGGCGTTCCGGGAGAACCAGGCCGGCCACGCCGACCACGACGAGGACGAGCGCACGAGCACGCTGTCCTCACCGCTCGGCGCGACGCTGCGGGTCACCGACAAAGGGGTTGCGGGGGACCTGGTCGCCGTCGCCAAGCTCAGCCGGGCCGAGACCGGCGACACGATCTCCGACCGGGACAAGCCGCTGTTGATGGAGCCGTGGCCGCTACCCGACCCGCAGCTGCCGGTGGCGATCGTGGCCCGGACCAAGTCTGACGAGGACCGGCTCGGTCAGGCGCTGGTCCGGCTCGCCGCCGAGGACCCCACGCTGCGAGTGCAGAACAATCCCGACACCCACCAGCTGGTGCTGTGGACGATGGGCGAGGCGCACGCCGACGTGCTGATCGAACGGCTGCACGAGCGATTCGGCGTCTCCGTGGACCGGCAGGAGGTGCTGGTCGCCACCCGGGAGACCTTCACCGGTCCCGCGGCAGGGGTCGGGCGGCACGTCAAGCAGTCCGGTGGGCACGGTCAGTACGCCGTCTGTGAGATCGAGGTGGAGCCGCTCGGGTCCGGGGCGGGTTTCGAGTTCGTCGACAAGGTCGTGGGTGGAGCCGTGCCACGTCAGTACATTGCGAGCGTGCAGAAGGGTCTGGTCGCTGCGATGCAGCGGGGGGTCGGACTCGCGGGCCGCCCCATGGTCGACATCCGGGTCACGCTGGTCGGCGGCAAGGCGCACAGCGTCGACTCCTCCGACATGGCGTTCCAGACCGCCGCAGGTCTCGCGCTGCGCGACGCGCTGAACCACGCGGACGTCACCGTGCTCGAGCCGGTCGACGAGATCGAGATCGCCGTCGACGACGACCACGTGGGTGCGATCATGGGTGACCTCGCCGCCCGCCGGGCCCGGGTCCTCGGCAGTGAGGTGGCACCCGACGGGCGCACCGTCGTGCATGCCGAGGCGCCGGCGGTCGAGCTGCTGACGTACGCGACCTCGCTGCGCTCGCTGAGCCATGGCACCGGGTCGCTGCGCCGCCGGTTCGCTCGCTACGACCCCGCCCCCGGCTGATCTCCCGCGACCCAGTGGTCGACGAGCAGCTCACGGGTGTCGGCGAGCAGCTGCGGGATGATCTTGACCCCGGCCACCACCGTGATGAAGTTGGCGTCCCCGGACCAGCGGGGTACGACGTGCTGGTGCAGGTGATCTGCCAGCGACCCGCCGGCGACGCCACCGAGGTTGAGGCCCACGTTGAATGCGTGCGGGTTCGACACCGCCTGCACGGTCCGCAGCGCCTGCTGGGTCAGGGCGGCGATCTCCGCGCACTCGGCGGCGCTCAGATCCTCGTAGCCGGCAACGTGCCGGTACGGCAGCACCATGAGATGACCGGGGTTGTACGGGTGCAGGTTGAGCACGGCGTACGCCAGGTCACCTCGACGCAGCACCAGGCTCTTCGCGTCGTCGCCCTCCGGGATGAGGCAGAACGGACAGCTGACGTCCGGTGTCTGCTCGCCGCCGGCCTCGTCGCCGGTGACGTACGCCATCCGGTGCGGGGTCCACAGCCGGGTGAGCCGGTCGGTCACCGGCTCACACCTGCGCCCGGCTGGCGATCGCGTCGACGATACGAGTGACCGCGACCGCCACATCGACTCCATTGTCCTGACGCCCGTCGCGGTAGCGGAACGACACGGCGCCCGCGTCGATGTCCTGGGCGCCGGCGATGAGCATGAACGGGACCTTCTGCAGCTGCGCGTTGCGCACCTTCTTCTGCATGCGCTCGTCGGAGGTGTCCACCTCCACCCGGACGCCGTGCTCGCGCAGCCGGCCGGCCACGTCGCTCAGGTAGGCGCCGTGCTGTTCGGCGATCGGGATGCCGACCACCTGCACCGGCGCCAGCCACGGCGGGAACGCGCCGGCATAGTGCTCTACCAGGATGCCGAGGAATCGCTCGATCGAGCCGAACAGCGCCCGGTGGATCATGTACGGCCGCTGGCGAGTGCCCTCCGCGGACTGGAACTCGATGTCGAACCGCTCCGGCAGCTGGAGGTCCACCTGGAGTGTGGACAGCTGCCAGCGCCGGCCGATCGCGTCGGTGACGTGCACGTCGATCTTCGGGGCGTAGAAGGCGCCCTCCCCCTCGGCGAGGGTGTACTCCACTCCGGCTCGTTCCAGCGCCTGCTCCAGCGCCTGCTCGGCCTTGTCCCAGTCGGCAGGGTCACCGACGTACTTGTCCGGCCTGGTCGACAGGTCGGCGGTGAACTCCGTCAACCCGTAGTCCCGCAGCAGCCCAATCACAAACTCGAGCAGGCTGGCCAGCTCGTCCTGGAGCTGATCGGGGGTGCAGAAGATGTGGGAGTCGTCCTGGGTGAAGCCGCGAGCGCGGGTGAGGCCGTGGACGACGCCGGACTTCTCGTAGCGGTACACGGTGCCGAACTCGAAGAACCGCAGCGGCAGCTCCCGGTAGGAGCGTCCACGAGCCGCGAAGATCGCAATGTGCATGGGGCAGTTCATCGGCTTCGGGTAGTAGTTCTGTCCCTGCTTGACGACATGGCCCTCGTCGTCGACCACCTCGTCCATCCGCATCGGCGGGTACATCCCGTCGGCGTACCACTCCAGGTGCCCCGAGGTCTCGAACAGCTGTTGCTTGCTGAGGTGGGGGGTGTAGACGAATTCGTAGCCGGCCTGCTCGTGGCGCAGCCGGGCGTAGTCCTCCATCGCCTTGCGCAGAACCCCGCCCTTGGGGTGGAACACCGCGAGCCCGGAGCCGATCTCGTCGGGGAAGCTGAACAGGTCGAGGTCCGTCCCAAGCCGTCGGTGGTCGCGCCGGTGCGCCTCCTCGATCCGGAGCAGGTGCGCGGCGAGGGCCTCCCGGGACTCCCAGGCGGTGCCGTATATCCGCTGCAGCTGCGGGTTGTGCTCGTGACCCCTCCAGTACGCCGCTGCGGTCCGGGTGAGCGTAAAGGCCGGGATCCGCTTGGTGGTCGGCAGGTGCGGACCACGGCAGAGGTCCTTCCAGGCAAGCGAGCCGTCGCGCCGGAGATTGTCGTAGATGCTCAGCTCACCGGCACCCACCTCGACGTCAGCGCCCTCGGCTGCCTGCGACGCGCCGCCCTTGAGCCCGATCAGCTCGAGCTTGTACGGTTCGCCGGCCAGCTCGGCCCGCGCCATCTCGTCGGAGACCGGGCGCCGGGCGAAGCGCTGCCCCTCCTTGATGATCTTGCGCATGCGGGACTCGATGCGCTCGACGTCCTCGGGGCGAAACGGCTGCTCGACGTCGAAGTCGTAGTAGAAGCCATCGACGATCGGCGGGCCGATCCCGAGCCTGGCATCGGGGAACAAGTCCTGCACGGCCTGGGCCAGGACGTGCGCAGTCGAGTGACGCAGGATGTCCCGTCCGTCCGGGGAACCGATCGCAACCGGGGCGACCTCGTCACCGTCACGCAGGTCGTAGGAGAGGTCCCGCAGCTCGCCATTCACTTCGACGGCTATCACGTCGGTGTCGTCGGCGAACAGCTCCCACGCC
>JACCXZ010000192.1 GCA_013696745.1 Nocardioidaceae bacterium | reverse complement strand
TGCGGGTACGCATCGAGTCGGTTGGCCCGCTTGGCCAGCCCGTGACCCTCGTCGGCGTACACGAGCAGGGTGCACGGCACGCCCTTGGCGTCCAGCGCCGCCTTGATCTGCTCGGACTCACTCAGCGCGTTCGTTGCCGCCGTCGTCGTGCTGTACCCGTCCGCTGTCGTCCACGTCGAAGACGGTCCAGGTGCGTAGCTCCAAGAACTCCTGGATGCCAAGTCCGTGTCGGGTCACGCCTGGATCGCCTTGCGAAACTGCGCGGCAGTCTCGATCAGCACGTCGTCGCCGTCCGGCTCGCCGATGGTGACCCGCGCGCCGTCGCCGGCGAAGGGGCGCACCATCACGCCGACTGCGGCCGCGGCAGCCGCGAAGTCGAGGGTGTCCGCGCCGAGCCCGAGCCACAGGAAGTTGCCCTGGGCGTCGGGCACGTCCCAGCCCTGTGCACGCAGCGCGGCCACGACCCTGCCGCGCTCGGCCACCACGGCAGCCACCCGTTCCAGCAGCTCACCCTCGTGTTCCAGCGAGGCCAACGCCGCCTCCTGCGCGACCTGCGAGACACCGAAGGGCAGCGCGGCCTTGCGGATCGCGGCCGCCAGCGGCTCCGGCGCGATCGCGTACCCGACCCGCAGACCGGCCAGACCGTACGCCTTGGAGAAGGTGCGCAGCACGACGACGTTGTGGCGTTCGCGGTACAGGTCGAGTCCGGACGCAACGTCGGGGTCGTCGACGAACTCGACGTAGGCCTCGTCGACGACCACGACGACGTGGCTCGGCACGGCGGCAAGCAATCGGTCGAGCTCGACGCGGTGCACGGCCGGGCCGGTCGGGTTGTTGGGCGTGCACACCAGGACGGCCTTGGTGCGCTCGGTGACCGCCGCCGCCATCGCCGGCAGGTCGTGGCGAGCGTCGACGGACAGCGGCACCGCGACAGTTCGGGCCCCGGTGAGCTGGATCGCGATCGGGTACGCCTCGAAGGAGCGCCAGGCGATCACCACCTCGTCGCCGTCCTCGCACAAGGCTTGCAGCAGGTGGTAGAGCACCGCGACCGAGCCAGTCGCCAGTGCGAGGTCGGTGACCGGCACCGCGAGTCGCTCAGCGATCCGCTCGTACAACCGGGAGGCGGACATGTCCGGATAGCGGTTCATCCGCGCTGCCGCCGCGACTGCCGCGTCCAGTACGCCCGGCAGTGGCTCGTGCGGGTTCTCGTTGCTGGAGAACTTGTACGTCGGGCGTCCCGGCACCGGGGGCGGCGGCTTGCCTGGCACGTACGCGGGGATCGTGTCCAGAGCTGCCCGCACCTCGGGGCTGCGGTCACTCACGGCGGCCATCCATGGCTGGCAACCCTAGACGCCGCCCGGGCTGTCCTGCAGCCGGTACCGTTTCGCGTACGCCTCGAGCACAACCCGCTGCACGTCGGCCGTGGTGGTGCCCGGCACCTCGTCACTGACGCTGCCCACGGTGGCCGGGTCGAACGGCATGTCGATCGCTGCGTAGACCGGCCCCAGCACCCGGCGCAACCGGGCCGGGCCGGTCACGATCAGCACCGTGCTGAACAGCCATGCGCCGCGTGCGACCCGTTGGGCGGTGCCGACCAGCTTGACCCGGCGGCCTGCGTTGACGCTGTACGGGCCGGGGCAGTACTCGTCGGGGACCGGTCCCACCCGGGCGTCCACGCCGAGCTCGGACAGCGCCTCGGCGTACAGGGACGCGAAGGACCAGAACCGCTCCTGGGTCCGGCTGTCCAACGGTGAGCCGTCGTCCGGCGCGACGTGGTCGAGCACGAGGCAAGTCGGGTCGTAGGCCACGGCACGCCCGCCGCAGACCCGGACGGCGGTGTCGAACCCGGCGCGGCGAGCGGCGGCCACCGCGTCGGCGTACCCGGAGCGCAGCGTGTCGACCCGACCGAAGGCCACGGTCGGCCCGAGCGGGCGGTAGACCCGCAGCGTCGCCGGTGACCGCCCTGCGGCCACCTCGTCGAGCAGTGCCCGCGCCGCTGCCATCTCGGTGTCCGCGTCGGGCCCGGCGACGTCGTGCAGCACCCGTAGCTCCTCCACGGCCACGACCCTAGGCCGCCGCCGATGGTGGCCCGATCAGGAGGCTTCCGCGCTCGCCACCTCGCGGCCCAGCAGCCAGCCCAGGGCGGTGTCGGCGAGCTCGTACGCCGCTTGTCGCACCTGCGGGTTCAGCCGCTGTGCCTCGGCGTTGATCACCTCGGGATCGCCCAAGCCGTTGACGAACGCGTTCTCGACCCGCAGCCAGCGGGCGAGCGTTGACGGCGTCACCTCGGGGTGAAACTGCCAACCGAGGGCGCGTGCCGGTGCGCCATCGGCGGTGACCGACTCGTGGGAGAAGCCTTGTGGTCCCGACTCGGAGCGGCCGAGCAGCCGAGCACCCGTCGGGAGCGTGAACGAGTCGCCGTGAAACTGCAGCCAGGGACCCGACGGGCACAGCGCCTGGTCGTACGACTCGTGGCTGAACCAGCCGAGCTCGGGGCGGGTCGCTCGTTGCGCGGTCCCACCCAGGGCGTGCGCCAGGATCTGAGCGCCGTAGCAGATCCCGAGCACCGGGGTCGCCGCATCGAGCGCGGCGTTGATCAGCGCCGTCTCACCGGCGACCCGGTCGATTTCCACCGGGTTGGCGACCGAGCGGCCGGACCCGAGCAGGTACACCAGGTCGACCGGTCCGACCTCCTCGAGCGTGGGCAGATCGTCCCGGTCCAGCGCTACCGGCCGGATGCCTCGCCGCACCAGGCGTTCGCCCACGTACCCGAGGTCGTCTTCTCCCCGATCCGCCACGACCAGCATGCGCATGGCACCCATTCTGGCACCCGACCGATGATCGCCGCAGTCAGCTCGCGACGACGACCTCGCCACCGGGGATCGACGGCAGGTCGCGCCCCAGGACGATGTCGGTGGGATTGGTGAGGCAGCGGATCGAGCCGCCGCCCTTGTGGAACTCACTGACGTCCACGATCACGATGTCGAAGCCCCATACCTCGAGCTGCCTACGCACCCGCGCCGGACAGGCCGGCATCACCACGGTGCGGCCCACGACCACCGAATTGGCACAGAAGGTCAGCGCCTCCTGCTCGCTCAGCACCAGCGGGTCGGGTACCAGGTCCAGCACCGACCCGGCGCTCGTCTCGTCCAGCGCCGCAGGGCACACCATTGCCTGCGTCGCCGACAACGGGCAGAACGCGAGGTCGAGGTGATACATCGCCGGGTGCACGATGCGCAGGCCGCGCACCCGTACGTCGAGCACTCCCGCGACCGCCTTGAGCCCGAGATCGTCGGTGCGCTTGCCGTAGCCGACCACCAGGGCGTCGCCGAAGGGGAACGCGTCGCCGGCCTCGAAGAACGCGCCGATCCCGTCACGGCCCACCCACGACGCGCGGTAGCCGTGCCGCTCGAACCAGGGGGCCGCGGAGAGTGCCTCGTGCCGGCGCTCCGCGAAGCGCATGTGTGAGATGACCAGGCGCTGGTCTTCGCCGTCGCGCAGAGCGAGCCCGAGGTTCATCGCGTAGACCATGTCGGGGGAGTCCAGGCGCTGCGGAACGACGTCGACCCGTGCGCCGAGCGAGTCAAGCGTCGCGATCAGCGTGTCCCACTGCCGTCGGGCGAGCAGCGGGTTGGGCTGGTCGGCGACGTCCATGAACGGGTTGATCGCGTACGCCACCCGAAAGTGTTCGGGGCTCACCATGGCGTAGGCACGGCCCCACGTCAGCGTGGCACCCGCCGCCGGAAAGGGCGGGTGATCGTTCGTGGCCCCAGGCTGTGCGGGACGGTCGAGCGAGATCGTCATGGCGTGCCTCCCATCTCGGAAGAAGTGACCAAAGATTGGATTGTCTGACAATCATACAGGTCAGCATGCTGGACAATGAGTCGAGCCGAAAGAACGCAACTCCCGGGAGGTGGCGAGCCTGTGAACGCTGACGGCCAGTACTCGTTGGATCCCTTGGACCTCGCCCATGCCTCGACCGTGGAGCGGGCGGCGGAGGCTCTGCGTCAGGCGCTCTTCGCCGGCGAGCTCACCCCCGGGACCCCCCTTCGTGAAGTGGCGCTCGCCGACTCGCTCGGCGTCGGGCGCAGCACGGTCCGTGAGGCGATGGCACTGCTGACCGCCGAAGGCCTGGTGACTCGTATCCCCAACCGCGGTGTCGTGGTCACCGCACACGACAGCGACCAGGTGAAGGACGTCATGCATGCCCGGCTGGTGCTCGAGGCAGCCGGCGTCCGGGCGTGGTCGGAGGCGTCGACCGTGGACCGTCAGAGGGTACGCGCGGCGTTCGACACCTATGCCCAGCTGATCGACGACGGCGCGCCGGTGAGGGCCGTCTCCGAGGCGCATCTGCACTTCCACATCAGCCTGGTCGCGCTCACCGCGAGCAGCCGGCTGGTGGCCGTGGCCCAGTCGCTGGCTGCCGAGATCCGCCTCGCCCTCGCTCACGTCGACCGCGTCCGCGGCGACGTGCTCGAGCAGCTCGGGTCGCACCGCAGGCTGCTCGGGCTGCTGGAGTCCGGTGACGGCGACGCGACCATCACCGAGCTGCGTGCCCACCTGAGCGCGGGGGAGTCCTCGCTGCTGCAGGCGCTGGACCAGCAGGCCTGATTCGCTCACCCGACACCGCCTGGCACGATGTGGGCATGGTCAAAGTCCTCACCACCGTCATCGTCAGCGCTGGGGCCCTGGCCGTAGCTGCGTGGATCTTCGACGGGATCCGCATCACCGGCGAGGACGACACCGAGCGCGTGGTGACCCTGCTGGTCGTGGCGGCGATCTTCGGGGCGATCAACGCCTTCATCGCCCCGGTGGTCAAGCTGCTCTCGCTGCCGTTCATCATCCTGACGCTGGGCTTGGCCCTCATCGTCATCAACGCCTGCATGCTACTGCTCGCCACGTGGATCGCCGAGCAGGTAGACCTCGGGTTCGTGGTGGACGGCTTCTGGACCGCTGTCGGCGGTGCCATCATCGTCTCCCTGGTGACTGCGGCCCTCAACCTCGTCCTCGGCGCGGACTGACCGTGCAGCTGCCCACTACGCACGACCCGGACCGGCCGTACACGATCGCCATGGTCTGTCTGGGCAACATCTGCCGCTCGCCCATCGCCGACGTCGTCCTCGAGCACCGGCTGGCCGAACACGGCCTGAACGACCAGTACGCCGTGGTGTCCTCGGGCACCGGCTCGTGGCACGTCGGCGACGGCATGGACGCCGCCGCCCGGACCGAGCTGGAGGCACACGGTTACGACTCCTCCCGTCACCGGGCCCGACAGTTCGACGCGCGGATGTTCGACGCCTGCGACCTGATCCTCACCATGGACGCGAGCAACCACCACGACGTGCTGGCGCTGGCCCGCGGTGACGAAGATCGCTCCCGGGTCGCGATGTTCCGCTCTTTCGACCCGCAGGCGCATCCCGCAGACGACGAGGTGCCGGATCCGTGGGGTGGCGGTCCGGAGGGGTTCATCCAGGTACGGATCATGATCGAGCGCACCGTGGACGCCCTTGTCGAGCAGCTCGAGCGGCGCTGAACCGTGCAGCCAGGCCTCCGCGCGCGTCTCGCCGGACTGTTCGGGGAGGAACCGACCAGCTCGGCCGCGCTGGGCGGCGGGGACGTCGGGGACGCTGCGCGGGTGGAGCTAGCCGACGGGCGCAGCGTGTTCGTGAAGACCCGAGCCGGCTCGCCCGCCGACTTCTTCACCGCCGAGGCACGCGGGTTGGTCTGGCTGGGTGCTGCCGACGGCGCCCCTACACCGGACGTGCTCAATGTCGACGACGTCTGCCTGGTGCTGCAGTGGCTTGAGCCGGGTCGTCCCAGCCGACCGGCCGCGGAGCGATTCGGCCGCGACCTGGCGGCCACGCACGCCGCCGGCGCAGACTGCTTCGGTGCCGAGCAGGACGGGTACATCGGTCGTCAGTCGCTGCCCAACGATCCGCTGAGCACGTGGGTCGACTTCTACGCTCAGCGGCGCATCGAGCCCTACCTCCGGGCCGCCCATGACCGCGGGAACATCGAGCCGGCTGACGTACGCGCGGTGCAGGAGCTCCTGGCGCGACTCAGCGACCTCGCCGGCCCGGTCGAGGCACCGGCCCGCCTGCACGGCGACCTCTGGTCGGGCAACGTGCTGTGGCTGGCCGGGCAGCGGTGCGCGCTGATCGATCCGGCGGCGCACGGCGGCCACCGCGAGACCGACCTCGCGATGCTGGCGCTGTTCGGGCTGCCGCACCTCGACACGGTGCTCGCGGTGTACGACGAGGCAGCCTCGCTCGCCGACGGCTGGCGGCGGCGGGTGCCACTGCACCAACTGCACCCGCTGCTCGTGCACGCAGTCACCCACGGCCCGTCGTACGGCGTGGCCGCCGGCTCCGCCGCGCGCGCCGCCCTGGCCGCCTGACTCCGCGTGCGGTTTACCAGGGTCCCCTGGGAAACCGCACTGCCCACGGGTTGCCTCCCATGGGCAGTGACAACATGCCGAGGGGAGTCCGTAGCGCAGCCGCCCCTGAGCTGCTGAGTTTCAGCACCATCTCAGGCGACGGTGGCAGGCTGTGACCATGCGCATCCTGGTGGTCGACGACGACCGAGCCGTCCGCGACTCGCTGCGCCGCTCCCTGGAGTTCAACGGGTACTCCGTTGACGTCGCCGCCGACGGCGCCGAGGCCCTGGCACGGGTCCCGCTGATCAATCCCGACTGCATCGTGATGGACGTGATGATGCCGCGGCTGGATGGCCTGGAGACGACCAAGGCGCTGCGCAGCGCCGGCAACGACGTACCCATCCTCGTGCTGACCGCACGGGACTCCGTCACCGACCGCGTGGACGGCCTGGACGCCGGCGGTGACGACTACCTGACCAAGCCGTTCGCCCTCGAGGAGCTGCTGGCCCGACTGCGCGCGCTGCTGCGCCGCACCGTACGCAGCGACGACGACGGGCCCGAGACACTGTCCTTCGCCGACCTCACGCTGGACATCGGCACCCGCGAGGTGCTGCGCGGGACCCGGCCGGTGTCCCTGACCCGCACCGAGTTCGCGCTGCTCGAGCTATTCCTGCGCCGCCCGCGCCGGGTGCTCGAACGCTCCTTCATCCTGGAGGAGGTGTGGGGCTTCGACTTCCCGACCACGGCCAACTCCCTCGAGGTGTACGTCGGCTACGTACGCCGCAAGCTCGAGGCCGACGGAGAGCCGCGGCTGCTGCACACGGTGCGCGGGGTCGGCTACGTGCTGCGCGAAGGATCCCCGTGACGCTGCGCGAGCAGATGTCGGATCGCGTGTCCCTGGCTCTGCGCATCACGATCCTCACCACGCTGGCCGTCGCGGCGACCATCGCCGCGCTGTGCCTCGCGGTCTTCCTCACCGTGCGCAGCCAGCTGCTCGCCGAGGTGGACGACGCCCTGGGTCAGCGCGCCGAGGCCGCGGCCGACAACGGGTTGGCCGCTGAGGCAGTGCTGCAGGGCATCTCCCCGGAGGCTCTGGTCGCCGCGGACATCCGCATCGCAGTGATCTGGGACGGACGAGCCCGCGAGGTGTCGATGGACGACAGTCTGGTCGAGCAGCTCGGACGCCGCGAGCTAGCCGTCTCCACCGGCGAGGCGGAGCAGTCGCTGCGGACCGTGGACATCGGAGGTGTGGACTACCGGATGGTCGCCGTTCCCGGCGGCGAGGACCGCGCCCTGGTGCTGGCGCAGTCCCTCGAGCCGACGCAGGCGACACTCAAACGGCTCGGCGTCGTCTTCTGGATCATCGGCTTCGCCGGCGTACTCCTCGCCGGTGTGGCGGGATGGGCGGTGGCCACCACCAGCCTGCGGCCGGTCCGGCGGCTGACCGATGCAGCGGAGCGGATCGCCGCGACCGAGCAGCTCACCCCGATCGAGGTGTCCGGCGACGACGAGCTCGCCCGGCTGACGGTGGCATTCAACTCGATGCTCGAGGCGCTGTCGGCGTCCCTGCAACGACAGCGCCAGCTCGTCGCCGACGCCGGCCACGAGCTGCGGACACCGCTCACCAGCCTGCGCACGAACATCGAGCTGCTGTCCCAGGCCGATTTCCAGGGTGGCCTGTCCGAGCGGACCCGGGGTGAGCTGCTGGCCGACATCCGGGCGCAGATCGGTGAGCTGTCGACCCTGGTGGGCGACCTGGTTGAGCTGGCACGCGACGAGCCGCTGGACCGCTCCCCGGAACCGGTGGACCTCGCCCAGGTGGTAGACGACGCCGTGCAGCGGGTACGACGGCGCGGTCAGGGTGTCACGATCGACGTGCAGAGCACGCCATGGCTGGTGGTCGGGGATGCCCAACTGCTGGAACGGGCCGTGCTCAACCTGCTCGACAACGCGGTCAAGTGGAGCCCGCCCCTGGGCACGGTCCACGTACGCCTGGCCGACGGGGTGCTCAGCGTCGCCGACGAGGGGCCCGGCATCAGCAACGAGGACCTGCCACACGTCTTCGAACGGTTCTACCGCTCCCACGAGGCGCGCACCCTGCCGGGTTCCGGTCTCGGCCTGGCCATCGTCGAGCAGACCGCGCAGCGCCATGGCGGGCAGGTCCGGGCCGGCCGCGCGGCCACCGGCGGGGCGCTCTTCACGCTGCGGCTGCCGGGCGCACCGGCCGCCGACCGCCAGCCGGTCCGTTGACCAGCAGCCCGCTCAGCACAGTCTCGGGCGGATCCAAGAGGGATCTCAGGGGTGTCTCAGGCCGGTGCCGCAGGCTCGAGCCATGAGCAACCAGTCCGGCGACCAAGGCCACACGCACCGCTTCCCGACGTACGGGCAGTCCCACGACCCATTTGGTCCACCGCCCGTTCCGTACGCCGCTCCGGCCGATCCGTCCGCGCCCTTGTCACCGCCACCGCCACCGCGTCGACGTCGAGGCCCCGGAATACTCGTGGCAGCAGTACTGGCCGGCGGGCTGGCCGGCGTGGGTGGCGCGGCCGGGTTCGACACGGTCAGGTCCGAGGCTCCGGCCGGCGGTGACCGCAGCGACACGCTACAGACGGCGAGCCCGTCCTCGGTGGAGCCCGCCATGGACGGTTCGGTCGAAGCGGTCGCCTCCCGACTCCTGCCCTCGGTCGTCAAGATCAACGTCGCCGGCCAGGCCGGCGTAGGCAACGGCACCGGCATCATCATGAGCGCTGACGGACAGGTACTCACCAACAACCATGTTGTCGAGTCCGCTGCCGAGGGCGGGACGATCACCGTGCTGTTCAGCGACGGCAGCACCACGGACGCGCAGATCGTGGGTCGCGACCCGGTCACCGACCTCGCGGTCATCGAGGCTACCGACGTCGACGGCCTCACCCCGGCCAGGTTCGGCTCGTCGGCGGAGCTGGATATCGGGGAGCAGGTGGTGGCCATCGGCTCGCCGTTCGGCCTGCAGAGCACGGTGACCACCGGCGTCGTCTCCGCAGTCAACCGACCGGTCACCTCCGGCGACGGTCAAGGAGGCGACACGTCGGTCTTCCCTGCGCTCCAGACCGACGCCGCGACCAACCCCGGCAACTCCGGTGGCCCGCTGGTGGACATGTCTGGCAACGTCATCGGGATCAACTCCGCGATCCAGACCGGCACCAGTGACGCGACTGGCGGTTCGATCGGGCTCGGGTTCGCGATCCCGGTGGACCTCGCACGGTCCATCGCCGGCCAGATCATCGAGGGCGAGACGCCGACGCACGCGAAGATCGGCGTCTCGGTCACCGATGCGGTCAGCTCCGACCGCATCACCACCGTCGGCGCCCTGGTCGAGGAGGTCATCCCCGGCAGCGCGGGTGAGTCCGCCGGACTGGACGTGGGCGACGTGGTCACCGCAATCGACGGCCAGCAGGTCGACAGCTCCGACGCGCTGGTGGCACTCATCCGGGCGTACCGGCCCGGCGAGGAGGTGACGCTGACCTACGTCCGCGGCAAGACGCCTGGCCAGATCGGTGTGACGCTCGACAGCGACGGCGGGCAACTGGCTCCCTGAGCGTGGTTCGCCCCGGCGCGCCACAGGTTTACCAGGGTCCCCCGGTCAACCGCACCGGCCATGGGATGCAACCCATGGGAAGTGACTACCGGGCCCATGGGGAGTGTCAGGCGGCCCAGACCACGTCTGGGCGGCGATCCCGACGGCGATTTCGGCGGCGATCCCGGCGGCGGACCCAGGGCAGGGGTCGCACCTGTCACATCGGTCCCGAGCGTCATGTCGCTCTGGAGAATAGACCTGCGTGAGGCTCAGTGGAGGTGCATTCTCCCACCCGACGGTGCTGCGGTGACGCATGGGGCGGGTGGGTCAGCGTAGTGTGGCAATGCAAGCCAAGGTTGTCGTGCTCCTGCACGAGGTCCCCGAATCTGCGAGAGCCGCTACAACTCAGGGGAGTGACAGCATTGTCGAGATGCACGAGGGATTGACAACGTTCCCGCCACTAGCTTGACGAGAACCGTGCCCCGACTCAGCGCGCGTGCGGCGCGGGAAAGCTCGCCAGGTAGGTCTGAGCCCGAGGCCGCGGGTCGGCGTAGTACGCCTCTGGGGGGCGGTGGTCGTAGTCGCGACAGTAGGTCTTCAGGTCGGTTAGGACGGTCCACCGATCAGCCACCGCCTTCTTCTCGAACTCCTCCGTCGCGCTCAGCAGGTCGGCCTCGAGGTTCCAGCCGGCGTGATCGAAGGCCCACGTCCCGTTGCTCACGTAGGCATGGAAGCAGTGCTCATCACACTCCAGTCGTGCTGCGACGATGCCGTATCCGGCGTCAGGGTAGGTCTCGATGAAGGGCCACGCGAGAATGTGGCAGGCCCCAGCGGCGAAGAACGCCTGATCTGGTCGCTCCCACGACAGGTGCTCATCTCGGCGCTCCAGGTCGGTCCGTCGAAAGCGTCCGGCAGGTACGTAAGCCACGGTCCGGACGATACCTGCGCCGAGTCGCTGGCCCGGTTGACGCAACGGCAAGCCCAGATTCACCCGCTCGTCCTCAGCAGCCGCTCAGCGCCGCCAGCAGCCGTTCCAGCTTGAGCTCGGCCTCGGCCCGCTCGGCGTCGACGTCGGAGCCCACCGTGATCCCACCGCCGGTGCCCGCGGCCCAGCTGGAGCCGTCGTGCACCAGGGTGCGGATGACCACGGCCAGGTCGGCGGCGTCGGAGCGCATCCAGCCCAGCGCGCCGGCGTAGACACCGCGCGGCGAGCTCTCCAGATCGGCGATCACCTGCATCGTCCGCAGCTTCGGTGCCCCCGTCATTGACCCGGCCGGCATCAACGCCCGCACCGCCTGCGCCACATCTACACTCAGCCGTCCGCGCACCGTCGTCACCAGCTGGTGCACGCTGGCGTACGACTCGACCCGCATCAGGTCCGGCACTCTCACCGTCCCGGGCCGACACACCATCGACAGGTCGTTGCGCAGCAGGTCGGTCACGATCAGGTTCTCCGCGCGCAACTTGGGGTCGCGGCCCAGGCGGGCGCGCTGCGCGGCGTCCTGCGCCGGGTCCGGGTCGCGCGGGGTGGTGCCCTTGATCGGACGGGTCTGGATCCAGCCGTCCTCGATGCGCGCGAACTGCTCCGGCGAGCTGGACAGGACGGCCACCCCGTCGTGCTGGACGTACGCGGCGTAGGGCGCCGGGTTCAGCCGCCGAAGCCGCCGGTACACCGTGAAGGGCTCCTCGTCGCAGCTGACGACGTGCCGGTAGGTCAGGTTGACCTCGTAGGTGTTGCCTCGGCGCAGCTGATCCTGGACGTGTGCGAAGGCCCGCTCGTACGCCGCCAGCGGCTCGGTGGCGACAACGTCCAGCCCGGTTCCGGCCGGCGGGCCGTCCAGCTGCGGCACGCCCGGCATCTCGCAGCCGAACGGGATCGCGCTGCGGGTGTCATGGTCGAACACCACGTACCGGCTCGCCCGCATCCACAGGCTGTCCGGGACCGGCCCGTCGGCCCGTTGCGCCGGGAGGTCGGGACGCGCGGCGTAGCCGAACCAGCCGACCAGTCGCTCGTGCGCAGCGAGCCCGGCGAGCAGGTCCTGGGTCGGTCCGAACGGGTCCGCACCGGCAGGCAGTGCCAGGCTGCGGTCGCCGGGCTCCAGCCAGCCGACGATGCTGCGCCGCGAGCCGACCGGAGCAGCGGCGCCGTCCAGCCAGAACATCCGCGGGTGTACCAGCAGCGCCGCTGCCACCCACTCGGGATCCACCCACCTCATCCGCCAGGTTCCAACCAGTTGCAGATCAGGGTGTGCCCGTGCTCGGACAGCACCGACTCGGGATGGAACTGCACGCCGCTCAGCGGCAGCTCCCGGTGCGCCAGGCCCATGACCACCCCGTCCTCGCTGCGCGCGGTCACCTCCAGTGCGTCCGGCACCGACGTCACCGCGAGCGAGTGGTAGCGGACAACCGCAAAGTCCTGGGGCAGCCCGGTGAACAAGCCACGACCGCTGTGCCGGACACGGCTCACCCGACCGTGCGCCGGTTCCACCGGCCCGACCGCTCCTCCGTACGCCAGCGCGAGTCCCTGCATGCCGAGACAGACCCCGAGGACGGGGACCTCGCCCTGGAGCAGCAGGTCGCGGCCCACGGCGAAGTCGGCCCGGTCGCCCGGCGTACCCGGTCCCGGGGAGAGGACGAGGTGCGTGCAGCGACGAAGCAACGTGCCGGCCTCGACCTCGTCGTGCTGCACCAGGTGCGGCAGCACGCCGGTCACCGTCGCGACGAGATGTGCGAGGTTGTGTGTGTAGGAGTCGTGGTGGTCGACGAGGACGACCTGCGGTGATGGCATGGCCAGCGCATCGTAGTGCGCAGCGGCGGCCGATCAGCGGACCTGGTCGGCCACCGCGACCATCCTGGGCAACCTCCGCAGCATCTCCTCATGGGAGAGCGCCTCCCTGACGCGCACACGACCAGCTTCGGAGTCGCGGCGACTCAGACCACGTCGCGACGGCGAATCAGCGTGAGGCTGATCACGACGAAGGCCAACAGGTACGCAGCCAGTACGAGCCCGGCCGTTCCCCCGCCCAGGATCGTGAGGACCCCCGGTGTGCCACCGCCACCGAAGGAGCCGGCGAGCGAACCCGCCGTCCGCCCCGGGAGCACGTCGGTGATCGGCTCGAGGCCGCCGAGCAGGTTCGCCGCCGCGGCCAGCAAGTTCTCCAACGCCATGGCCCACACCAGGCCCAACCCGACCGCGAGGGCAGGACTCCGGGCGACGGTGCCCAGCAGCACTCCCGCGGCGGTCCACATGCCGAAGATCAGGATCCCGGATCCGACCCCGGCCGCGAGGTCGGTGGCTGGAGGCCAGTCGATCGGCTGCGCCTCGGTCACGGCCACCAGCACGGACAGACCCGCGTCCACCGCGAGCGTTGTCACGACCGTGCCGACGACGACGACCGCGAGGGCGACCAGGGTGCCGAGGAAGGCCGTGCTGCGCGAGGCGCTCTGCACGAACACCGTCTTCCAGGTGCCCCAGCCGAACCCACTGCCCACGGTGATGGCGCCGAGGATCAGCATGATCGCGCCGCCGAACAGCGGCATCCCCTGGGTCAGCGACTGAGCCAGCGTGGTCGGCATCATGTCCGCCAGCAGCGACTCAGGAGACTGGCCGTCGGTGATCTCACCGCCGCCGCCGGTGCGGTACGACAGGTACGGGATGACGTACACGAACGTGACGTTCAGGGTGAGCCACACGGCGATGAGCAGCCAGGTCACGCGCCACTTGGTCAGGCGCAGCAGCTCTGCGCGGGTGCTGGCGAACAGGGCGGTCATGATGGCGTCCTCTCGGTGATGGGCCTGGCGGCGTTGGTCATCTCGAAGAAGACCTCTTCCAGCGATCGTTCGACCTGGCGGATCTCGTGCACCCGCGCACCAGCCGAGACGAGCGCCTCGGTCAGCGCAGGAGCAGCATCGGAGCCACCGAGCAGCCGCAACCCGTCGGCGGTCGCATGCACTGCGTCGTGGCCGACGGTCCGCACGGCAACCTGCCTGGCGAGCTCGGCGGGCTCAGCGCGCACCAGCAGGGACGTCGCCCCGCGCAGCTCGGCCACCGTTGCCTCGGCGAGCAGCCTGCCTCCGGAGATCACACCGACCCGGTCGCAGGTTTCCTGCACCTCCCCGAGCAGGTGGCTGGAGAGCAGGACGGTCTGACCCTGGGCGGCGAGATCTTCCAGCAGGGTGCGCATGTCGGCCATTCCGGCCGGGTCGAGCCCGTTGCTCGGCTCGTCCAGGACGAGCAGCCTCGGGTCGCCGAGCAGCGCGCACGCGACACCGAGGCGTTGCTTCATGCCGAGCGAGTACGAGCCGAAGGGGTCTGCGCCTCGGGTGCTGAGGTCCACGCGTTCCAGTGCGGAGTCGACGGCGTCGGCTCCCAGGCTCCGGTAGCGCGCCATGACGCGCAGGTTGTCGCGGCCAGACAGGTACGGGTAAAAACCGGGCCCCTCGATCAGCGCGCCGATCGATCCCGTCGTGGCCACCGCGCCCGGCGGATAGCCGAGCACGGTGGCCGATCCACTGGTCGGAGCGATCAGGCCGAGGAGCATGCGCAGTGTCGTGGTCTTGCCCGCGCCGTTGGGGCCGAGGAAGCCGTAGATCTCCCCGGAGCGGACGGTGATGTCCACCTCGGCGACAGCGAGCCGGTGCCCGTAGCGCTTGGTGAGACGGTCGGTGGAGACGATGGTGGAAGTCATGCATCCAGCCTTCCGGGAAGCGTGCCCAGCGTCGTCAGCTCCTGGTCGACATTGCGAGTACGTCGGATCGCGTACCCAGCTGCGCCCGTCCGCTGACGACGAAGCTTCCGGCCCGGGCTTAGGGTCGTTGGTCGTGGCAACCGATGCAGGCGGACGCTCGCTACGTGAGGTGTGGTGGGACGTGGCTCCCGCCGCGCTGCTCCTCGCGCTGGGGATGGCCGGGACCCGGCCCGCCGGTGCCGACCAGGCCGATGTCAGCCGCACACCCGACACCTTGGCCTTCGTCCTGGTGGCGCTGGCCGCCTCGTCGCTGATCGCTCGGCGGCACCGGCCAGGCACCACGTGGCTGGTGTGCTGTGCCTGCGTCGTCGGTTACCTGTTCCTGGGCTATCCGTTCGGCCCGGTCCTGTTCACCCTCCCGGTCGCCGCATACGCCGTCGGGCTGCACGTGCCGCTGCGTGCAGCCGCCGCCCTGATCGCCTCGGCGATGGCGTTCGTGCTGGCGTCGCCGCTGGGCCGGCTGCTGCAACCGGTCGATCCGCCGCAATGGTCGGGGGGCGTCGCATGGGGTTTGGCCATGCTGGGGATCGTCGCCGGTGCCGCAGCGAGCGGTGTCGCGGTCCGGGTGCGGCGGGAGTCGGCAGCCGGCGTACGAGCCGAACAGGCGCGCCGCGCGGTCTCGGAGGAACGGCTTCGGATGGCCCAAGAGCTGCACGACAGTGTCGGGCACGGGCTCGCCGTCGTCGCCATGCAGGCCGGGGTCGCGATGCACCTGCTGGACAGCGACCCGCAGAAGGCCCGGACGTCGATGCAGGCGATCCGTGACACCAGCCGCGAGGCACTGGCGTCGCTGCGCGACGAGCTCGCGCAGCTGCGGTCGCCCGGCGACGGTGCCGACGTCCGACGCAGCCGACCAGGGATCGGCGACCTCGACGTCCTCGTCCAGCGCATCGGCAGCGGAGGCGTCGACGTCGACCTGCGGATCCGGCTGCCCGCCAGCGAGCTCGACCGGGTGGCCGAGCAGACGCACGCCGCTGCGTACCGGATCGTGCAGGAGTCGCTCACGAACGTGCTGCGGCACTCGGGCGCGAGCGTCGTGAGCGTCAGTGTGCGCGGTGAGGAGGAGTCGCTGGTGCTGGAGGTCCTCGACGACGGGACCGGCGCAGCCCCCACCAGCGCGGACGGAACCGGGCTACCGGGGATGCGAGCCCGGGCGCGCTCGCTAGGAGGCAGTCTGGTGGCAGGTCCTCGAGACGGTGGTGGCTTCACGGTGCTCGCCCGGCTGCCCTGCCGTCCGCCGACGGTGGGGTCGTCGTGATCTCGGTGGTGGTCGTCGACGACCAGGCGCTGGTGCGCATGGGGTTGCGTACGCTGCTGGAATCCGAGCCCGACATCGAGCTGCGCGGGGAGGCGTCCGACGGCCAGCAAGGCGTCGACATGGTCCGACGCTGTGTCCCTGACGTAGTCCTCATGGATATCAGGATGCCGGTGCTGGACGGCCTCTCCGCGCTGCGCGAGATCACCGCGCAGCCTGCGCTTGCCGCGGTCCGGGTGGTGATGCTCACGACGTTCGAGCTCGACGAGTACGTGTTCGACGCGCTGCGGCACGGCGCCAGCGGGTTCGTGCTCAAGGACGCGGCTCCCGCCGAGCTGCTGCAGGCCGTGCGGGTCGTCGCCGACGGCGAGTCCCTGCTCTCGCCGTCGGTGACCCGACGGGTGATCGAACGGTTCGCCGTACGCGGCCGGGCGGGTGACCTGCCGCACCCCGAGCTGTCTCGGCTCACTGACCGGGAACGGGACATTCTCGGCTGGGTCGCGACCGGTGCGTCCAACGACGAGATCGCAGACTCGCTCGTGCTCAGCCCCGCCACGGTCCGCACTCATGTGGGCCGCGCGATGACGAAGCTGGGAGCCCGAGACCGTGCCCAGCTGGTGGTGTTCGCCATTCAGTCAGGCCTGACCCGCGACGGTTGAGCCCGCGCTAGGCCAGCAGCTTGTGTGTCCCGTCGCACCACGGTGCCCGTGCCGAGCTCCCGCAACGGCACACGGCCACCACCGAACGCTGCACCTCGTGTCGGGCACCGTCCTCGCCCACCACGTGGGACGCACCGCGCAGGAGCATCGGCCCGCCCGGGCAGAGCGTGACCTCGACGTCGCTGTCGCCGCGTCGACCACCTGCGGCGGCTGTCATGCCGGGACCTGTGCTTCCTGCCGGGGAGGTGGCACCACGTGCTCCTCGTTGTCCCACGCCTCGAGCAGCCGCGCGGCGAAACGAGCCTCCAGCGTCAGGCAGGCCGTCGCCCCGAAGACGACGTCCGCCTCCAGCCCGGGCGTCGCCTTGACCAGTTCCGCGCAGATGCCGCGCAGCGCGAGCTGCTCGTGCACCGCGTCGGCCTCCACGTGCTCGTCGAAGAAGAACGCGACCGGGTCGCTGAACCCGGTACGGCGGATGCCGGCAGCGAAGCGACGGCAGGGGATCGAGCTCGTGGCCTCGACAGCCCCCAGGTGGCCGAGCGCGGCGGCACGCAGGCGCCGGTGCAGGCCGAACAGCGAGGTGGCGTTGCTCAGCGCCAGAGTGATCGCCGGGACGTCGTCGACGTACGCTCCGTAGCTCGCGTCGAGCCCTGCCTCGATGAGGGCACGCGCGTAGAGCGCCTGATGCACGCGGGCTGGCCGCCCGCCGCCGTACTCGTCGAACTGCAGCTCCACCAGACGCGCCTTGATGTCCGGCTCCAGGCGGGGAATCACCCAGGTGTGTGGATCTGCTTCCTTCAGCTGGTAGACGCTGCGGTGCAGCAGAAATTCCTGAACCTGCTCGCGGGTGGCGTGGCGCTGGATGTGCTCGGCCAGGGATGGGCCCTCGAAGGAGTCGGTCAAGGCGAACAGTCGGTCCGCGAGGTCGCCTGGGGCGCCCACGACCGCGGCGACCTGGGGCCTGACCTCCTCGCGCAGGGCACGCTCGAACGGCGCCTCGAGCTGCTCGCGCACGGCGAGCAGCTCCGGGGCCCACTCCCAGCCCTCGTCCACGTCCTCAAAGGAGCGGTAGTGCAGCTCGTACAGAGCCCACAGCGTCACCTGGAGATCGTCGTCCTCGATCGGGTCGCCCGACGCCAGCTCGACGCGCAGCGGCCCGGCGAGCACGTCCCGCGCCTGCAGGATCCGCTCGAAGACGGCGGTACTGACCGGTCCGCGTGCTCGTGGCAGCTTCATGTGGTCCCCTTCTCGGACGAGCCCGTCGGCGGCGCCAGCACCCGGACCTTCCTGGCCTCAATCGAAGCACGATCCTCGGGCTGCCGCAGGTGCGCGTGTTATGAATGCCCGCGTGGCAGAGTCGATGAGGTTCGGGCCGCTCGTGGTGAGTTTCGATGCCCGGGTGCTTCGTCCCCGCCCGTGGACGGTCGCCCAGTCGACCTGGGCTGCGGAGCTGGTCGCCAACGCTCCGGAGGGCGACCTCCTCGAGCTGTGCGCCGGAGTCGGGCAGATCGGGCTGGTGCTCGCGTCGCTCGTGCCGCGAGACCTCGTGCTGGTCGACGCGGACCCGAATGCGTGCCACCACGCCCGAGGCAACGCCGCGGCGGCCGGCCTCTCGGCACGGGTCGACGTGAGAAACGGCCCGATGCACGAGGTGCTGGCTCCCGATGAGCGGTTCGCGTTCATCCTGGCCGACCCGCCGTGGGTCCGTTCCGACGACGTGGCGCGGTTCCCCGCCGATCCTCTCGCCGCGATCGACGGAGGCAGCGACGGCCTCGACCTGGCGCGGCTCTGTGTCGATCTGATCGGACGCCACCTGACCCGAGGCGGTGCCGCCATCCTGCAGCTCGGTGACGCCGAGCAGGTGGCGGACATGGGTTCGTACCTGGACTCGAACCCGGAGATCGGCCTGTCGGTCGACGAGGTGCGCACCCCGACCGGCGACGGCGTCCTGGTGGGCTTGGCCAGGCGACCCTGACGTGCGCGAGCGCGACCTCGGGGCCGCACGCATGGACACATGCCGTTCACCCGGTGGTGGGGTGACGCCCACCTGCACGGGAGAGCCTGGGCGGGTCCGTGTTCTTCCCCTGCCTAGGGAGCATCATGATGCGATCCCCCACTCTGCGCCACACCGCCCTGCGCCGGTTCGGCGTCGCCGCCGCGGCTCTCCCCCTGCTCGCGGCCGGCCTCGTCGGCAGTGTCGCCGGCTCGTCCGGCGCGTCCGCGCCCACCACACGACACTACGGTGACGAGCCGCTGGTCCGTACGTTCAAGGATCTCGACCGCACGACGGCCTGGGAGCTGACCGACCGGATCGCGCTCGACTTCCCGACCTACCACCCGCAAGGCTTCGCACTCGTCGGCAACCGGATTTTCATGTCGACGGTGGAGATCATCCAGCCGACGGTGGCGTACCCCGAACCGCAGGGCGGCTACGACCGCACGCCCGGCAAGGGGGTCGGCCACGTGCTGGTGCTGACGCGTGCGGGCGACCTGCTGCGTGACATCGAGCTCGGCCGCGGTCACATGTACCACCCCGGCGGCATCGACTTCGATGGCCACGACGTCTGGGTCCCGGTCGCGCAGTACCGGCCCGACAGCCGGGCCGTCGTCTACACCATCGACCCGCGCACGTACCAGGTGCGCGAACGTTTCACGTACGACGACCACGTCGGTGGTGTCGTGCGTGACGCCGTGACCGGCGACGTGCACGGTGTGAGCTGGGGGTCGCGCCGGATGTTCCAGTGGGGCGGCGGGGGTCGGTTGAAGGACGTGAGCGCCAACCGCAGCCACCTGCTGGACTACCAGGACTGTTCCTACGTCGACCGCGGCAAGCAGATCTGCAGCGGCATCACGGGGCTGCCGACTGCCGACGGCGGCAGCTACGAGCTCGGCGGGCTCGCCCTGCTGAGGCTGCGCAACAACGAGATCCTGCACGAGGTCCCGTTCCCGTACTTCTCCACGGCCAGCCACGTGGCGACGCGCAACCCGGTCGCGCTCGAGATCGACGGCGACACCGTGCGCCTGCTCGCCGCTCCCGACGACGGTGAGGAGGGTGCCGGCACCGAGCTGCTGATCTACGAGGCGCCTCGATGACTCCAGCCCCCACGCCGCGCCCGGCCGCGACGCCCGCAGACATCAGCATGGAGCAGATCCCACCAGCTCACGCACCAGGGCGGCGATGATGTCGTACCCGTGCTGGGTGAGCACCGACTCCGCATGAAACTGCACCCCTCGACAGTGCGGGCCGGCCACCAGATGCACGTCCCCGGTGGCAGGATCGGTCTCCACCTGCACCCCCTGCGGGAGACCCACCGACGGCGCACGCGCAACGAAGGTGTTGTAGAAACCGACGACCTGGTCGCGACCCAGCACCGGCAACCGGCTCTGCGTCCCCTGGAAGACGATGTCCTTGTACGTGAGGTCCAGCCCGAGCGCCCCGCAGAGCACCTGATGACCCAGGCAGACGGCCAGCGTGGGGTGGCCCGCGGCCAGGACCTCGTCGACGGCGCGGCGAACCGTGGCGATCTTGGGGTCAGCCAGGTCGCGCGGATCGCCAGGCCCGGGCCCGAGTATGACCAGGTCGTGGCCGTCCAGGCAGCCGGGCCGGTAGGCACCGTGGCGGACGACGGACGAGGTCATGCCCAGCACCCCGAGCAGGTGCCGGAGCATGTTGACGAAGTCGTCTTCGGCGTCGAGGATCACCGCGCTGCGGCCTGCGAGCGACGGGTCGCGGGGAGTCGTGGACTGGTCGGTGAGCCAGAACTGACTCAACCGCTGGTTGCGTGACCCCAGCGCCACCACCACATCGTCGTCACGGGACAGTGCCCCGAGGTCCTGGCCCGCAGGTGCCTCGTCCACCAGCCCGAAGGCGGACAGGACCCCGGCCGCCTTGGCGTGCGTCTCGGCCGTCTCGTACGCCGGATCGGAGTCCCGGACGAGCGTCGCCCCCGCGGTCACGCTGACCCGGCCGCCGACGGAGACGTCGGCGGTGCGGATGAGGATCGGGGCGTCGGCGACCTGACGGCCGAGCTCGTCGCGACCGATCAACGCCATCGTGGCCGCGTAGTAGCCGCGCCCGTCCTGCTCGTAGCGCTCGACCAACCGGCACGCGTTCTGCACCGGGCTGCCGGTGACCGTCGCGGCGAACATCGAGTCACGCAGCACCTCGCGCACGTCGCGGTCCGTACGCCCAGCGAGCAGGTACTCGGTGTGGATCAGGTGCGTCATCGGCGCCAGGAACGGCCCGAGCACCAGGCCTCCCTCGTGGCAGATGTCGCACATCATCTTCAGCTCCTCGTCCACGACCATGAAGAGCTCGTAGATCTCCTTCTCGTCGCCGAGGAAGTTCAGCAGTGCCGCCTTGAGCCCCGCCGTACCAGGCCCGTTGTCCCTGGGCAGCCGAAAGGTGCCGCTGATGGGGTTCATCCGCACGTTGCCCGCATCGAGGCTCACATGCCGCTCGGGGCTGGCGCCGATCAGGTAGCGGTCGCCGGTGAAGACGCAGAACGTCCAGTACGCACCGCGCTCACGCTCGAGCAGGCGCCGGAACACGTGCAGTGCCTTGCTGTGATCCCAGTCCTGTGCCTGCGCGGTCCAGCGGCGGGCGATGACGAGGTTGGCTCCCTCACCGTTGCCGATCTCGTCGCGGATGATTGCCTCCACGACGCGTGCGTACGTGGCGTCGTCGGTCTCGAACCCGCCCCGATCGGCGAACTCCAGCTCGGCGTCGGGCAGCGCTGCGACCGCTTCGGTCAGCGGCACCTCGCACTCGAGGTCGACCCGCAGGCAGGACAACGGGGTGCCGTCCTGGTGCGCGGCGAAGCCACGTTCGCGCACCTGGGCGTACGGCACCAGCACCAGGTGGTCGAAGCGGCGTCCGGGCTCAGGCGGCCCGGCACGCAGCGGGATCTCACCGAGCTCCCCGAGATCCTTGCGGCTGCCCCCGAGGACGGTCAGTGTGTCGGCGTCGCGCAGCCGGACCATCGCCCATGCGGGGTGGGCGACGGCGTCGTCGATGAAGGACATGCAGGCTGCGCTCCGCCGGTTGCCTGATGGAACGTCGGCGATGCTACCCCGCCCGTCCGTGAGTTCGGTCCCGCCCGTCCGTGAGTTCGGTGCCGCCCGTCCGTGAGTTCGGTCTCGCCTGCACGTACGAAACTCACGGATCGGCGGTAAAGAACTCACGGATCGGCGGAAGCCGGGGCGGATCCGGTAGGCAGGGAACAGCCCGCCGGCCGGTCAGTGCTCGGGCGCCACGTGGTCATGGACACGGCGCAGCCAGGTGTCGTCGGTCCCCACCGTGACCATGCGCTGGGTGGCGCGGGTGAGGACGACGTACAACGTGCGCCACCCCGCCTCGGATTCCTGGGTGATCTCTCCCGGCTCGACGACGACCACGGCGTCGAACTCCAGGCCCTTGGTCTCCAGGCTGTCGAGCACGCGGACCCGGGGCTCGGCATCCGCCAGCCACGTGGACACCTCGGACCGGCGCCGGGCCGGCACGACGACGGCCACCGTGCCGGCGACCGTCTCGACCATCGCCATGGCTGCGTCCTTGACACCCTTGCCTAGGTCGTCGACCAGCCGGTGGTCCGGGTCGACGCCGGTGCTGCGGACCGCGTGCGGCAGATCGGGGTGACGCACCGCGAGGCGGGCCACGCCGGCGGCGAAGTCAAAGATCTCCGCGGAGTTGCGGTAGTTGGTCGACAGCCGGAACTCGTGCAGGTCCCTGCCCACCAGCGCCCGCGTCCGCGCCTCGAGGGCTTCCTGCGGAGTCGGCCAGGAGGACTGGGCGGCGTCGCCGACGACAGTCCAGCTGGCCTGACGACCGCGTCGGCCGAGCATCCGCCACTGCATCGGTGACAGGTCCTGCGCCTCGTCGACAAGCACGTGGGCGTACGAGTCGTCCTCGATGCGGCGGGTCGAGCGTTGCTGGTCGTCGACCTCGAAGCTCATCGGTTGCTTCGGTGCGTCCGCGCGCAACAGAGCGTTCAAGCGGTCGCTCACCCCCTCGACCCCCGGTCCGTCCTGGCCGCGCTGGTCGTCCTCCGGGACGTCGCCGAGCAGGTAGCGAAGTTCGTCTATCAGCGGCACGTCCTCGATGCTCGGTGTCACGGCACCCGACCACGAGCTGAGCAGGGCGTCGACCTCGTCGGCGTCCAGCAGACCGCGGGCGTACGTCCGCAGCCGCTCCGAGTCGTGCAGCCAGCCCCAGACGTCGACCGCGTCCAGCGCCGGCCACCAGGCGCTGATGAACGCTGCGAAGCCGTCGTCGCCGGTGAGGTCGGAGACGAAGTCGTCCCGGCCGCGCTCCTGGCCACGCTCGCCTCGGACCTGGCGCCAGAGCAGGTCGACGAGAGTCCGTTCGACCCGGGTCCGGGCCCGGTTGCGTTGCTGACCGCCGCCGAGCAGCTGACGGCGCACCTGGCGCAGCTCACGGTGCGAGAGCACCAGCCGATCGTCACGGTAGAACCAGCGGAACTCCGCCGGTGCGCCCGGCGTCTCGTCACGTACCACCCGGCCCAGCAGCCGGCGCATCCGGTCCGAGCCCTTCACCGCCGCGGCCGCCGGCTGATCGTGGTGGTGCGCCCGTACTCCTTCGACGACCTCACCGAGGCTGCGCAGTGTCACCGCCGTCTCCCCCAGGCTCGGCAGGACCTGCTCGATGTAGCTCATGAAGACAGCCGACGGACCGACGACGAGCACGCCGCCGGTCTCGAAGCGCCGACGGTCGACGTACAACAGGTACGCCGCGCGGTGCAACGCCACGACGGTCTTGCCGGTGCCCGGCCCACCGCCGATCGTGGTGACGCCACGACTGGGTGCCCGGATCGCTGCGTCCTGCTCCTTCTGGATGGTCGCCACGACCGAGTGCATGCGGTCGTCACGTGCGCGGCTGATCTGAGCGAGCAGCGCCCCCTCACCGATGACCGCCATGTCGTCCGGCGCAGCGTCGCCGTCGAGCAGCTCGTCCTCGACACCGACGACCTTCCGGCCGCGGCTGCGCAGTACCCGTCGACGGACCACGCGCTGCGGTTCCTGTGCGGTGGCCTGGTAGAACAGCCCCGCGGCGGGGGCGCGCCAGTCGATCAGCAAGACCTCACGATCGGCGTCGCGCAGACCGAGCCGTCCGACGTGATGGACCACGCCGTCCACCAGGTCGAGCCGCCCGAACACCAGCCCCTCATGGGCTGCGTCGAGGGTGGCGATCCGCTTGGCGGACTGGAAGACCATCGCGTCCCGCTCCACCAGGCCACCCTCGTGGCCGAGGCTGCCGCGGGCGTGCCCCTCCACGGCGAGCGCCCGAGCGTTGCGCGTCACCTCCTCGAGCCTGACGTACACGGTGTCCACGAACTCCTGCTCGTGGGCGATCTCGGCTGCGGCGACATCGTCGGGTCGGGGGTGTTCCGACACGCGTCTCCTCGGGTTGTGCAGTTCGGGCGAACGTCCAACTCTACGCCGGTTGCGCGTCGGGCGCGGCGGCTCGAGCAGTTCTGACCAGCCTTGATCAGAAACAGACTGCGGCGAGACGACAGACCGCATGAGTGAGCCAGTGAGCATCTACGACGCAAAGACTCAGCTTTCTCGGCTGGTTGCACGCGCAGAGGCCGGTGAGGAGATCGTGCTCTCCCGGCACGGGAAGCCCGTCGCCCGCATCACGCCGTTGCCACTTGCTCGGCCGCTACCCGTTCCGGGCACCTTGAAGGGCCGGGTCGTCATCCACGATGACTTCGACGAGTACACCGACGAGGACGACCGCGACTGGTACGGCGCGTGCGGCTGCTGCTGGACACCCATGCACTGCTCTGGTGGCTGGGAGACGACACGCGGCTGTCTGCCCGAGCCAGGGAGTCGATCATCGATCCTCGCTCCCGGACCTGGGTCTCCTCGATCAGCGTTGCCGAGATCGCGATCAAGTCGCTGTCGGCAAGCTCACGATCCCGGTCGACTTCCTCGACCATGTGGGGCCAGCCGGCTTCCGCGACCTTCCGTTCACCCACACGGACGCCGAAGCCCTGCGAGCGCTGCCCCTGCATCACCGCGACCCCTTCGATCAGATGTTGATCGTCCAGGCCCGGGCCGAGGGCCTGACGCTGGTGTCCTCAGACCCTCGATTCTCCCTGTACGAGGTCAACGTCCTAGCCGCGAGCTGAGCGAGCTCACCGCGTCCGGGACAGGAACGCCTGCATGGCAGCGCGTGCCTCCTCGGAGGCGAACAGCTGCGCCGACTGACGGGCCACCTGCTCCCCGAGGTCGTCGATACGACGCAGCACGGAGTCGTTCAGCAGGGCCTTGGTCTCGCGCAAGCCCTGGGCGCTCGTCCCGGCCCACTGTGAGGTCACCTCGGCAACTGCCTCGTCGAGCTGTTCGGCGGGTACCGCACGGGTGACCAGGCCGATGCGCACGGCCTCGTGGGCGTCGAATCCGGCGCCGGACAGGTACGTCTCCGATGCGCCGCGCGACGTCAATCGCGGCAGCGTCGTCAGCGAGATCACCGCCGGGGCGAGCCCGAGCAGCACCTCGGTGAACGCGAACGTCACCGCGTCCGCGCTGATCACGACGTCACACGCGCCGAGGATGCCGAGGCCGCCGGCCCGTACAGGTCCGTGCACGCGCGCGGCCACCGGCTGGTCCAGGCTGAGGATCAAGCGTTGCAGCGCCACCAGTGCCCGCGCACCGGCTTCCATGCCCTCGGTCGCGGCCTCGCGCATGTCCGCCCCGGCACAGAACACCGGCCCCGCCGCCGCGATGACCACGGCACGTACGTCCGTACGCCCGGTCAGCGTGTTCAAGTGCTGCATCATGCTGGTGACCAACGAGGTGCTGAGTGCGTTGCGGTTGGCTGGGCTGTCCAACGTGACGGTGGCGACGGCATCGGCGACGTCGAGGCGTACCAGGGCGGGGTCGGTCATGGTCGGCATCCTCTCAGCACGATGCTCGGATCACGTCCTCGAGTTATGCGTGGATGCCTCCGTCGCTGTGCAGGAGCTGGCCGTTGATCCAACCACCGCGATCTGAGCAGAGAAAGGTGACGAGAGCGGCCGCATCGTGTGCGGTGCCCACGCGTCCGAGCGGTGTTTCGGCGGCGATGATCTCGGCCTGCTCCGACGTGATCCAGCCCGTGGCTGTCGGGCCGGGGTTGATGACGTTGGCGGTGACACCGAGGTCGGCGAACTCGCGTGCCGCGGCGATGACGATGCGATCGAGAGCGCCCTTGCTGGCACCGTAGGGAAGGTTGCCGGTGGCGGCGTCGCTGGTGAGAGCAACGATGCGACCCTGCCCGAACTGGCCGCGGTAGCGCGTGGCGAACTCGCGCACGAGCAACCAGGGTGCACGGGCATTGACCGCCATATGTAGGTCGAAACTCTCAACGGTGGTGCTGCGTAGGTCTGAGTTCACCGACTCGCAGTGTCCGATGACCAAGGCCGTAACCGGCCCAAGGGCGCCCTCGGCCTCGTCGAAGATCCGAGGGATGCTGTCGATCTGGCTCAGGTCAGCCTCGATGGACGCCGTCCGACCTCCGGCGGCGCGGATGGCTTCGGCGGTCTGTTCGAGGTCCTCATCGTTACTGCCCCATGCCATGCGCTGGTCGTAGCGCCGCCAGTACGTGAACGCCACGTCCCACCCGTCAGCTGCGAGGCCGACGCACACTCCCGAGCCGATGCCGACCCGCCGACTCGCGCCTGTCACTAGCGCAATCGGTCGCCTGGATCCTTCGCCCCGGTCGCTCACCCATCAAGCCAAGCGAATCGGAGGCCCCCGGCGCCAGTGGTTTCTGGCGAGTGCCATGTAGCAGTGCGGGAGGGACGTTCGCCGGCCTGCGAGGCGGTTGCGGTGAGCACATCCTTGGGACGGGGCGAACCTGAGTGCGGCCCGTGGCAGGCCGTGCCGCTGCCAGACTTCGTCGCGCAACTGCGCGGTGCCGCCGGCTCACCACGTCAACGTCCTCAGATCGTGGCGTTGGACGGACGCAGTTCCAGCGGGAAGACGACACTGGCCAACCGGATCAACCGAGCAGTCCCCGACAGTTTGCGTGGTCCACACCGATGACATCGCGTGGGCCCATTCCCGCTTCGGCTGGACCGACCTCCTGATCGGCGGCGTCTTGGAGCCGCTGCACCAGAGCGAGCCAGTTACCTACCGGCCGCCGGCTTGGGACGTGCACGGCCGTGTGGGCTCGATAGCTGTCCCCCATACTGCGGTTCTGGTGATCATCGAAGGCGTCGGAGCGAGCCGGCCCGGACTGCGGGACCTCGTGGATGCCACCGTGTACATCCGGGCCAACCGCAGCGATATCGAACGACGCAACGCCGCGCGTGTTCGCTCCGGGGAGACGACCGCGTCTGGCGTTAGCGGCTGGATGGCCGAGGAGCTCCCCTTCGTTGAGCAGCGGCGGACGCGGTCTCCTCACCGCCGGGCAACGTGTTCCTGCCGGCCCTGGCCACCGGCCTGCCGAAGGACTCCGTGGTCAACGTGACCGCCGTGGTCACGCTCGACAAGACCGACCTCGACGAGCTCGCCCTTGTGCAAGACGTTGCCGACGTGGGTCTTGACCGTGTGCTCGCTGACGACCAGGCGTTCGGCGATCGCCGCGTTGGACAGTCCCAGCGCGAGCAGGGCCAGCGTCTCCTGCTCGCGGCCGGTGAGTGCGGGGACGTCGGGCCGCGCAGGTGCCTCGGGGCGGTTCCGGACGAAGTCGACGAGCAGCCGACGCGTGACCGAGGGGGCGAGCAGAGCGTCGCCGGCTGCCACCACGCGGACCGCGGCCACGAGGTCGTCGCGTCCGACGTCCTTGAGCAGGAACTCGCTGGCGCCGGCGTGCAGCGCGTCGTAGACGTACTCGTCGAGATCGAACGTGGTGAGCACGAGGACACGTACCCCCGGCTGGGCTGCGGTGATCGCAGCGGTGGCGGCGATGCCGTCCAGCTCGGGCATCCGGACGTCCATGAGCACAACGTCAGGATCCAGCGCGACGGCGAGGTCGATCGCCTCCTGCCCGTCGCATGCCTCACCGACCACCGTGAGGTCCGGCTGCGCGTCCAGGATCATCGCGAACCCTGCGCGCACCAGCGCCTGGTCGACGGCGAGCAGCACGCCGGTGCTCACGGCACCGGCACCGGTGCGAGCGGCAGCGCGGCCTCGACCGCCCAGCCGCCCTCGGAGCGCGGCCCGACCCGCAGGGTGCCCCCGAGCAGGGCGACCCGCTCGCTCATTGCGACCAGACCGTGGCCGCCGGGACGACGGGGCAGCGCGGCACCCACACCGTCGTCGAGCACGCGGATCCGCAAGGCACCGTCCTCGTGCGTGACACTCACCTGGACGCTCGAGGGGCCGGCGTGACGCAGACAGTTGGTCAGCGCCTCCTGCACCAGCCGGTACGCCGACAGGTCGACCGCCGGCGCGAGCTCCGTGTCGACGGGTCCCAGGTACAGGCGTACGTCGAGACCCGCGGCCTGCACGCCAGCCACCAAGTCGGGGATTCTGGTCAGGCCCGGCTGCGGGCGCTGTCGCCGAGCAACCAGGCAGTCGAGAACAGCAACGTCGCCACGGCGATGTCCTCGAGGTCCACGACGGGCCACTCCAGCGCATGGATGACGGCGATGGCCACGGTGGCGATCACCGCCGCCGCGTACGCGAGACGACGTTCGAGGTACGCCGCCGCCGTCTAGAGCGCCACGAGCCCCGCATACTCGACAGGGGGGGCCGGCTGGCTCGTGAGGGCGTACCCGAAGACCATGAGCCCGGCCACCAGTCCTGCCCCGAACGGGAACTCCGGCGCACCGCGAGCGGGAGGCATTGTCCGACCACCAGCACGTACGCCCACCCGGGGACGTCCGCGCACCCGCACTGCTCGGTGCGGATCAGCGGCAGGAGGCTCAGCACGAAGACCGCGACCGCGATCAGCGGATCGGTGAGAGGCTCCAGCCGGCGGCGCCAGGCGGACAGGTCGTCCGGCACGTGCCGAGTGTGGCAGGGCGATCCGGCCCGGGGACTCCCTCGCGCGGGTGAATCCCTCGGTCTAGAGCGTGACTGCCTGCTCGACGCTGGGCCCGCCGCGCAGTGCGTGCCCGATCTCCACCGGGTACGGAGGCCACGGACTGTCCTGGCGTCGTCCGTCGAGCACCCAACCGTGCCGTGCGTAGAAGCGGCGAGCCCGCTGGTTGTCCTCGAGCACCCACAGCCGTGCGCTGGTCGTCCCGGCGCGGCGCCAGTCGTCGACCACGCGGGCGTGCAGGTCGTCGGCGAGGCCGGTGCCGAAGCGTTCGACCGCCACCGCCAGGTGACGCAGGCTGACCGGGTCGTACGCTGCGAAGCCCACCAGGTCATGGCCCGACCAAGCCGCGAGCGTCGTGGCGGCCGGGTCCTCCAGCACCAGCCGCCAGCGTGCGAGCACGTCGACGTACGGGTAGGGCAGCTCGGATCCGAAGACGTGCGCGAGTGCCACCCGATTGGCCCGCTCCTCCAGGGTCGTGAGCGCGGCCACGTGATCAGGACCCGCGACGCCGAACACCGTCTCGGCGGCACGCCGGTCGTGCTGCCGGGTCACCGGTCACCAGACCTCTCCCGCCGCGCCCGGATCCTCGCGGCCATAGCCCGCATCGACAGGCCTCGTGCCAGGGCGAGGTCGAAGCCCGATGCGGCACCGGTGCCCAGGGCGCGGTCGTTGATCCGGATGGTCATGCTCGCTCCTGTTCGTGCGTGCCTCACGCGCCCGGGATTGGGGTCCGCACATGCGAAGAGCGTGGCGTGCAGACCTGAGCCTTGCACGCCACGCTCTCCGCTGGCGGGCGCCGGGGGCGGTATCCCGGCGCCCGGATCGTGGCCGGCCGCGTGGCCGGCTTCGGGTCAACCCCGCAGGGCCGGTGTCACCTCAGCCGTGGCTGAGCTGACGATCAACCAGCCGCCGGCGGCATGAGCACCGTGTCGATCAGGTAGACGGTGGCGTTCTGGGTCTGCACGCCACCGCAGATCACAGCGGACTCACCGTTGATCGTCAGGTTGTCCGGCTGACCCTTGACCATCAGCTCCGGACCGGCGAGCGTCGGGTACGACCCAGAGAGGTCCTGCGGCTCGATCCGCTCGGGCAGCACGTGGTACGTGAGCACCGTGGTCAGCGTCTCCTCGTTGGCCGGCTTCTGCAGGTCGGCGACCGCGTCCTCCGGCAGCTTGCCGAAGGCCTCGTCCACGGGTGCGAAGACGGTGATCGCCTCCTGGTCGTCGAGCGTGCCCGCGAGGTTGACCTCGGGATTGAACTCGCCGGTCACGGTGGAGACCAGGGTGGTCAGCAGCGGGTTGCCGCTCGCAGCGCCGGAGACCGACTCCTGCGCCATGCCCTGCACGGAGGCGGGGCCCTCGGCGTTCGCCTCGGCGTAACCCTCGCAGCCCGGTCCGGCCAGGGTGGCGGTGACGTCATCCATGTCGCCGCCGGCGTCGCCCTCGTTTTCTTCCTCGGCGGGCTCCTGCTCGGTGGCATCCTCCGCAGAAGTGTCGTCGGTGCCGTTGGTGGCGGCCTCGACGTCGTCGTCGGTGCCGCAGGCCGCGGTGAACATCGCCAGCGAGGCAACGGCACCGACGGCGATGCTCTTGCGAATGGTCATCGTGCGCATGGTGTTCCCTTTCATATGAGGACTGGTGTCCGGTGTCATGCCACCGAGAAGGTGATGGTGTGCCACCCGGTGGCGCCGTTCGGGAGTGGCCTCGCCGAATCGGATGTCTGTGTGTCGCCGCCCTTGTCGGTCGCGCGGACGGTGATGGTGTGGCTTCCCGGCGTCGGGTCGGCCCATGTGTGCTTCCACATCCGCCAGGTGTCGACGGAGTCCTCGGTGCCCAGGTCGGCCTCGAGCCAGTCGCCACGGTCGATCTGGACCTCGACCTTCGCGATGCCGGTCGTCTGCGCCCAGGCGACGCCGCCCAGGGTCACCGAGCCGTCGTCGGCCGGTGTGAGCTCCTGGAAGCCGGTGGGGGTGTCGATCCGCGACTGGGTCTTGATGGGCGCCTCGGCGTCCCAGCCACGCTGGGTCCAGTAGGGCTCGAAGTCGGCGAAACGTCCGATCTCCATCCCGCGGACCCACTTGGTCGACCCGACCATGCCGTAGAGCCCGGGTACGACCACGCGGACCGGGAAGCCGTGCTCCAGGGGGAGTGGCTCTCCGTTCATGGCCACCGCCAGCAGCGCTTGCCGGTCGTAGAAGTCGCTCACGCGGGTGGCGCAGGTCCAACCGTCGTCCGATGTCGCGAGCACGCCGTCGGCGCCGCCGCGGATGCCGACCAGGTCAAGGATGTCGGCCATGGGGACGCCGATCCAGGTGGCGGTCCCGATCAGTTCGCCGCCCACTTCGTTGGAGACGCAGGTCATCGTGATCCGGCGCTCGACCAGTCGCATGCCCAGCAGGTCCTCGAAACTCAGCTCGAGCTCCTCCTCGACATCGCCGTGGATGCGTAGCGTCCAGGTGTCGGCCGGCACGTCCGGCACCGTCAGCGCGGTGTCGATCCGGTAGAAGTCCCCGTTGCGGGTGATGTAGGGCGTGACTCCGCGGACGCCCAGGTCCGTGCCGTTCGGGATCGGTGGAGCCTTTTCTGCGGGGATCAGCGTTGTCAGGTTCGAGGCGAACTCGGTGCGGCTGCCCGCGGCGGCGGCGTCGCCGAAGACACGAGTCACGACACCACCGGCGGCAGCGACGGCACCGGTGGCCATCGCGGCCACCAGGAAACGCCGACGGTCGAAGTTGGAGTGCAGGTCGTCGCCGGGATGCGGGCGCAACCAGCGATCCCCCTGGTCTTCCCTGCGGCGGGCCAGCGCCGCGAGCAGCCAGGCCAGCGTGCTCAAGCTGACCGCAAGGGCCAGCATCGAGGGCAGGATGACGAGGAAGGGGCTAGCGGTGGCCGTACGGTCGGTGGCCGCGGCGGCGAGGGCGGCCAGACCGAGGATGGCGGTGATCCCCAGGGCCAGCGTCGGGCGCTTGAGGCCCACCAGACCAGCAGTCGCCGCCAGGACGACGACCACGATGGCGACGGTGCCGATGAGGATCGGCTTGTCGGCCAGGCCAAAGTTGTTCTTGCCGAACTCGATCAGCCAGACCGGCGCCCAGTCCACGACACGGTTGCTCACCGAGATCACCGGGCTGGGAACGCCGTTGAGCAGGGCCGAGAAGCCACTGGCCCCCGCGAGGCCCGCACCGGCGGCGAGAACACCCGCGCCGGCGGCCTGCAGCCGCGTCGTTGCCTTCGTTCTGCTCATGTGGGTCATTCGGGTCCGCGGCTTCCCCGGATGGGTCGACCATGGAACTATCGTGCCGGCGACAAGATGCAGAACTTTTGCATCCAGCTCACGGCCAAGGACGCAAACTCACGGACGGTCGGCCCCGAACTCACGGACGGGCGAGGGTGGCGTACAGGTCGCGGGTGGCCTGCGCGATGGTGGCCCAGCTGAACGCGTCGATCGCACGCACCCGCCCGGCACGGCCCATGGCGGCCGTGCGCTCGACGTCGCTCACCGCCTCGACGAGTGTGGCGGCGAGGTCGGCGACGAAGCGTTCGGGGTCCAGGGGCCGACCCGACCCGTCGTCCACCTGTTCGATCGGGACCAGCCGTCCGGTGTGCCCGTCGATGACCACCTCGGGGATCCCTCCGGTCGCGGTCGCGACCACCGCCGTCTCGCACGCCATGGCCTCGAGGTTGACGATCCCCAACGGCTCGTAGATCGACGGGCAGGCGAACACGGTCGCCGCACTCAGCAGAGCCACCACGTCGACGCGCGGCAGCATCTTCTCAATCAGCACCACATCGTCGCGACTGGCGCGCAGGCCGGCTACCAGTTGCTCCACCTCAGCGGCGATCTCCGCGGTGTCCGGCGCCCCGGCGCACACCACGAGCTGGACACCGGCAGGCAGCGAGCTCGCAGCGCGGAGCAGGTAGGGGAGGCCCTTCTGCAGGGTGACCCGACCGACGAACAGCACGCTCGGGCGGTCCGGGTCGACCCCCAGCCGGCGTACCCGGTCAGGGTCCCGCCGCGGTTGCCAGTCACGGGTGTCGATCCCGTTGTAGACCACCCTCACCCTGGCCGGGTCGACGGCCGGGTAGGCACGCAGCATGTCGGTGCGCATCGACGAGCTCACCGCAATCACGGCGTCGGCGGCCTCGATGGCGGTCCGTTCGGCCCAGGAGGACAGCGCGTAGCCACCGCCGAGCTGGGTGGCCTTCCACGGTCGCAGCGGTTCCAGCGAGTGCGCGGTCATCACGTGCGGAACCCCGTGCAGCAGCGCGGCACAGTGACCGGCCATGGCGGCGTACCAGGTGTGCGAGTGAACGAGGTCGGCTCCTGCGCATGCCTGTGCCATCGCCAGGTCCGTCGCCAGCGCCTGCAGCGCCGGGTTCGCCTCGGCCAGCTCACGCGGGGTCGGGTAGGCACGGGCGTCGGCGTCGTCGCGCGGTGATCCGAAGCAGCGGACCCGGGTGTCCACGTCACCACGCGCACGCAACGCACGGACCAGCTCCGCGACGTGGACGCCGGCTCCGCCGTACACCTCCGGCGGGTACTCCCGGCTCAGGACGTCGACTCTCATTCGCGCACTCCTTCGGCCGTCGCGCAACGGGCCGCCAGGCTCTAGGGTCGCGGCATGTCGCGCGTCACACGCAGTCCACGGGTCCTGGCGATCGTGCTCGCAGGTGGGGAGGGCAAGCGTCTCATGCCGTTGACCGCGGACCGGGCCAAGCCGGCGGTGCCATACGGGGGGAACTACCGGCTCATCGACTTCGCACTGTCCAACGTCGCGAACTCCGGCTTCCTCAAGATCGTTGTGCTCACCCAGTACAAGTCGCACAGCCTGGACAAGCACGTGACCACGACGTGGCGCATGTCCACCCTGCTCGGCAACTACGTCGCTCCGGTGCCGGCCCAGCAGCGACTGGGCAAGCGCTGGTACCTCGGCAGCGCGGATGCGATCTACCAGAGCCTCAACCTGTTCCGCGACGAGCGGCCGGACATCGTGGTGGTGGTCGGTGCCGACCACGTCTA
>JACCXZ010000163.1 GCA_013696745.1 Nocardioidaceae bacterium | reverse complement strand
GCGATTCGGGCCAGGCATGGCCGAACGGGGCTACGGGCGGATCATCCACGTCACCTCCCAGCAGGCGCATCGGGCGTTCGTGCAGAGCGGCGCCTACGGCGTCTCCAAGGGGGCGTTGGAGTCGCTGGCTCGTTCACAGGCCGAGGCATGGTCGCCGTATGGCGTCACCTGTAACACGCTCGTGCCGGGGTTCGTGATGACCCCGCTCAACGCGCGGCTGTCGTCTGACCCCGAGGAGGTGGCGGCGCTGGCTGCGCGCACGATGGTGGGCCGCAACGGGCTGGCCGAGGATTTCGCGGGCGCAGCGGTATTCCTGGCGAGCCGCGCATCGGCTTACGTCACTGGGCAGGCGATCTTCGTCGACGGCGGAAGCTCCGTTCATTGAGCCCAACGCCGGGGCGTGCAAACCTCGATCAGACCCTCCAGGTCGAGCCGAGTCAGCGCCTCCGATACACATCGCGGCGGTGTTCAGCGGCGAGCACCGCAACTACGCCGGCTCGGTCGTTGATCGAGTACAACACTCGGTACTGCCCCGGCGGGCCGTCCACCGACCAGCAAGCTGACGCTGCAAGGGCTTTCCAACCCGGTGAGGCTCGCGCAAGAGGTCACCGGTGACGAACCCGACAACCGCCGCCGCGACTGCCTCCGGAAGTCCGTCAGCGATAAGCCGTACGGCTGGCCGAGCAACCTCGAGCCGGTAGCGCGGCTCCGGGCTTCCGGGCACCCCCGCCTAGCTCCCGGGTGCCTCACCCAGCAGCCGCACGATCTCCAGGTCCAGCGACTGACGACCCGGTGCTCGGAGGTCGGGTCCCACCACAGCACGTGGTCGACCTCGTCGGTCCGCGAGAAGCTCGGCATCGCACCGATCAGCCGGCAGGCATGCACCGAGGCCAGCTCGTCGCGCCGTTCCGCGCCTAGTCGGAACCAGGCGACCGCGGCTGCCTGTAGCTCGCTGACATGCTGCCCGACTCGCAGACCGGTTTCCTCCGCAAGCTCACGCGTGGCGGCCTGATGAAACGACTCACCAGCTTCGACGACCCCGCCGGGCAGCTCCAGGTAGCCCTTCCACGCGTCGTGCACGAGCAGGACGCGACCTTCGGTGTCGCGTACCACCACCAGGCGAGTGGCATCGGCAGTACCGGGGACGCGGCGACAGAGCGGCGTCACTGTTCACCAGTCGTAGGTCGATGAGCTCCTCGACCGACTCGGTGCTCACGTCCGCGTCGCCGCGTATGCGTCGATCTCGGCGAGCAGCCGCGACTTGACTTCGTCGCCTGCGTACGACGCCCGCACGCCGGTCCGGGCGATCTCGACCAGCGCCGGCACGGTCACGCCGAGCACGTCGTGCGCGAGGACGTACTGCTCGTTCAGCGTGGTGGCGAACATCCCGGGATCGTCGCTGCCCAGCGTCACCATGACACCGGCGTCGAGCAGCGTCGGCAGCGGGTGCGCGGCCAGGTCGGCCACCGCACGGGTGCGCACGTTCGACACCGGGCACACCTCGAGGGTGATCTGCTCCGCGGCGAGGTGCCCGAGCAGGCCAGAGTCCTGCACCGAGGTGATGCCGTGCCCGATCCGCTCGGCGCCGAGCAGGCGCAGGGCGTCCCACACCGTCTCCGGGCCGGTGGTCTCGCCCGCGTGCGGCACGCTGTGCAGCCCCATCGCACGGGATCGGGCGAAGACCTCGGCGAACTGCGGTCGCGGGACACCGACCTCCGGGCCACCGAGGCCGAACGCTGCGGTGCCTTCGGGGGCGTGCGCCTCGACCCAGTCGATGGTCCGCTCTCCGGACACCAGGCCGAGCTCGCCGGGAATGTCGAACACCCAGGCCAGCTCGACGCCGTGCTCGTCGAGGGCACGCGCGCGCCCTGAGGTCAGCGCCTCGGCCACCGCCTCCGGCGCGATGCCCATCAGCAGGTGGCTGTCCGGGGTCACCGTCAGCTCGGCGTACCGGACGTTCTGCCTGCCCATATCGCCGGCGGCACCCACCACCAGCGCCTCGACGTCCTCCGGCGTCCGCACCAACGAGTTCACGCTGACGTAGATGTCAATGAAATGCGCGAAGTCGGTGAACGCGTAGTACGCCGCCAGCGCCACACGGTCGGTGGGTACGCCCGCGTCCGGGTGCCGGCGGGCCAGGCCGAGGACCGTGTCGGCGGAGGCGGCGCCGACCAGATGGACGTGAAGGTCGGTCTTAGGCAGGCCGGCAACGAGCTCGGCGATCGATCCGGTCGTCGGCGCAGTCATGCGCGGAATCCAACCATGCGCGGTGACTAGGGTCGTCCAGGTGTTCCTCTTCCACGTCACCACCGAGTCCGACTGGTCCCAGGCGCGTGCCGCAGGCACGTACCCCCCCGCTCGACGTTTCGGCGCTCATTGGCCGAGCAGGGCTACATCCACTGCAGCGCCGGGCACGACCAGGTCGACGAGATGCTGGAGGTCGTCTACGCGCAGGTGAGCGACCCGCTGCTGATGCTGGTGATTGACCCCGACCGGCTGACGAGCCGTTGGCAGCTCGACGAGGTACCGAGCGCGGCGCGACCCTACCCGCACGTCTACGGGCCGCTGGACCTCGATGCCGTCATCGACACGGCACCGATGACACGCGCGCCGGACGGGTGGATCTACCCGTGGCTGACGCCTTCCATCCCGGTCGCCGGTCCGGTGCGGATCCGTGCGGCCGACGAGCCGGACTGGCCGGTGCTGCGCCGCTGGATCGTCGACCCGCAGCTGCGCACCTACCTCGGTGGTCCTGGTGACCCTGCCCGCGCGGACGCACAGCGCGGCGGCATGTACGGCCCCGGCGGGTTCGCCCTCGAGGTTGACGGACAGTGCATCGGCTTCGTGACGGTGCGGCCGCGCGTCACTGACCTGGAGGTGTCGTACGTCGTGCTGCCCGAGCACCAGGGGCGCGGGTACGCCGGCGCGGCACTGCCGAGGGTCACCGACTGGGTGTTCGCGACCCGCCCGACGCTCGCACAATTGGTTGCTGTGACCCAGGCAGCGAACGTACCGAGTCGCCGACTGCTCGAGAGCACCGGCTGGACCGAGCTCGATCGCTTCGTCGAGTTCGGCGAGCCACAGGTCATGTACGCGCTGTCCAGGTCCCGACCTACGGTGCCGTGACCTGGTCGAGGGCGACGAGATCCTCCGGTGTCGGCTCCCACTCCCCGGCGGCGGCGTTGGCCACGACCTGCTCGGCCTTGCTCGCGCCGGCGATCACCGAGGCCACGGCGGGCTGCGCCGCCAGCCCCGCGATGGCGACCTGCAGCGGACTGAGACTGCGCTCGGCGGCGTACGCCTCGAACCGCTCGATGCGATCGAAGTCGGCCTGGTCGAGCCGATGCGCCTGCGCGCTGAGCCGGCTCCCCTGCGGTGCAGCCTGGTCACGCTTGTACTTGCCGGTGAGCAACCCGTACTCCAACGGGAAGAACGGCAGGATGTCGACCCCGACGTGCTCGCAGGCGGGCAGCAGCTGGTCCTCGGCCGAGCGGTCGTACAACGAGTACTTGTTCTGGGCGCTGATGAAGCGTTCGGTACCGCTGGCACGGGCCGTCCACTCGGCGTCGACCACCTGCCAACCGGTGAGGTTCGAGGAGCCGATGTAACGGACCTTGCCCTCGGTGACGAGCTCCTGCAGTGCGGTCAGCGTCTCCTCGATCGGGGTCACCGGGTCGGGCTGGTGCAGCTGGTAGAGGTCGATGTGATCGGTCTGGAGCCGGCGCAACGACGCCTCGACGGCCCGTCGCACGTAGCGACGCGATCCGCGGACGCCGTGGTCGACGCCATTGGCGCCCTGCATGTCCATACCGAACTTGGTGGCCAGGACGATGTCGTCCCGGTGCTCGCCGAGCACCTGACCCATCAGGGTCTCGCTGCCCCCGGGTTCTGACCCGTAGACGTCCGCGGTGTCGAACAGGGTGATCCCGGCGTCGATGGCCGCGTGCGCAATGGCTCGGGTCTCGTTGACGTCGGCCCGGGTGCCGAAGGCGTTGCAGCCCAGTCCCACGGTGCTGACGATCAGGCCGGACTGTCCCAGCGGGCGGTAGGTCATCTGTGGCATGGATCCACCCTAGGACGAGGGATGCAACCGGGACGCGGCGCGGTGCGCCCGAGAGTCATCGACAGCGTGCGCTCCATCTGTGTATCTCAGATATGAGATACGATTGTGACCCATGAGTGAGGACTACTTGAGCCGCATCGGCAATCTGATCAGGGACGCCCGCAAGCACCGGGGCTGGACACAGCACGAGCTCGCGGACGTACTCGGCAGCAGCCAGTCAGCCGTCAACCGGATCGAGCGCGGCCACCAGAACCTCAGCCTGGAGATGCTGGCCAGGATCGGGGAGGCGCTGGACTCCGAGATCGTCTCGCTCGGTGCCGCCCCCGGTCCCATGCACCTTCGTGTCGTGGGCGGCACCCGCCTGTCCGGTGCCATCGACGTGAAGTCCAGCAAGAACGCCGGGGTCGCACTACTGTGCGCGTCACTGCTGAACTCCGGGCGTACGACGCTGCGCAGGGTGGCCCGCATCGAGGAGGTGAACCGACTGCTCGAGGTGCTCAACTCGATCGGGGTCAAGACCCGGTGGCTCAACGACGACGGCGACCTGGAGATCGTGCCGCCGGCCGACCTCAATCTCGAGGAGATGGACGAGGAGGCGGCTCGGCGCACGCGCAGCGTGATCATGTTCCTCGGCCCGTTGATGCACCGTCAGGACACCTTCTGCCTCCCGTACGCCGGCGGTTGCGACCTCGGCACGCGAACGGTCGAGCCGCACATGACCGCGCTGCGCCACTTCGGTCTCGAGGTCAAGGCCACCGAGGGCAGCTACCACGTCGAGGTCGATCGGTCGGCGCGTCTCACCCGCGCCATCGTGCTGACCGAGCGGGGGGATACCGTGACCGAGAACGCCCTGATGGCAGCGGCGCGCTACGACGGTCAGACCGTCATCCGCAACGCCAGCCCGAACTACATGGTTCAGGATCTCTGCTTCTACCTCGACGAGCTCGGGGTCAAGATCGACGGCATCGGCTCCACCACGCTCACCGTGCACGGCAGGCCGCACATCGACGTCGACGTGACGTACGCGCCGAGCGAGGACCCGATCGAGGCGATGAGCCTGGTGGCCGCCGCCATCGTCACCGAGTCCGAGATCACCGTGCGCCGGGTGCCGATCGAGTTCATGGAGATCGAGCTGGCGTTGCTGGAGGAGATGGGGTTCCAGTACGACCGGACGGCGGAGTACCTGGCCGCTAACGGTCACACCCGGCTGGTCGACATCACCACGCACTCCTCCACCTTGAACTCGCCCATCGACAAGATCCACCCGATGCCGTTCCCCGGCCTCAACATCGACAACCTGCCGTTCTTCGCGGTCATCGCTGCGACCGCGAACGGGCAGACGATGCTGCACGACTGGGTGTACGAGAACCGTGCGATCTACCTCACCGAGCTCAACAAGCTCGGTGCGCAGGTCAAACTGCTGGATCCGCACCGGGTGCTGATCGAGGGCCCGACGCGCTGGCGCGGCACGGAGCTCATCTGTCCGCCCGCGCTTCGGCCGGCCGTGGTCATCCTGTTGGCGATGCTTGCCGCAAAGGGCACGTCGGTCCTGCGCAGCGTCTACGTCATCCACCGGGGGTACGAGGACCTCGCCGAGCGGCTGAACACGCTCGGAGCCCAGATCGAGACGTTCCGCGACATCTGAGGAGTGAGGGACGAGCCCCTCAGGATGTCTTGCCGGCGGCTATCTGACTCGGCCGGCGGCGAGTGAGGTGGTTCGACGGATGGCGGACGCTCTCAGTCGAACAAGGTGTCGAGGTAGGACCGGCTGACCTTGCCCGGTGACGGCGCGGGCGGCGCGGCCATGTCTCGCGTGATCCGTGGCAACGGCTGGGTGTGTTGACCCTTGCGGCGGGCATGCCACTCGGTCTCGCCCTCGACCAGGTCCGCCAGGTGGACGCGGGCGAGGAAGATCCCGTGGCAGCTCTCGCACTGGCTCACCGGAACGCCGCCGCGGCGCTCGTCGTTCATCGATCCGTTGCACTGGGGGCACGTCTTGGTCGTCACCCCGTCACCGTATCCCCTCGTGACCGTGAACCGTCCGCGGCCGTGGCGGCGCGCCGGTCCCACGACTGACAGCTCCCGGGGACACCCTCCATACTGACCGCGTGCCGATCCCCCCCGTGCATGCCTTCCTGGACCATGCCAGGCCCATCGCGATGGCGCACCGGGGAGGCGCGACCACGCCGGCGAACATCGGCCTGGAGAACACGCTGAGGGCCTTTCGGACAGCTGCGCGACTGGGGTACCGCTACCTCGAGACCGACGTGCATGTCTCCCGTGACGGCGTGCTCTTCGCCTTCCACGACGACCGGCTGGACCGGGTCACCGATCGTCGCGGCATGGTCGTCGAGCTCGGTGCTGCCGAGGTGGGCCGCGCCCGCATCGGCGGCACCGAACCCATCCCGACGCTGGCACAGCTGTTCGAGGAGTTCCCGACGGCACGGATCAACATCGATGTGAAGACCGATGCCGCTGTGGAGGCCGTCGTTGCGCTGGTGCATGCCACCGGCACGCTGGACCGGGTCTGCTTGGCGGCGTTCAGCTCGCGGCGCGTGCTGCGGCTGCGTCGGCTGCTCGGTCACCGGCTGGCCACCTCGATGGGCTCGGCGGAGATCGCCGTGCTGCGTGCGGTGCCGCTGGCAGCGGCACGTCGGCTGGTGGTGCGGTGTGGCGCCGCCTGCGTTCAGGTGCCGCATCGGGTCGGCCCGATCACCGTGGCCTCGGACTCCTTCATCGAGCACTGCCACGAGATCGGTCTGCAGGTGCACGTGTGGACCATCGCAGACCCGGAGGAGATGCGCCTGCTCCTGGACCGCGGCGTCGACGGGCTGATCGCCGACCGGATCGACCTGCTGAAGGACGTCCTGCTCGAGCGCGGCGCCTGGACCGAGTGCCCGACGTGAGCATCCAGGAGCAACGCCGGCTCGGGATGACCGATGAGCAACGACGGCGCGAGCAACGGTCCTGGTACTTCTACGACTGGGCGAACTCTGCGTACGTCACGACCGTCGCCACGGTGCTCTTCGCTCCGTATCTGACCTCGGTGGCGGAGAACGCTGCCTGCGGGTACGCCGGAACCGTCGACCGCTCCTGCGACACCGAGCTGAACATCCTGGGTCTGGCGGTCTCACCTGGCTCCCTGGTCTTCTACGTCGCCACGCTGGCCACCGTGCTGTCCGCACTGGTGCTGCCGGTGGTCGGCGCCGTTGCGGACCGTTCCGCGGCCAAGAAGAACCTGTTGGCCGGGTTCGCCTGGCTGGGCAGCCTCGCCGCAGCCGCGATGTTCCTGGTCACGGGGTCCAACTGGCAGCTGGGGGCGGCGCTCATCCTGGTGGCCAACGTCTGCCTCGGGGCCAGCCTGGTGGTCTACGACGCGATCCTGTGCGAGATCTCGACGCCGGAGGAGCGCGACGCCGTCTCCTCGCGGGGATGGGCGCTCGGCTACCTCGGCGGTGGGTTGCTGCTTGCGGTCAACCTGGCCGTGGTGACCTTCGACGAGGCACTGGGGTTGTCCACCACGATGGCGGTGCGGATCTGTCTGCTCAGCGCCGCGCTGTGGTGGGCGGCTTTCACACTCATTCCGTACCTGGGCATCAGGAACCGGGAGCCGGTCGGCGTGCTCGAGGAGCGCGGCGGCCTGGTCAAGCAGAGCTTCGGCCAGCTGTGGGCCACCTTGCAGGAGATGCGTCGCTTCCCGATGACGGTCACGTTCCTGCTGGCGTACCTGTTCTACAACGACGGAATCCAGACCGTCATCGCAGCGGCCTCGGTCTACGGGGAGCGCGAGCTGGGCTTCGACACACCGGTGCTGATCGCGACCATCCTGCTGGTGCAGTTCGTGGCCTTCGGCGGGGCCCTGCTCTTCGGCCGGCTGGCCGGGCGCTTCGGCAGCAAATCCACGATCATGGGTGGGCTCGTCATCTGGATGGCCGTGGTGACCACCGGCTACTTCCTGCCCGCCGGCCAGGTCGTGCCCTTCCTGACGCTCGCCGTCGCCATCGGGATCGTGCTCGGAGGGACGCAGGCGCTCAGCCGGTCACTGTTCAGCCGGCTCATCCCGGCCGGTCGGGAGGCAGAGTACTTCAGTCTGTACCAGGCCTGCGAGCGGGGGACGAGCTGGCTGGGCACCCTGCTGTTCGGGCTGGTGCAGCAGTGGACCGGCTCGTACCGACCGGCTATCTTCGCGCTGATCGTGTTCTTCGTCCTCGGACTGGTCCTGCTCTCCCGGGTGGACACGGTGCGGGGCGTGCGAGACGCGGCCCGGCCACCTGACTCGACCCAGCCCAGCTGACAGTACGTGTCGGGAGCGATCGACCGCGTCGGGTTTGTCCGGGTCGGATTTCTCAGGGGAATGTCAGGCCCACGGTCTACGTTGGAGTGACTGAGCGGGCGAAGTCTGCCCTCGTCGTCACACGACCCGAACCTCGGGAGGGGCCATGGCTGAACGAGTACTGCGAGGTGCCCGTCTGGGCACACAGAGCTTCGAGGACGAGCGCGGCGTGGAGATGGCGCCCCGCCAGCAGGTGACTTACGTCACAGACTCAGGTCACGAGTTCCAGGTGACCATGTCCGTCGAGGCCGAGATCCCAGCCGAGTGGGAAAGCCCCAACACGGCCGAGATCGGGCGCCGGGTGGGTGGCTTCGAGCCCGAGGCCAAGAAGGAGAAGCCGGCCCGCACGCACTGGGACATGCTGCTCGAGCGCCGCTCGGTCGACGAGCTCGAGGAGATACTCTCCGAACGACTGCAGTTGCTGCGTGGTGGCGAGATCGGCCCCGCGCACCTGCACAAGCCGACCAGGTCTCGCAAGAAGACGGCCTGAGCACAGACTCACTCCTCGATGACCTCGCCGCGCACGACCTGAGGTCCCTGACCAGCCGAACCGGCCGGTCCCCCTGCACCGGGGTGGCCGCCCGTTCCGCTGCGCTGTGAGCGCGCCATCTCCAGGAGCATGACCTGTCGTCCGATCAGGGTCTGCACCAGGCTGCGCGCGAGCGGACGGGTGAAGGGCAGCACGAAGAAGAGTCCGACGACGTCGGTGACGAAGCCCGGCGTCAGCAGGAGCGTGCCGCCGATCAGGATCAGTGCGGCATCGGTCAGCTCGGTGGCCGGCAACCCCCCGGTGGACGAGGCCTCGCGCAGCGCGCGCCATGCCCGTGCGCCCTCACGCTTGACCAACCAGATCCCGAGCCCCGTGATGAGGAGCAGCAGACCGATCGTCAGCAGTGCGCCGACCTGCTGACCGACCCTGACCACGACCGCGATCTCGATGATCGGCACCAGCAGCAAAACGATGAGGATCCATGCTCGTCGCATCAGCGGCTCCGTCCATCGGGGTGCCTCCAGAGTACGTCGCGCAGCCGCAGCACCTGATACCTCACACCCCAGGCGCTGATCCGCCACAGCGACTCCCGCACGACGGCGCCGTTCATCTTGGACTGGCCCCGGGTCCGCTCGACGAACCGGATCGGCACCTCCCGGACACCGCAGCCGGCGGCAACCGCCCGCCGCGCCAGGTCGACCTGGAAGCAGTACCCCGCCGAGGCGACCTCGTGCAGGTCGAGCACCTCCAGGGTCGGGCGCCGGAACACCCGAAAGCCACCGGTGGCGTCGCGCAACGGCAGGCCCAACAAGGTGCGGGTGTAGCGGTTGCCGCCCCGGGAAAGCCACTTGCGGTGTCGTGGCCAGTTCTCGACCTGCCCGCCGGGCATCCACCGGGTGCCGATCACCAGGTCGGCTCCCCCGTCGGCGTCCAGGGCCTCGAGCAGGTCCGGGATCTGCTCGGGTAGGTGGGATAGATCCGCATCCAGCTGCACGAACACCTCGTAGCCACGCGCCAGGCCCCAGGCGTACCCCGCGCGGTAAGCGACCCCGAGGCCCTGCTTGCCCGGTCGGGGAAGCACGTGCAGCCACGTCCGGTCAGCGGCCAGCCTCAGCGCCAGCAGCCCGGTGCCGTCCGGGGAGTTGTCATCGACGACGAGCACGTCGGCGTACGCGACGCTGGTGTGGATACGTGACAGCAGGGGCTCCAGATTGCCGCGCTCGTCGTAGGTCGGTACCACGACCAGGGTGCGGCCGGTCACCGAGGCGCGCCGGCGGGCTGCCCCAGGATCGGCTGCGGGGTGCCCTGGTCGCTGCCGGCGTCCGGTCGGCGATCGCGGCGACGTCGGAGCAGCGCGAGGACGAGTGCGCCCACGGCCACGAGTGACAGCCCGCGTTCGATCCACGCCCCCAGGCGTACGCCGGGCGTCACACCGGTGGCGGTCGTCATCGGCTGGCTGAGGACCTGGCGGTCGCGACTCGTGGTGCGTTGCGCGACGCTGCCATCGGCGTTGATGAAGCCGCTGATGCCGTTGACCGAGGCGACCGCAAGGTCCCGTCCGCTCTCCACGGCACGTACCTGCTCGATGCCCCACTGTTGCTCGGGCTGGTCGCTGCCGTGGTACGTCGCGTTGTTGGTCTGCACGACCAGCAGTTCGGCGCCGCTGCGCACATTGTCCGCGATCGTTTCGTCGTAGGCGACGTCGAAGCACATCATGGTGCCGACCCGGACCGGACCGAGGGCGAGCACCCCGGCGTCCTCGCCAGGGACCATGTCCCGCGGGATCTGGTCGAGGCGGGCGACGAACGGGGCGATCTGGTCGCGCAGCGGGATGTACTCACCGAACGGCACCAGGTGCCGCTTGACGTAGCGGTCCTCCGTGGGTCCGGATCTTGGCTCCCACACCAGACCGACGTTGCGGGCCTCGCGCTCACCGGGGCCGTCGAGGATGACACCGACCAGGGTGGGAACTGCGATGGTCGCGACGGCGTCGTCGATCTGGTCGTAGATGCGGGGATGGGCGAACGGGTCGATGTCGGTCGAGTTCTCTGGCCAGAGCACGACCTCGGGCGCGGGCTCGTCACCCGCCTGCACCCGAGCGGCGTGCTCGACCGTGGCCTCGGCGTGGTTGGCGGTCACGACGTTGCGCTCGCCGAGGCTGTCCGCCCCGGTCCCCGGCACGTCCCCCTGCACCACGGCCACCGTGACCGTGTGCCCCGGATCGGCCAGACCGACTGGCAGCAGGATGGACGTGGTCAGCACGATGGTCGGGACCGCCACACCGACGGCGAGCCGGCGGCCGGTCGCTCCGAGGGCCCGGTCGGTGCCGGACCCCAAGACGAGTGCTGCGGCCGCTGAACCGACGGCGGCGCAGGCGAGGAACACCAGGCCACTGGTGAGGGGCACACCGACCCAGCGGGTGAGGGACACCAACGGCGTCTCAGCCGTCGCGAAGGCCAGGCGCCCCCACGGGAAGCCACCGAAAGGGATCTCGCTGCGCAGGTACTCGATCCCCACCCAGACGGCTGTCATCCACAGCAGCCGCAAGCGCAGTCGGCTCACCAGCACCAGCGCCCATCCTCCGAACGCGTAGAACAGCGCACACAGCAGCGACAGCGCGATCCAGGCGTCACTGCCCAGGACGGTGAGCCAGCGCAGCAGCGGGAGCATGAATCCTGTCCCGAACGCCAGACCGAGCATGGCGCCGCTGCGCGGAGTCGCTGCGTGCAAGGACGCGACGAAGCCGGCGAGCCCGATCAGCAGCAGCGCAGTCAGGTCGTGCGGGGGGAACCCGGTCCAGACGCCGACGCCGGAGGCGCCGGCGAGCAGCAGGCGGAACACGTGACCCATGAGCAGAACGCTACCCGCCGGTCCGAGCTCATCCGTGCGGGTGGACGTGCTTCTGAAGCCGTGCAGGACCCGCGGACCCTTCGTACCATCCCATGCCTCACTGGTTGCCAGACATGGGCTGTTGTCTAGCAGGTGGTGGGTCCTGCACGCGGCCACCCCGCCGGCTCGGGACATGACCCGGCAGGACACGCGCAGCACGATCTGGTCGCTGACCTGCTGCACGCGCCTACCTTTGACGCCGACCCTGGCCGTCGGTTCAGACGGTGGTGAGGAAGACCCTCGCGGAGGAGTACCGGACGTGTCAACGGGCCTCTGACCTGCGACGATGGCCCATTTGCGCAGGTCAGGGCCTATGTCGTCCAGCGAGAGTCGGGTCACGCATTTTCGGGTGCCCGCGGCGTGTCGACGGACGGCGCGCCGGGTAGCGATGCTATCGGGCCGGTACGACGACGGTTCCGCGGGCGGTGGTCACCAGCAGGGGCTGGTCGAGTACGTCGGCGGCGGAGACGGACTGGCCGGCTCGACCCCGGCAGACGACGTGTGCGCTCAGTGCCAGCTCCCGGCTGCGGCTGCCCACCCGGATCACCTCGGCGCGGACCTCCACCACGTCACCGGCCCGCACCGCCGCGACGAACTGCACGTCGGCGTACGACGCGAACAAGCCTTCGTCGCCGTCGGTCCGGATGCAGACCTCGGTGGCGACGTCACCGAACAGCGCCAGGACGTACGCGCCGTCGACGAGCCCGCCCGCGTAGTGCGCGTGCGGGTACGACACGTATCGCCGGTGTGTGACAACGAGTCCCAGGCGAGGGCTGGACCGGCTCACGCTGGTGCCGCCCGACTGGTGCTGCGGCGGGTGACGAGCTGGTCGACGAGGTAGCTGGCGACCTCGCCCGGCGTGGTGCCGCGAGAGAAGACGCGATCCACACCGAGCTCCTCGGCCATCGACTCGTCGAAGCGAGGGCCGCCCACGATGAGCAGCGGTCGGCTGCCCGCCGGGTAGGACTCGCGGAACGCCGCCGACATCTCCAGGGTGTTGAGAATGTGAGCGTCGCGCTGGGTGACGACCTGGGACACCAGGACCGCGTCCGCCTTGTCCTTGCGCGCTCGCAGGACCAGCTGCGGCACCGACAGCTGGGCGCCGAGGTTGACGACCCGCAGCTCGCGGTAGTACTCCAACCCCTTGTCCCCCGCGAAACCCTTGATGTTCAGGATCGCGTCGATGCCCACCGTGTGCGCATCGGTGCCGATGCAGCCGCCCACCACGGTCAGCCGACGGCGCAGCCCCTTGCGGATGGCGAGGTTGGCCTCCTGGGGGGACAGCAACGGGTAGTCACGTTCGACCACCCGTACTGCGGAGACGTCGACGAGATGGTTGACCCGTCCGTACACGACGAAGAACGTGAAGCCGGTACCTATCGGCCTGGCGTGCACGACCATGGCCGGATCCATCCCCATCTTCTTCGCCAGCTGCGCCGCTGCCCCTTCGGCCACCTTGCTGTGCTGCATCGGCAACGTGAACGACAGCTGCACCATGCCGTCGCCGGTCGTGTCCCCGTACGGCCGCAGGAGCCGACCCTGGTCCCCGTCGTTCACCGGCCGGCCTCCAACAGGTCGATCGCGGGGTTGACGTAGTGCTCCGAGCGCCGCTCGACACCCTCGAGACCGCGACCCCCGTCAGCGGGGCGCTTCATCAGGCCGAAGGTGCCGTCGGCTATCGCGTCGAGCAGACCACCCTGGTGACCGAGGATCCGCTCGAGCAGCTCGATGCTCTCGGCGAGCACATGGCGTGCCCGCTGGTTGATGAAGCCGTCAGGTCGCGGTGCGAAGTCCTCGTGCAGGTTGCCGCAGGCGTTCAGCACGTACCGGACGTTCTGCAGGGCCAGGTCACGGTCGGAGATCCACGGTGTGACGACCGCCTCGGTCATCATGCCGACGAGCAGGATCCCCTGACCGGTGAGCGCACCGGCGAGGTTGAAGAACCCGTCGAGCAGGTAGCCGCGGAAGACGTCGCCTGTCATGTGACGGGTCGGGGGCATCCACTTCAGCGGTGCGTCCGGGAAGAGCTGGCGGGCGAGCAGGGCGTGGGCAAGCTCCATGCGGAAGCTGTCCGGGACGTCGGGGTTGATTTCGAAGGCGTGCCCGAGGCCGAGCTGCCAGTCCTCCAGGCCGGCCTCGCGCGCGAAGAACTCGTTGAGCAGCTGGCTGACCGTGACCGTGTGCGCCGCCTCGACCGCATCCGCGGTCGTCAGGTAGTTGTCCTCGCCGGTGTTGATGATGATGCCGGCGCGGGCGTGGATCTGACGGCTGAAGCGCTGGTCGGCGAACGTCCGGACCGGGTTGATGTCGCGGAAGAGGGTCCCGTACATCGAGTCGTTGAGCATCATGTCCAGGCGTTCCATGCCGGCCATCGCCGCGATCTCGGGCATGCACAGACCCGACGCGTAGTTGGTGAGCCGCACGTACCTGCCGAGCTCGCGGCTCGTCTCGTCGAGCGCCGCCCGCATCAGCCGGAAGTTTTCCTGGGTGGCGTACGTCCCGGCGAAGCCCTCGCGGGTGGCGCCCTCAGGCACGAAGTCGAGCAGCGACTGACCGGTGGACCGGATCACCGCGATGACGTCGGCCCCGGCCCTGGCGGCCGCCTGGGCCTGCGGAATGTCCTCGTAGATGTCACCGCTGGCCACGATCAGGTAGATCCACGGAGTCGAGGGGGCGTCCCCCACCGTGGCGATCATCCGCTCCCGCTCACGACGGCGGACGTCGAGCTTCTCGATCCCGGTGCCGACCTGCTTGCGGGCGGCAGACAGGGCGTCGATCGCGGCGCGGCCGGTTGGTACGCCGAAGCGCACCGACCCCACTGCTGCCTTGGTGGCCAGCTCGTCGAGATCGGCAGCCTCACCGCGTACCAATGCGTCCCACACCGGGAGGCAGACGCCGTGCCCGAGGCCGACGTCGGCGCGCACGGCATCCACGAGCGCGTTCACCCACGGGGTGCCCTCGAGATCCGCTCCGCCGAGCCCAGCCAGGCGCAGCGTTGCCCGCTCCACCGCCACCGTGGTGTGAGCGGTGGCCAGCTCGACGATCGGGGTTCCGGCTCGGCGGGCAAGATCGCGCGCCTGCTCGACCGCACGGTCGTCGAGCGCCAGTTGAGGCGCACGGGAAGACATGCCGTCAGGCTAACAGCCAGAGACCAATCCTCCGGCGCTCAGGCGCGTTGACTGTCAATCGTCCTGCGGCGTGCCCATGCCCCCTTGTCGGTCATGGATGACACGACCACGCACGACTGTCCTCCGGCAGGCAGGCAGGGCCCGGCTGAGAGTCAGGTCGGGAAACCGGTCGACGAGGTCGTCCTCGACCTCCCAGACCGCGTACGTCGCCGCGCAGCCGGCACGCAGGACACCGCCGTGATCGCGGCCGATCGCTTGCCAGCCGCCGCGGGTGTGGGCCTCGAATGCCTCCTGCGTTGTCAGGCTGTGCGGGGCGGTCCGGTGTGCACTGGCCGCGCGCACACCGGCCCAGCCGTCCAGCGGGGTCACCGGGCTGTCCGAGCCCAGGGCCAGGACCACTCCGGCGGCGCGCATCGAGGCGAACGGGTTCATCCCGAGTGCCCGTTCGACGCCGAGCCGGAGCGCGTATACGCCCCGGGTCCCGCCCCAGGCGGCGTCAAAGGCTGGCTGCACACTGGCCACGACGCCCAGGTCGCCGAGCACGGACAGGGCGGCGGCGTCGGGCATCTCGACGTGCTCCAAGCGGTGGCGTGCCGCGCACAGCGCCGGCCTGCCCACCTCGGCGGCAGCCGAGCCCAGCGCTTCGACCACCAGACGCAGCGCCCGGTCGCCGATGACGTGGAAGCCGGCCTGCAGGCCTGCCCGCGTGCACCCCACCAGGTGCTCGTGCAGTTGCTCGGGTTCCAGGTAGAGGTGTCCGCGTGCGTCGGGGGCGTCGGCGTACGGCTGCTCCAGGGCGCACGTGCGCGAGCCGATCGCACCGTCGACGCACAGGTCACCTGCGAGTCCGAGAGCACCGATGTCGTGGGCGACGTCGTACGCTTCGAGCTCCCCCCAGTAGCGGGCCACGTCCGGCAGCGCCTGGCTCGAGGCAATGTGGTCCAGGCAGGCGAAGTCGCTGAGCTGAGACAGGTGCGGCGCCCCCATCTCGTGCACCAGGCCGATGCCCTGCTCCGCGGCTGTACGCAGCGCTCGGCGGATCGCATCCTCCCGCATGCCGCGGGTCACCAGTGTGTCGGCAGCGACCCGCGCCTGGTGGTGGGCGTCTCGCTCCACCCGCCCATCGACGTCCCAACCCGCCGCCGTGGCGATCGTGGGGAACCGTTCGACCAGTGCAGAGGACACGACGGCGGAGTGCATGTCGGTACGGGCGAGGTAGACCGGTCGGCCGCCACCGGCCCGGTCGAGCTCGAACCGGGTCGGCGGCACCGGGTCGGGCCAGCCGGCCTCGTCCCAGCCGAACCCCAGCAGCACGGCGTCACCGCGACGGCCGGCATGCTCGGCCAGTGCCCGTATCGCCTCGTCCCGGTGGCGCACCCCGTGCAGGCTCAAGCTGGTCGCGGCCAGGCCGGTCTGGGCCAGGTGCACGTGCGAGTCCACGAACGCCGCGGTGACCAGGGCGCCGTCCAGGTCGATGACCTCGTCGGCAGCGGCTGCCAGCGAGTCGGCACCGGCCTCGTCTCCGGCCCAGGAGACCACTCCGTTCGCGGTGGCAAGGGCGGTGGCGTGCGGGTGCGCTGGGGTGTGGACGACGCCACGGCGCAGGAGGGTTCTTCGGGTCACCGGGCCATCTTCACCCGTCGGCCCTCATCGGTGGGTCAGCCGTCGCTCGAACAGGGCGCGCACACCCGGATTCGTCCGGATCAACGACAGTGCGTGCTCGGCGTGCCCGGGGACGTAACCGTTGCCCACGAGCATGGTCACGTCGGCGGCCAGCCCCTCGGCCCCCAGCGCGGCCGCGCTGAACGAGGTGGCCATGGAGAAGAACACGACGGTCCCCCGTTGTGCGGTCGACAGGATGGCCCCGCCCTCACAGCCGGGTACGTCGACACAGACCACCGTGACGTCGGCTGGACCGCCGGCGTCGCGTATCCCCTGGGACAGCGCCACCGGGTCACGGGCGTCGGCCAGCACCACGGCGTCGGCCAAGCCGTCGACGCCGCGCAGCATCTCCACCTCACGCTGCACCGGTGCCACGGCGATCACTCGTGCTGCGCCCGCCTCCCGGGCGGCAGCGGCTGACAACGACCCGCTCTTGCCGGCAGCGCCGATGACGGCCACCACCGGGGCACGGCCCGCACCGGCATAGGAGTCCACCACCCGGGTCGTCAGGGCCGGGGCACCGCACACGTCCAGGACGGCCAGGGCGAGCTCCGGGCCCAGGTCCTCGGGCAACCGGGCGGCAATCGATCGCCCGAACAGGATGGCGTAGCCGTCGCAGGGCACCTGCTCGCTGCGACCGTCCCAGCCCACCAGCGCGTCCTCGAGCACCAGGGGCGTCAGTGTCAGCGACACCAAGGAGGCCACCGGGTCGCCGACCGACAGCCCGAGCGGCGACTGCAGACCGGCCTCCTCGACGGTTCCGACCAGCATGCCGCCGGACCCGGTGACCGGGTTGTGCATCTTGCCGCGCTCGCGGACGATCGCGAGCACCTCGGCGCGCACCGCGTCACCGTCATCGCCGTGCGCGGTGGACAGCTGCCGGAAGCTCGCAGCGTCCAGGTTGAGGCGCCGCACTCGTACGCGCACCTCGTCGGAGCGCAGCCTCGGGTCGGTGTCCAACCGGGTCGCCGCCTGCGGGAGCACGCCTACCGGTTCGAGCACCCGGTGCAGTCCGACAGGTGAGGAGCCCGAGACGTGATCACTCACAGCAAGTCCTTTCGATTAATGAAAATCAGCAGGAAATTATCCGGTGTCGAGTTGATACCACGGGAGGGTCTTTCGTACGCTATCAACCATGACAGTTGAGGCGACCTTGATGATGCCGGGTACGAGCGCGCTGGGGCAGCCCTATCCGTACCGCAGGGTCGAACTGGTCGAGCCCGACTGGACCCGGTTCCCCGGCTGGGCCGACGTGACCTCAGAGCAGTGGGGATCCGTGCAGTGGCAGCGGGCGCACTGCGTCAAGAACATCAAGCAGCTGCAGGCGCTGCTCGGTGCCGGCGTGGCCGAGGCGTTCTACGCCGACCTCGGCCGCGACCAGGCCGAGCGCGCGACCATGTCGATGCTGATCCCGCCGCAGATGATGAACACGATGGTGCCGCACCTGCCGCCGAGCGATCCCGGGTTCACCGACGCGTTGTACGCCGACCCGGTGCGCCGCTACATGCTGCCGGTGTTCTCCGACCGCCGGACCGACTGGCCGAGCCACCCGCACTCGACGCGGGACTCGCTGCACGAGCACGACATGTGGGTGGCCGAGGGCCTGACCCACCGCTACCCGACCAAGGTGCTCGCCGAGCTGCTGCCGACCTGCCCCCAGTACTGCGGGCACTGCACGCGGATGGACCTGGTGGGCAACTCGACGCCGGTGATCGACAAGCTGAAGTTCGACCTCAAGCCGGTGGACCGTATCGATGCGATGGTCGACTACCTGCGACGCTCGCCCGGCGTGCGCGACGTCGTCGTGTCCGGTGGCGACGTGGCCAACATGCCGTGGCCGCGGCTGGAGGACTTCATCAGCCGGGTGCTCGACGTGGAGAACGTCCGCGACATCCGTCTGGCCACGAAGGCGCTCGCGGGTCTGCCGCAGCACTGGCTGTCGGACCCGGTGCGCGAGGGCATGGAGCGGGTCGGGACCTTGGCCCGCCGCCGCGGTGTGTCCCTGGCGATCCACACCCACGTGAACCACGCCAACTCAGTGACACCGCTGGTGGCACAGGCGACGAGGGCGATGCTGGATGCCGGCGTGCGCGACGTGCGCAACCAGGGGGTGCTCCTCGATGGGGTGAACGCCGACTCCCGCCAACTGCTCGACCTGTGCTTCGCGCTGCTCGACGGCGCGCAGATCATGCCCTACTACTTCTACATGTGCGACATGATCCCGTTCAGCGAGCACTGGCGGGTGTCGGTGGCGCGGGCCCAGGAGCTCCAGCACTCGATCATGGGCTATCTCCCGGGCTTCGCGACACCCCGCATCGTGTGCGACGTCCCGTTCGTTGGCAAGCGCTGGGTGCACCAGCTGCACGAGTACGACACCGAACGGGGCGTGTCGTACTGGACGAAGAACTACCGCACCTCCATCGAGGCGGCTGATGCCGAGGCGTTGGAGCGTAGGTACGAGTACTACGACCCCATCCACACGCTGCCTGAACTCGGTCAGGCCTGGTGGCGTCGGCACGGTGCCGATCCGAGTGCGGCCGCGCACGCCGCTGCGCGGGCCAGTCGCGAGGCCGCCGAGGCCCAGAAGGAGCCCTGACCTGGCCGGGCCCACCCACCCGATCGGTCACGGGGTGGCCCCGCTATGAACCTAGCGTCACGGCGCCACCCCGTGACCTCATCTGTGCTGGCCTTGTCGAAGCGTCTCGACCAGCCGCGAGAAACCGTCGTCACCATGGCCGGCGTCGACGGCCCGTCCGGCGAGGTCCCGCATCAGCCGGGGAAGCGCGCTGTCGAGTCCGACCTCGTCGCTGGTGTGGGCGATGTGCTCGAGCGCGGTGAGTTCCATGGCGAGCCGGTCCTCGTCGCCGGAGTAGCTGCCGCCGTCGACGTCTCGCGCCAGGCTCAGGAACGTGTCCGGGAGGAGCGCGGCGATCTGCCGGGCGTAGGGCAGGAAAGTCGCAGCGTCCACCCCCTGGGCGGTCACCATCGCCGCGGCGTGCAGGAACGAGGTCATGCCGGCGAAGAAGATCTCGAGCATGCCCACGTCGTACAGGGCCGCCAGGCCCGGGTCTTCGCCGAGGTGGTCGGCCGTGCCGGCCAGGATCCGCAGCCGCCCGACGTGCCGCTCGAAGACCGTCCGGTCGCCGCTGTACAGGATGAGGGCCGACGGGTCGCCGATCAGCGGGGTTGGCACCATGATCGCGCCGGTCAGGTAGGTGATCCCGCGCTCCGTGGCCCATTTCGCCGTACGCCGCGCCTCGTGCGGTGTCGAGGAGGAGAGGTTCAGGACCGTCCGACCGGTGTACGCCGCCGCCTCGATGCCGCCGAGAACCTCTCGGACCACCGTGTGGTCACGTAGGCACACCACGACCAGGTCGGCTGACTCGATCGCTGCCTGGGCCTGACTCGCGGCCGTCGCCCCGTGGCCCACCATGTCGTCGGCGCGGGCAAGGCTCCGGTTCCACACCGTCGTGCTGACGTCCGCATCGAGGCATGCTCGTGCGAGGGCGGCACCCATGGGCCCGAGTCCGAGGACGGCTACCGATGCTCTCTGGCTCTGCGTCATGCCACCAAGGCTCCGTGAGCGCTGCCAGATGGACAAGTACCTACTATATGGTCAGGTACACACCGCGAGGTAAGTATTGCGAAGGAGCGCCATGCCCGGTCCCGTCTTCCTGTGTGGCCTCGACGCCGCCGTCGACGTTGTCGGAGGCAAGTGGAAGGCCTTGATCCTCTGGGCCCTGAGCGTCGAGCCAAGACGGTTCGGTGCACTGCGCCGCGAGCTCGACAGCATCAGCGAGAAGGTACTCATCCAGCAGCTGCGTGAGCTGGAGCGCGACGAGATCGTCCATCGCGAGGTGCACGAGCAGGTGCCTCCGAAGGTGGTCTACTCGCTGACCCCGCGTGGCGTGGCCCTCGACAAAGCCCTCGAGCCGCTGGGTGCCTGGGG
>JACCXZ010000159.1 GCA_013696745.1 Nocardioidaceae bacterium | reverse complement strand
CGTCTCGTATCTCGACCTGCAGATCAGGAGCCGGGACCGCGTGGCGCCAGCACATGTGCCGTCCGCGACTCTCCCCCACCGACTCGGAACGCCCGTCGCCCCGGCGGATCGTGACCCTGGCGCGCAGTGCCCCGCGCCACCGTTCGTACGTCATCAACCGTCGCTCGAGGTCCTCGCGGCTCAGTCGTCCGGCGCGCAGCGCGGAGTCCACCGTGCACAGGCCCGCCTCGCCGTCCAGTACCAGGGTCGACTCGACGGTGACGCGCTCCTCGCTGAGCACCGGGAGGCCGGCGATGTCGACCACGTCGCCGTCCGGGACCACGCCCTCGTGATGGATCACGCCAGCTTCGCGTCGCCCGGCGCCCTTGTCGAGCCGGGTGACGTCCACGACCGACATGTCCCAGCCCCACTGGTCGTGACCGTGCGCAACCGACCCGGACCGGTGGCTCAGCGCCACCCGACCCGGCATGCCCGCGACGACCGACCGGGCGAGCACGAGGTGGCGCTGCTCGGGCCCCAGCTCGTCGTACGTCTCGGCCAAGGCGTAGGTGCCGTGTCGCACATGTCGTAGGTGCTTGTCCCGTACTGCCGATCGCAGCTGGGTGTCGCTGTAGCCGCAGTCAAGCGCGTCGGCGCGGTTGAAGTAGCCACCGTTCTGCTCGGCAAGTGCGACAACTCGTCCGTCCATGCCTCGACGGTGGGCCCTCGGGGACCGGTGCCGCCAGGGGGTTCTGACCATCTGTGGATAGCCCACCAGGCTGTGGAGAGTCGCCGCAACAGGCAACTCCCCATGGCATGTTGTCACTGCCCATGGGACGCAAGCCATGGTTGGTGCGGTTTACCAGGGTCCCCGGGTAAACCGCACCAAGGTCAAGCGGTCACCGAGGTGCCGGCCGAGCGCAGGTGACGGCACGCCGAGGCGACCCGCGCTGCCATGGCGGCCTCGGCAGCCTTGCCCCAGGCCCGCGGGTCGTACGCCTTCTTGTTGCCGACCTCACCGTCGATCTTCAGCACTCCGTCGTAGTTGCTGAACACGTGGTCGGCCACCGCCCGCGTGAATGCGTACTGGGTGTCGGTGTCGATGTTCATCTTGACCACGCCGTAGTCGACGGCATCAGAGATCTCCTGCTCGCTGGAGCCGGACCCCCCGTGGAACACCAGGTCGAACGGCCGTTCGTTGCCTTCGGTGGCGACGGCCTCCTGCGCGGCCTTGAGGATCTCCGGACGCAGCTTGACGTTGCCGGGCTTGTAGACGCCGTGCACGTTGCCGAAGGTCAGCGCGGCCATGTATCGCCCCTTCTCCCCGAGGCCGAGCGCTCGCGCCGTGGCCTCGGCGTCCCGCGGGGTGGTGTACAGCTTGTCGTCGATCGCACCTTCGACGCCGTCCTCCTCACCACCCACGACGCCCACCTCGATCTCGAGGATCACCCGTGCGGCCGCCGCCTTGGCGAGCAGCTCCTCGGCGATCTCCAGGTTCTCCTCCAGAGGCACCGCTGACCCGTCCCACATGTGTGACTGGAAGTACGGCAGCCCGCCGGACTCGACGCGCTCCTGGGACAGCGCGAGCAGCGGACGTACGAAGCCGTCGAGCTTGTCCTTGGGGCAGTGATCGGTGTGCAGCGCGATGTTCACGGAGTAGTTGGCGGCGACCACCTCGGCGTACGCCGCGAAGGCGACCGAGCCGGTGACCATGTCCTTGACCGTCGAGCCGGACAGGAACTCCGCGCCGCCGGTGGACACCTGGACTATCCCGTCGCTGCCGGCTTCGGCGAAGCCACGCATCGCCGCGTGCAGCGTCTCCGAGGACGTCACGTTGATCGCCGGGTAGGCGAAGGACTCGCGCTTGGCCGTGTCCAGCATCTCGGCGTAGACCTCGGGCGTGGCGATGGGCATCGGTTTCCCCAATCGGATGGCGGTGTGCGGAGCAGACAGCCTAGTGGCGACACATCGGTCCTCGTCGCGGGCAGCGGGCCTCAGTCCAGGGCGGAGACCGCCGCGCGCGCCGCCACCTGCACCGGGTCCCAGACCGAGGAGAACGGCGGGGCGTACGCGAGGTCGGTGTAGACCAGCTCATCGACGGTCAAAGCGGACCACAGTGCCATCGCACAGGTGTCGATCCGGATGGCCGCACCCTGGTGCCCGATGATCTGCGCCCCCAGCATGCGACGGTCGGAGCGCCGAGCCACCATCTTGAGCACCATCGGCTCAGACGTCGGCCAGTAGCCGGCGGTCGTCGTCGTCTCGATCGTCGCCGCGACCGCATCCATTCCCGCGGCGGCCGCATCCCGCTCGGTCAGGCCCGCACGGGCGATCTCGAGGTTGCACACCTTGGTGACCCCGGTTGCGACGACGCCGGGGAAACGCGCCCGCTGACCCGCGATCGAGAGCCCGGCGACCCGGCCCTGCTTGTTGGCATGGGTACCCAGCGGCACGTACGTCCAGTCCTCGCGGATCCGGTCCCAGGACTCGACACAGTCACCGGCGGCGTACACCTCGTCACGTCCGTCGCAGCGCATCGACGCATCCGTACGCAGGCCGCCGAGGCGACCCAGACGGAGCCCTGCGTCCGCCGCGAGCCGTACCTCGGGGCGTACCCCGATCCCCAGCACCACCAGGTCGGTCTCGATCGCGCCCTCGGACGTCGCCACAGCGCGGACCCGACCGGCCGCGCAGTCGAAGCCGGTCACCTCGACGCCGGTCCGTACGTCGATCCCCATGCCCTCCATCGCCACGGCTATCCGGGCACCGAGCTCAGGGTCGAGCGTGCCCATCGGCTGCTCCGCCTGGTCGACGAGGGTCACGCGCAGGCCCCGCCGGACGCACGCCTCGGCCATCTCGACCCCGATGTATCCCCCGCCGACGACTACCGCGCGGCGGGGCTGATGAGTCTGGAGGGTTTCCAGGACGGCCGCGCCGTGCTCCAACGTCTGCACGCCGAAGATGCCCTCGGCGACAGCACCTGGCAGGTCCGGTCTGATGGGGACGGCACCAGTGCCGAGCATGAGCACGTCGTACGGGATGCGCGACGTACCGCCTCGCGGACCGCGTGCTTCGATCCGACCGGCGTCCAGGTCGATGCCGGTCGCCTCGGTACGGACGCGTACGTCGATCCCTCTGCGTCGATGCTCCTGCGGGCTCCGTGCCACCAGCGCATCGGCCGAGGGCACGTCGCCGGCGACCCAGTAAGGGATGCCGCAGGCCGAGTAGGAGGTCCATCGGCCCCGCTCGAGCACAATGACGTCGAGGGCGTCACCCAGCGTCTGCTTCGCGGCTGAGGCGGCGCTCATTCCGGCCGCGTCACCGCCGATGACCACGAGACGTTGAGGACTGGACACCTGCATGACTGTAGGCGGCTGACCTGCACCGAGCACGCGCTCCCCATGGCATGTTGCCACTTCCCATGGGAGGCAACCCGTGGGCAGTGCGGTTTACCAGGGGGCCCTGGTGAACCGCGGCTCCAGTCAGCCGGTGGCGTACTGGCGGACCCAGGTGTGCATCGCGATCGCCGCAGCTGCGCCGGCGTTCAGCGAGCGGGTCGAGCCGAACTGCGCGATCGATACGGTGGCGGACACGCCCTCCCGTGCGGCCTGGCTCAGCCCCGGACCCTCCTGGCCGAACAACAACACACACGCCTCGGGCAGCGCGGCAGTCTCCAGCGGCAGGGATCCGGGCAGGTTGTCCACGCCGACTACCGGCAGCCCGACCCGGTGCTGAGCCGCCCAGTTCAGGAACGCCTCGACGTCCTCGTGGTGGTGCACGTGCAGGTAGCGGTCGGTCACCATCGCACCCCGGCGGTTCCAGCGCCTGCGTCCCACCACGTGCACGCCGGCCACGTTGAACGCATTGGCGGTACGCACGATCGAGCCGATGTTGAAGTCGTGCTGCCAGTTCTCGATCGCGACGTGCAACCGGTGCCGGCGCGAGTCGAGGTCGGCCACGATCTCCTCCAGCCGCCAGTAGCGGTACCGGTCGACCACGTTGCGGCGGTCGCCGTCGCGGAGCAGCGCCGGGTCCAGACGCGGGTCCTCGGGCCACGGCCCCCGCCATGGCCCGAGCCCCACCGTCTGCTGCTCATCGTTCACGCCGCATCCTTCCCAAAGCCGTCCGATCGTCGCCGTCGTCGTCGTACGCTGACCAGGTGCCTGCCACCACGCCTCAGGCCTTCGGTGTGAGCCCCGAGAGCCTGCTGGGTTCCTCCGGCTCATGGGCGCTGTGGATCACCGCCGCCATCATCTTCGCCGAGTGTGCGTTGCTGCTGGGATTCTTCCTCCCGGGCGACACCCTGCTGTTCGGTATCGGCGTCCTCGTGGCTACCGACGTGATCGACCACCACATCACCGTCGTCTGTCTCGTGCTGTCACTCGCCGCGGTGGCTGGCAACGCAGTCGGCTACGAGCTCGGCCGGGGTCTCGGACCCGCGCTGCTGGAGCGACGACCCCGCCGGTCGCTGGTGACCGCAGGGCAGCTTGCGCGTACCCGTGCGTTCTTCGACCGGCACGGTCCCTGGGCGATCGTCCTGGCCCGGTTCGTGTCAGTGGTCCGCACCCTCATCACCGTCGTCGCCGGCGTCGCTCAGATGCCGCGCCGCACGTACCTCTGCTACAGCGCGGTCGGTGGCGTCGCCTGGGCAGCCGGTCTGACCGCGCTGGGGTACGGCCTGGGGAAGGTCCCGTTCGTACGGGACCACGTCCAGCCGCACTTG
>JACCXZ010000153.1 GCA_013696745.1 Nocardioidaceae bacterium | reverse complement strand
GCCGGGCCCTCGTCGGCCCGGCCGTCGGGGAAGCCGGCGAGCACCCGCTCGGCCTCGCGCCAGGTGACGACCCTCGCGCCACGGGTGGCTCGGACCTCCTGCCCGGAGCGCAGCTCGTCGACCAGGCGGGTCGCGGATTCCGGCGTCTGCTGGTCGAAGAACTCCCAGTTGACCATCATCACCGGCGCGTAGTCACAGGCCGCGTTGCACTCGATGTGCTCCAGCGTCACGACGCCGTCGTCCGTCGTCTCGTCGGTGCCGACGTCGAGATGCTCCTTGAGCCGCTCGAAGATCAGGTCCCCGCCCATGACCGCGCACAGCGTGTTCGTGCACACCCCGACGTGGTAGTCACCGATCGGGCGACGCTTGTACATCGTGTAGAAGGTCGCTACACCGGCCACCTCGGCAGCGCTGGTGCCCAGGATCTGCGCGCAGGCCTCGATCCCGGACGGGGTGACACAGCCCTGCGAGGCCTGCACGAGGTGCAGCATCGGCAACAGCGCCGAGCGCGGCTGCGGGTAACGCGCCGCGATCACCCGCAGCTCGGCCATCGTGGTCTCGGGCAGCGGAAGGCTGCCGGTCCGTGCGCTTGTCGAGGACAGCGACGTCGCGTCGCCCCCGTCGTTGTCGCTCGCGGAGATCTTGCCGTAGAGCGCCTCGTCGCCGGTGACGTCCTTCTCGGTGGGGGTCATCGGTCCACACCTCCCATGACCGGGTCGATGCTGGCCACCGCGACGACGACGTCGGCGACCTGACCGCCCTCGCTCATCACCGAGGTGCCCTGCAGGTTGACGAACGACGGGTCGCGGAAGTGCGCCCGGAACGGTCGGGTGCCGCCGTCGGAAACGACGTGGCAGGCCAGCTCGCCCCGCGGTGACTCCACCGCGGCGTAAGCCTGCCCGCCCGGCACCCGGAAGCCCTCGGTGACCAGCTTGAAGTGATGGATCAGTGCCTCCATCGACTCGCCCATGATGTGGCGGATGTGATCCAGGGAGTTCCCCATGCCGTCGGGGCCGATCGCGAGCTGAGCCGGCCAGGCGATCTTCTTGTCGCCGACCATGACCGGGGCACCCTCCAGACCGGCCAGCCGCTGGGCGCACTGCTCGACGATGCGCAGTGACTCCCACATCTCGGCCAGCCTGATGCGGAACCGACCGTAGGCGTCACAGGTGTCCCAGGTGGGGACGTCGAACTCGTAGGTGTCGTAACCCCAGTACGGCTGGGTCTTGCGCAGGTCCCACGGGTAGCCGGTGGAACGCAGCACCGGCCCGGTGATGCCGAGCGCCAGGCAGCCGGCGAGGTCGAGGTACCCGACGTCGACCAGCCGTCCGCGAAAGATCGGGGCGGCATTGCACAACGCGGCGTACTCCGGCAGCCGCTTGCCCATCAGCGTGACGAAGTCGCCGATCGCCTCCAGCCCACCGGGAGGCATGTCCTGGGCCACGCCACCGGGCCGGATGAACGCGTGGTTCATGCGCAGCCCGGTGATCAGCTCGAACAGGTCCAGGACCAGCTCGCGTTCGCGGAAGCCGATCGTCATGACGGTGAGCGCACCGATCTCCATGCCGCCGGTGGCAATCGCCACCAGGTGTGAGGAGATGCGGTTCAGCTCCATCAGGAGCACCCGCATGACCAGCGCCTTCTCCGGGATCTCGTCCTCGATCCCCAGCAGCCGCTCCACCCCCATGACGTACGAGCCCTCGTAGTAGAACGGGCTGAGGTAGTCCATCCGGGTGCAGAACGTGACGCCCTGGGTCCAGTTGCGGAACTCCATGTTCTTCTCGATGCCCGTGTGCAGGTAGCCGATGCCGCAACGCGCCTCGGTCACCATCTCGCCCTCGAGCTCGAGGATCAGGCGCAGCACGCCGTGCGTCGAGGGGTGCTGGGGTCCCATGTTGACGACGATGCGCTCGTCCTCGGCCTCGGCCGCTCCGGCGACGACGGAGTCCCAGTCCTGGCCGCTGACGTTGAAGACGGTGCCGTCGGTGGTGCGCGTGGTGGCGGCATAGGGGTCGCCTGTCTGGCTGCTCATCAGCTGTAGGACCTCCGCTGGTCCGGCGGTGGAATCGTCGCGCCCTTGTACTCGACGGGCACGCCGCCGAGCGGGTAGTCCTTGCGCTGCGGGTGGCCGGGCCAGTCGTCAGGCATCAGGATGCGGGTCAGCGCGGGGTGACCGTCGAAGACCAGGCCGAAGAAGTCGTACGTCTCGCGTTCGTGCCAGTCCGCGGTCGGGTAGGTCTCGACGATCGAGGGGATGTGCGGGTCGGAGTCCGGCGCGGCGACCTCGACGCGGATCCGGCGGTTGTGGGTCATCGAGAGCAGGTGGTAGACCGCGTGCAGCTCACGGCCGGTCTCCTCCGGGTAGTGCACGCCGGACACCCCGGACAGCAGCTCGAAGCGCAGGGCGGCGTCGTCACGCAACTGGGTGACCACCCGCGGGAGATCCTCGCGGCGCACGAAGAACGTGACCTCACCGCGGTCGACAACGACCTTCTCGATCGCGCCGTTCTGGTGACGGTCGTCCAGACCGACGAGCTCGGCGAGCCGGTCGGCGACCGTGTCGAACCAGCCGCCGTACGGACGCTTGCTGCCCGCGGCCAGCACCACAGGGCGGCGCAGACCGCCGTACCCGGAGGTGTCTCCCGAGCCGCGGGCACCGAACATGCCGTGCCGCACCTCGACGACCTCGACCTCGGTCGCATCGGGGCCGACCGGCAGCTGATTCTCCGGCAGCCTCTGGTGCGCGGTGCTGGGCTGGTCGTCGGCGTGCGGGGTCGTCCCATGCTGCGGGTCGTGCTCCGGTTCGCCGACTCGCTGCTCGCTGCCTCCGCCTTCGCCGCCCTGCCCTGTCATCGCAGCAGGCCCTTCATCTGCGACGTCGGTGTGGCCGCCATCGCCGCCTGCTCCTGCTCCTCGATCTCGGCCACCCGGTGGGAGCCGAGCTTGGCGGTCTGGACCCGGGTGTGCAGCTTGAGGATCGCGTCGATCAGCATCTCCGGCCGCGGCGGGCAGCCGGGTAGGTACATGTCCACGGGCACGACGTGGTCGACACCCTGCAGGATCGCGTAGTTGTTGAACATGCCACCCGAGCTGGCGCACACCCCCATCGCGAGCACCCACTTCGGGTTGGCCATCTGGTCGTAGACCTGGCGCAGCACCGGCGCCATCTTGTTGCTGACTCGGCCGGCGACGATCATCAGGTCGGCTTGTCGCGGGGAGGCCCGGAAGACCTCCATGCCGAACCGGCCGGTGTCGTAGCGCGGGCCGCCGCTGGTCATCATCTCGATCGCGCAGCAGGCCAGGCCGAACGTCGCCGGCCACATGGACGCCTTGCGAAAGTAGCCGGCCACCCCTTCGACGGAGCTCAGCAGGATCCCGCTGGGAAGCTTCTCCTCGATACCCATGTCAGTCGCTCCTCTCCGTCAATCTCATTCGGGTCAGTCCCACTCGAGGCCGCCTCGGCGCCACACGTAGGCGAAGGCGGCCACGAGCGTGAGGATGAACAGGCCCATCTCGATGAGTCCGAACCAGCCGAGCGAGTCGAAGGCCACGGCGAACGGGTACAGGAAGATGATCTCGATGTCGAAGACGATGAACAGCATCGCGGTGATGAAGTACTTCACCTGGAACCGGCCGCCGCCGATCGGCTGCGGCGTGGGCTCGATCCCGCACTCGTAGGAGTCCAGCCGGGCACGGTTGTAGCGCCGTGGCCCGCTCAGCCAGCTGGCGGCGAGGGAGAAGAAGGCGAAGGCGGCGCCGAGCACGCCGATCGCCAGGATCGGCACGTAGAGATCGAGGTCCACCTCGCTCCTCCCTGTGCTGTGCCTGTGCTGGACTGCCGGTGCTGAACTGCCTGTGCTGGCCTGCCGGTGTCGCGCGACGTACGCCAAGGCCGGGACGCTCGTGAATTGCTTCACAACGTCCCCTACGGCCACCACTCTAAGCATCCTGCCTGCCACCCGCGAACGCGGCCCACTGCTACGGTTTCCCAGGGTCCCCTGGGAAACCGCACCGCCCACGGGTTGCATCCCATGGGCAGTGACAACGTGCCAGGGTAGGTGCTGGCGTAGACCGCAGGCTCCGGCAGGCTCTGGCCCCACGCCGTTGCCAGGGTCACGGCCGGACGGCGTGGTGCAGGGCCACGGTGCCGCCGGTCAGGTCGGACCAGACGACGTCGTCCCACCCGGCCCGCTGCAGGTGCCCCACCAGCGTCTCCTGGTCGGGCCAGGCCCGGATCGACTCCGCGAGGTAGACGTACGCGCTCGGGCTGCTCGAGACCCGCCGGGCCACCCGCGGCAGCGCCCTCATGAGGTACTCGCTGTAGACAGTGCGAAACGGCTTCCAGGTCGGGTGGCTGAACTCGCAGACGACCAGCCGACCGCCCCGGCGGGTGACCCGCAGCATCTCGACCAGCCCGGCGTCGAAGTCCACGACGTTGCGCAGGCCGAAGGAGATGGTGACCACGTCGAAGGTCTCGTCCGCGAACGGCAGCGCGGTGGCATCGCCCGCAGTGAACGGCAGTTGCGGCCAGGTGTGCTTGCCGACGGTCAGCATCCCGATCGAAAAGTCGCAGGGCACGACGAAGGCACCGGCGTCGGCGAACGGCTGGCTCGACGTACCGGTGCCCGCGGCGAGGTCGAGCACCGTCTCCCCAGGCCCGGTGTCGACCATCTCGGTGGTACGCCGGCGCCACCGACGGTCCTGGCCGAGGGAGAGGACGTCGTTGGTGAGGTCGTAGCGGCGGGCCACCGAATCGAACATCTCCCGGACCTCGTGCGGCCGCTTGTCCAGGCCGGCCCGGGTCCCACGCGCTCGCATGCACCCACCCTCGCACGCGGCCCGCCGCACCTGCGGTCGTACCCTGAGGCACGATGACGACCAGCCCGGCAGGCGACGCCTCGGGGCTCGTAGTGCGCACCCATCGGCTGAGCGACCCGGGCCCGTTGCTGGAACTGTTGCCGTCGGTCGACCCGCTTGCGTGGGTGCGAGGCGGTCAGGGCCTCGTCGGCTGGGGCGTCGCGGCCCGTGCCCAGGTCACCGGCTCCGGCCGGTTCGGTGCAGCCCAGGACTGGTGGGACTCGCTGTCCCGGCACGCCGTAGTCCGTGACGACATACAGCTGCCTGGAACCGGACTGGTGACGTTCGGCTCGTTCGCCTTCCTCGATTCCGGACAGTCCACGCTCGTCGTGCCGCAGGTGGTCGTCGGTCACCGCATGGTGGCCGGCGAGGCACACTGGTGGGTCACCACCGCCACCGTGGCCTCCATCACGGGGCCGGTCGACCTCGTGGCGTCCGACCCGCCCGTCGCGCCCAGCGGGCTGGCCTTCGCCGACGGGGCGATGTCCGGCGCGCAGTGGGCGCGCCGGGTCTCCCTTGCCGTCGAGCGGATCGCCTCCTCGCCACTGGAGAAGGTGGTGCTGGCCCGTGACCTGATCGCCACCGCGACCGGCGACATCGACGTGCGGTGGCCGCTGCAGCAGCTGGCCGCGTCCTACCCGTCGTGCTGGACGTACCACGTCGACGGGCTGTTCGGCGCGACGCCGGAGATGCTCCTACGACGCGAGCGTGGCCTGGTCACCTCGCGGGTGCTCGCCGGGACGATCCGCCGCACCGGTGACGACGAGCACGACCTGGCGCTGGCGGGCGCGCTGGCACGCAGCAGCAAGGACCTCGAGGAGCACGAGTACGCCGTGCGCTCGGTCGCCTCGGCGTTGGCGCGCTACTGCTCCAGCATGAACGTGCCGGAGACGCCTTTCGTGCTGCACCTGCCCAACGTGATACACCTGGCCAGCGACGTGGCCGGCGTCGGCTCGCACGCGGCGAGCTCGCTGCAGCTGGCCGCGGCGTTGCACCCCTCGGCAGCGGTCGGCGGTACGCCCACCGACCTCGCGGTGCGCACGCTGGACGAGCTGGAGTCGATGGACCGCGGACGCTACGCCGGCCCCGTGGGTTGGATGGACGCCGACGGTGACGGTGAGTGGGGTCTCGCGCTGCGCTGCGGCGTCCTGACCGGCACGCGGGTGCGACTGTTCGCCGGTTGCGGGATCGTGGCCGGCTCGGACCCCGAGGCCGAGCTCGCCGAGGCACAGGCGAAGTTCATCCCGGTCCGGGACGCACTCGGCGGCTGACCGCCCGTCCGTGAGTTTACGGCGGCCCGTCCGTGAGTTCAGTGCGGCCCGTCCGTGAGTTCGGGCGTGGCGGATGGCGTCAGTGCGGCTCGGCGACCCAGCTCATCGGGTCGCCCGCACCGAGGTCGCTGATACCGGCGGAGGCGAGCGCTCCGATAACGATGGTGCGACGGGTCGAGCCGAAGGCGATCACGTGGGCCAGCATCCCTCCGTACGTGCGGATCTCGGGTTGCTCACACTTCGCGTCGACGAACGACTCGTCCAGGCGGCCCTCGGTGACGAGCTGGTGCACGAGCTGCTCGAACTCCGGCCCCGCCACCTCCAGTCGCCCGCGCATCGCCGACACAGACTCATCGCACTCGATCGCGAAGTCGTAGTCGCGGCCGACCACGGCGGCGTTCCACATGGCCAGCTGGCCGATCAGGCGCGAGGTTGCGGACCGCAGAGTGGGGTCGCAGTCGATGTACTCGATGCCGATGTCGATGGGTCGGTCCAGCACGTCAGCCTCCAGGCGGGCGACGCGGTCGACGATCTCGCCGACGAGCCAGACGTGGTGGGAGACGATGCGTTCGAAGAGCTCCATGCCGGTCACCTTCGTTCGGGCGGGGACCCGTAGGCCCTCGGGTGGGTGGAAGTGCACGCCGCTCGGCGCCTCGAGTCCCAACCGGCCGCCCGGGCTGCGGCGCCACGACGACGGTGGGCGGCCGTACGCGCGGGCGAAGGCACGGGTGAATGCCTCGTGCGAGCCGTACCCCGCGTCGACCGCGATGTCGAGGACGCCGCGGTCGGTGACGGCCAGGTGGTACGCGGCGCGTTCGAGCTTGATCCGGCGGCGGAAAGCGGCCGGCGTCTCGCCCGCGGCGGCCGAGACCACCCGGTCGAAGTGGAAGCGAGACATGTGCGCCCGACCCGCAATCGCGGCCCCGTCCAGGCCGTTGTCGTCAAGTGCGTCGGCGACGACGTCCACGAAACGTGCGAACGTGTCGGTCGGGCTCATGCCTCGATCCTGCGGCCGGCGCAATCGGTCCGGCTTGATCGCGCTTGCTGAGTGTGCCCGTCGGCCCGGCAGTGGATGCTCACCGCGTAGCCGCCGTCGTCGTACGGGTCGCCGTCCCAGGTGGCGAGGCGGGTGGCGAGCGTGAGTCCGGCAGCGCGGCACCAGTGGTCGTACGACGCCAGGCCGAACGGTGCCTCGTCCAGCGGGAGATGCCCCGGGTCCAGACCGAAGCCGCAGATCAGCAGCGCCTCGGGCGCCAGGTGGGTGGCCAGTCGCCGCACCACCTCGGGCTCGGTACCCGGGGACAGCAACGGGAGAACGTTGCCCGCGGCCAGCACGCAGTCGTACGTGGTGGTGAGGTCGAGGTCTACCAGATCCACGTGCAGCCAGCGCAGCGCGGGAGCAGCGGCACGGGCACCCGCGAGCATCGAGGCGTCGGCATCGACGCCGGTGCAGTCGAACCCGCGGCGGTGCAGCTCGATTGCCACCCGTCCGGTGCCGCACCCGGCGTCGAGGACAGTCGCGCCCGCAGACAGCAACCGGGTCACCAGGCCGGCTTCCCCGTGTGCGTCGGCACCGGTCGCCGCCAGGGAGCGAAAGCGCTCGTTGTACGCGTCCGGTGACTGCTCGCCTGCGATCTCGCTCCAGCGCGTCATGGCTGCACCCGCGCCCAGGAGCCGCGTGCCAGCCGGACAGTGTGGCCGTCGAGATCGAGCACGTCGGACCCGGCGGCGGCCACCCAGGGCAGTCCACGTTGCTCCGCCAGCATCGCCGCGTGCGACACCCCGCTGCCCCCGGCCAGCAGGACGCCGACCACGCCGGCTCCGAGCGCCACCACCTGTGCGGGGGTCACGTCCACTGCGACCAGGATGCCGTCGAGGTCAGGCGCCGGCTCCGGCTCGTCGGCCAGCGCGCGCAGCACCTGGTCGCCTACCGCGCGGACGTCGGCGGATCGTGCCTGCAGGTACGGGTCCGGCAGCGCGGCCAGCTGCTCCTGGACACCCGCGACGGCCTGCTCCCACGCACGGGCGGCACCGCGGGCGATCTGCTCATGGGCCCGCTGCAACAGGTGGGAGTCCTCCAGCAGGCTCAGATGGGCGTCGAAGATCGCGGCCGCGTCGTCGTCGAGGCGGTCCCTGGCCTGCTCGCGTACCGCGGTGATCCGTTCCCTCGTCGTCGCACGCGCCGACTCCAGGTGTGTCCATTGCGCCTGCTCATCGCCGAGGGCCGCGCTGATTGACGGTGCCGGCGGGTGCCACACGCGTGCCAATGCCTCGACGGCGGCCGTCGCTCGGGCACCCGATTCCGCGGCGTCCGATTCCAGCACGGGGTGGCCCCGTGACCATAGGTTCGTAGCGGGGCCACCCCGTGACGCATCCGGTACGGAGTGGAGCCGCCCACTGGGCGATGCGTCGAAGCCGCCAGCCGCCAGCCCGAGCACCCGGGCAACCGCCTGGTCGGCGTGGGGACCGTCGGCCAGCACGCGGACCCGGTGGCCACGAGCGGCGCCGAGTCCGGCCACGGCGGTCGGGCTGTCCCCCGGCACCGGCCCGGCACCGGTCGTCAGGTCGACCAACCGGACTCGCGCGTCCAGGTCGGACAGCGCGGCGACGAGCAGGGCGACCGGCCGGGCGTGCAGGCCGGTCGGCGGCGTCACCTCGAAGTCACCACTGGCCGCACCGGCGGCGCCACTGGCGGCACTGGCGGCACCACCGGCGTCACCACTGGCCACACCGCCGGGTACCAGGTGCTCCACCTTCGCGTCCAGAGCCCTGGCGGCCTCGGCCACCACGTGCTCGGCGTCGGCGCCCCCGGCGGCCGCGACGACACCCACGACGAGCCCCTCCACGAGCGGCGCCGGACACAGCAGCACCCGCTCGCGCACGTCGTCGAGGAGCTCCAGGGCGAGCTCGGCGGACAGCACCGCGCTGCCGAGGTCCATCAGTACGACGACCTGTTCGACCGCCGCCGCGACGGCGCTCACCGCGTCGCTGATCGCGGTGGCGTCGGTGCCGAAGGTGGTGGCGTCGAGGCCGGCCGCCACCTCGACGGGCACCTCGGTCCCGGGCACCATCTCGGCCGCCAGCGACCGGGCCGCCTCCCCGAGCGCGAGACTGTGCGAAACAACGACGAATCCGACGCGTACGCCCACCGTCAGGCGGACACGGCAGTCGCCGCGGCGTCGACGAGCAGTGCCATGGAGGTGGCGCCAGGGTCGCAGTGACCTGCGCTGCGCTCACCGAGGTAGCTGGCCCGCCCCTTGGTGGCGACCATCGGCACAGTGGCGTCCCGCCCCTGCGCGGCGGCGGTGGCCGCCGTGGCCAGCGAGTCGGAGAGGGAGCCACCGTCGGACAGCTCGGCGTCGAGCGCGTCGAGAGCGGGGGCCAGCGCGTCCAGCATCGTCTTCTCGCCGGTGGTCGCCTTCCCGCGAGCCTTCAGACCTTCCAGCCCAGAGCGCAGCGCGGCAGCGAACTCAGCCGGCTCCAGGGCGGTCTTGTCGCCGGCCGTGGTCCCGACCCGGAGGAAGAACGTGCCGTACAACGGCCCGCTCGCACCGCCCACACTGCTGACGATGGTCATCCCGACCTTCTTCAGCAACGACCCGATGTCGGTCTGCGACCCGTCCAGCGCCGCCGACACGGCGCTCATCCCGCGCGTCATGTTCGAGCCGTGGTCGGCGTCGCCGATGGCGGAGTCCAGCGCGGTGAGCTCATCGGCTGCTGCGTGGATGCGCGCCGCGAAGCCCTCCACCCATGCCCGCGCGGTGTCCAGGGTCAACTGGTCGGCCACCTCAGGCCCCCCACCGCAGGCCGGGTGTGTCCACCGGCGCGTCCCACAGACGCAGCATGCCGTCGTCGACGGACAGCAGGGTCAGCGAGGCACCGGCCATGTCCAGGCTGGTGATGTACGGGCCGACCAGTGACCGGGCGATCGCGACCCCGGCCGCGTCGAGCAGCTTGGCGACCTCGGCGTACAGGACGTACAGCTCGATCAGCGGCGTACCGCCCAACCCGTTGACGAACGCGATCGTGCCGTCGCCCGCGGTGAAGTCGAGGTCGGTCAGGATCGGCTCGACGAGCATGGAGGCGATCTCACGGGCCGGGGCGAGCGGTACCCGTCTGCGGCCGGGCTCGCCGTGGATGCCGATGCCGACCTCCATCTCGTCCTCGGGCAGCTCGAACGTCGGCCGCCCGGCGGAGGGCACCGTGCAGGAGGTGAGCGCCACCCCCATGCTGCGCGCGCGAGCGTTGACCGCTCCGGCGAGCGCGGTGAGTGCGGCGAGGTCGCGCCCCTGGTCGGCGGCGGCCCCGACGATCTTCTCCAGCAGTACGGTTGCCCCGACTCCACGGCGACCGGCTGTGTAGAGGCTGTCCTGCACGGCGACGTCGTCGTCCACCACGACGGAGCTGACCTCGACACCGCTCTCGGCGGCGGCCAGCTCAGCGGCCATCTCGAAGTTCATCACGTCGCCGGTGTAGTTCTTCACGATGTGCAGCACCCCCGCGCCGCCGTCGACGGCCGTCGTGGCGGCCTGGATCTGGTCGGGCACCGGAGAGGTGAACATCTCCCCCGCGCAGGCCGCGTCGAGCATGCCCGGTCCGACGAACCCGCCGTGCAGGGGCTCGTGACCCGAACCGCCCCCGGAGACCAGGCCCACCTTGCCCGTGACGGGTGCGTCACCTCGGACGATCACCCGGTTCCCGTGGTCGACCCGCAGGCGCGGGTGCGCCGCCTCGATGCCACGCAGCGCATCCGCCACGACGTCGCCCGGGTCGTTGATCAGCTTCTTCATCGTCGCCGTCCCTCCGGGCCCGGCACCGGGCCACGAAGGAAACGTACGCGGGTCGCAACGGGGTTCGCCAGAGTCGGTCCGCGCCACCGACCCTCACTGGATCGCGGCGGCGACCGCGGCACAGATCCGGTTGTCCAGCTCGCGGCGGTTTCGCCGGTCGAGCCGCGCCTCGACCACCTCGATGTCGGGTCGCGGGGAGGCCAGCGCCGAGCGCAGCGAGGCCGCGTCGTGCACCCGCCGGTGGTCCACGTGGTGGGCGGCGCAGAGGCCGGCCAGGTCCGTACCGGTGGGCGTGCCGAAGACCCGCTCAAAGGAGTGTGCGTGCGCGGGGCCACCCTGCTCGAGACCGGCGAAGATCGACCCTCCGTCGTCGTTGGCCACCACGATGCTGAGGTCCGGGCGCGGTTCCTCCGGTCCGATCAGCAGCCCGTTGACGTCGTGCAGGAAGGTCAGGTCGCCGACGTACGCGAACGCCCGGGTGGGGCGCCGGGCGAGAGCGACCCCGACCGCGGTGGACAGCAGACCGTCGATGCCGGACAGTCCACGGTTGGCCATGACCATGCGGCGTTCACCCACCGGTGACGCCACGGCCATCAGGTCCAGGTCGCGTACCGGGTTGGAGCTGCCCACGACCAGCAGACCGTTCGGCGGCACCGCGCGCGAGACTTCGCGAGCCACCTCCAGCGCAGTCAGCAGGGGGGTCTCGGCGAGCACCCGGTCGACGGCAGCCATCGCTGCCGCATCGGCCCGGCGCCAGGCCCGGGTCCACTCCTGCGCGCCCGGGTCCTCCTCCGCGGTCACCTCGCGAGCGAGCTGCACGGCACGGTGCCCCGGGTCGGTCCACCGCCCGGTCGGCGCCACGACCAGGACCTCGACGTCGTCGCGCTCCAGCAGCCGGGTGACCGGCCGGGACAGCGTGGGGTGCCCGACGACCACCACCCGCTGGACGGCGCCGCCGAGACATTCCGAGCCGAGCAGCAGCCGGTACGCGGCGACGGGCGCGTGCCCGGTCCGAGAACCGGAGGAGGGCTCGGCCAGCAGCGGCCAGCCCGCCCGCTCGGCGAGCTGGCGGGCCGCGGCACCGGCGTCGTCACCGGCGAGCACGACAGTCCGCGGGCCGAGCGGCAACGGGGTCGGCAGTGCTGGCGGGTCGGGGTCCAGCGCGATCCACGGCCTGTTCTCGTCGCGGCCCGGCGGCCACGCGGCGGCGTCGTGCGCGAGTCCGGGCACTAGCGGCTCGACGAGCTGCACGTTCAGGTGCACCGGCCCCGGGTGGCGGCTGCGGGTGCCGGCCGCGGCCGCGAGCAGCCGGCACAGCGTCGCCCTCACCGCCGGCCCGTCGCTCGCGCCGGCCGGCCAGTCGACCGCCTCGCGCACCGCTCTGCCGAACAGGTCTGCCTGCCAGGTGGTCTGGTTGGCGCCGGTGCCGCGCAGCGTCGCCGGCCGGTCGGCGGACAGCACCAGCAACGGGACGCCGGAGTGGTCGGCCTCGAGCACCGCCGGGTGCAAGTTCGCCACCGCGGTCCCTGACGTGGTCACGACCGGGACTGGCCGGTGCGAGCCCTTGGCGAGTCCCAGGGCCAGGAACCCGGCGCTGCGCTCGTCGACTCGTACGTGCAGGCGCAGTCGGCCCTGCACGTCGGCGTCGTGCAGCGCCATCGCCAGTGGCGCCGAGCGCGCCCCCGGAGCCAGCACCGCCTCGCGGACGCGGTTGCGCACCAGCTCGTCGACGAGAGTGCGGGCGAGCACGGTCGAGGGGTTCATGCGCCTACCTGCTCCACGGCGCCCAGCCTGGCGTCCCAACGGGCCTGCAGCACGTCGTCGGTGTGGGTGGCCAGACCACGCTCGTCGACGGCTCGGCGTCCGACGCGCATGGTGCCGTCGGTGACCGGGAGGTCGCCGCCGATGCTGCCGTGGAGCAGACCCAGCGTGTTCAGGCCGCAGGCGTACGGCAGCTCGGGCAGTGCGGCTGCCAGTGCCAGCCCGGCGGCCATGCCGATCGGCGTCTCCAGGGCGCTGGACACGACGACCGGCAGGTCGATCTGCTCGGCGATGCGCAGGCAGGCGCGGACCCCACCCAGCGGCTGCACCTTCAGCACCGCGACGTCGGCCGCCTGCAGTGTCTTGACCCGCAGCGGGTCCTCGGTGCGGCGGATCGACTCGTCAGCCGCGATCGGTACGTCGACACGGCGGCGTACGGTGGCCAGCTCCGGCACGGTCCGGCACGGCTGCTCGACGTACTCCAGGCCGCCGCCGGCGCGGTCCAGGGCGGCGATCGCGGTGACCGCCTCGTCCACCGACCAACCGCCGTTGGCGTCGACGCGGACCCTGCCGCCCGGTCCGAGCGCGTCGGCGACCGCCTCGACGCGGGCCACGTCGTCGGCCAGCGCGTGTCCCCGCTCGGCGACCTTGACCTTGGCCGTGCGGCAGCCCCCGCTCGTCGCCACCTCGTCACGGGCGGCGTCAGGTCCGACCGCGGGCACCGTGCAGTTGACCGGGACCCGGTCACGCAGCGCAGCCGGCCACGGCTCGTGCGCGGCCTCCAGCGCGGCTCGCAGCCACGCCGCCGACTCGGTCGCGTCGTAGTCCCAGAACGGGCTCCACTCGGTCCACCCCTGCGGGCCACGGGCGACCATGCCCTCGCGCACGCTGATTCCGCGGAAGCGGGTGCGCATCGGGATCGCGAAGGCCGTCCACCGCAGGCTCGGATCTCTCACCGCGGCAGCCTACGGCCGCCGTCACCCGGGATCGGCGGCGAGGCCTACGGCGAGCCGGGCGAGTGCGAGCCGGTCGGGTTTGCCGCCGGGCAGCAGCGGGACGGCGTCCAGGGTGAGCACGGCGCGGGGCGCCCAGGTCCGCGGCAGCGTCGCCGAGACGTGGTCGCGCACCGCCTCGAGGGTGTTGTCCTCGCCGACCAGGCAGGCGACGACGCGGGCGCCCCACTCCTCGTCGGGCACCCCGACTGCCACCGCGTCGGCGACGCCCGGCATCGACTGCAGCGCCCGGGTCACCGCGGGCAGCGCCACGTTGACCCCGCCGCTGAGCACCATGTCGTCCACGCGTCCGAGCACCTCCAGGTGCCCGTCCGCGTCGAGGTGTCCGACGTCGGAGGTGCTGAACCACCCGTCGCGCAGCACCTGCGCGCTGGCGGCGTGGTCGCCCTCGTACCCGTCGAACAACACCGGCCCGGCGAGGTGGATCCGGCCGTCGACGTCCAGTCGCAGCGCCACACCGTCCAGCGGACGGCCGTCGTACACGCATCCTCCGCAGGTCTCGCTCATGCCGTACGTCTGCACCAGCTGGACGCCCGCGTCGACGCAGCGGCCGGCCAGACCGGGTGCCAGTGCAGCCCCGCCGACGAGGACCGCGTCGAACCGGCGCAGCAGCTCGAGCTCACCGGCTGCGGCCAGCCGGTGCAGCTGGGTGGGGACCAGCGAGACGTACGCGCGCTCGCCGCTCAGGTCGCGCATCGCGTCGGCGAAGGAGGGACGTGCGGCGGCATCCACCGGTTCGGTCCCCGCCAGCAGCGAGCGGATCAGCACCTGCAGCCCCGCGACCGACGTCGCCGGCAGGGCGAGCAGCCACTGACCGGGCCCACCGAGCCGCGACTGCGTCGCCACGGCGGAGGCCCGCAGTGCCGCGGCCGACAGCACCACGCGTCTGGGCGTCCCGGTCGAGCCCGACGTACGCACCACCACCGCGCCGTCCGGCGCCGTCCACCAGGCGTCCAGCGCAGCACGGATCGCGTCGGTCGGCCCGTGCAGCGGTCGCAGGGGGGAGGGCACGGCGCCCAGGCTAGGCGAGCCTGGGAGACTCAGCCCCCGTGGCCACCGTGACCGACTGGATCGAGGGTGCGCGGCCTCGTACGTTGCCGGCCGCGCTCGCGCCGGTGCTCGTGGGCACCGGCGCCGCTGCGTACGACAGCGGTGCCGTGTGGTGGAAGGCGGCGCTGGCGCTCGTCGTGTCGCTCGCCCTGCAGGTCGGGGTCAACTACGCCAACGACTACTCCGACGGCGTCCGCGGCACCGACGACGGGCGGGTCGGTCCGGTGCGGCTCGTCGGCTCCGGAGCCGCTGCGCCGGGGGCGGTCAAGCGGGCCGCGTTCGGGTGCTTCGGGATCGGCGCCCTTGCCGGCCTGGCGCTGGCCGCCACGTCGGGCTGGTGGCTGCTGGCGATCGGAGCGCTGGCGATCGCCGCCGCCTGGGCCTACACCGGTGGTGACGCACCGTACGGCTACCGCGCCCTCGGCGAGGTCAGCGTGTTCGTGTTCTTCGGCCTGGTGGCGGTGCTGGGCACGACGTACGTGCAGCTCGGGACCGTCAACACCGCGGCAGTCCTCGGGGGCATCGGCGTCGGCGCGCTCGCCTGCGCGATCCTGGTGGCCAACAACCTGCGCGACATCCCCACCGACGTGGTTGCCGGCAAGCGCACGCTGGCCGTCGTGCTCGGCGACGCCCGCTCGCGCGGCCTGTTCGTGGGCCTGCACGTGGTGGCGCTGGTCTGCCTGGTGGTCCTGGCGGTGGTCACGCCCTGGACGATGCTGGGGGCTGCGGGGGTGCTGCCCGGTGCTCCGGCGGTCCGGCAGGTGCTCCGCGGGGCGGCCGGCGTCGACCTCGTCCCGGTGCTGCGTGACACCGGGCTGGCCGAGCTGGCGTACGCCGTGGGCATCACCGCCGGCTTGCTGATGGGTTGAGACTCCCCACGGCACCTTGTCACTGACCATGGGATGCAACCCGTGGGCAGTGCGGTTTCCCAGGGGACCCAGGT
>JACCXZ010000133.1 GCA_013696745.1 Nocardioidaceae bacterium | reverse complement strand
CAAGGCGCTGACGTTCATGGCCAAGTACGACGAGGCCGAAGGCAACTCCTGCCACGTCCACATGAGCCTGCAGGGCACGGACGGCGCCGCTGTGTTCGCCGACGGCGAGGAACCCACCGACCTGTTTCGCCACTTCGTGGCCGGCGTGCAGCACACACTCGCGGACTTCACGCTCCTGTATGCGCCGAACATCAACTCTTACAAGCGCTTCCAGCCCGGTTCGTTCGCTCCGACCGCCGTCGCGTGGGGTTGGGACAACCGCACCTGCGCGCTGCGCGCCGTCGGCCATGGCAAGGGGCTGCGCATCGAGAACCGGCTGCCCGGCGGTGACATGAACCCGTACCTGGGTCTGGCGGCGATGCTGGCCGGCGGCCTGTACGGCATCGAGCACGAGGTGGCGCTGGAGCCCGCGTTCGAGGGCAACGCCTACGACTCGGACAAGGAGAAGGTGCCGCACACGCTGCGCGAGGCGCGCGACGCATTCGCCGCGTCGAGCATCGCGAAGGAGGTGTTCGGCGAGGCGGTCGTCGCGCACTACCTCAACGCTGCGGACGTGGAGCTGCAGGCCTTCGACGCTGCAGTCACCGACTGGGAGCGAGTACGAGGGTTCGAGCGCCTGTGAGCTCCTCGCCTTCGACCAGGCCGCCTCCGCACGGGCTCCACGAGGTCGTCGACCCGTCCACCGGGGCGGTCTTCACCAGCATCGAGTCGGCCGGACTCGAGGAGACCGACGCCGCGATCGAGCGAGCGCATGCCGCGTACCCCGACTGGCGTGCCGTCGCACCGGCGGACCGGGCCCGGCTGCTGCGCCGCTTCGCGGCTGTCGTCGACGCGCACGTCGAGGAGCTGGCCGGGCTCGAGGTCCGCAACGCCGGTCACACCATCTCCCAAGCGCGCTGGGAAGCGGGCAACGTCCGCGACGTGCTGGACTACTACGCCGGTGCACCCGAGCGGCTGTCCGGCCGCCAGATCCCGGTCGCCGGCGGTGTCGACGTCACGTTCAAGGAGCCGCTAGGCGTGGTCGGCGTGATCGTGCCGTGGAACTTCCCGATGCCGATCGCCGGCTGGGGGCTGGGCCCGGCGCTCGCGGCCGGGAACACGGTCGTGCTCAAGCCGGCCGAGCTGACCCCGTTGACCGCGATCCGGCTCGGTGAGCTGGCGCTCGAGGCCGGCATCCCGGGAGGAGTCCTCAGCGTGCTGCCGGGACCGGGCTCGGTCGTCGGCGAGCGGTTCGTGAGCCACCCGTACGTCCGCAAGGTCTGCTTCACCGGCTCCACCCGGGTCGGGCAGCAGATCATGCGCGGGGCCGCGGAGCAGCTGACCCGGGTGACCCTCGAGCTCGGCGGCAAGAGTGCCAACATCGTGTTCGCCGACGCCGACCTGGACAAGGCTGCGGCGGCCGCGCCCATGGGCGCGTTCGACAACGCCGGTCAGGACTGCTGCGCACGCAGTCGGATCCTGGTCGAACGCCCCGTGTACGACCGCTTTCTCGAGCTGTTGGAGCCCGCCGTGCGAGCGGTCCGGGTGGGGAGCCCGGGCGACGACGCGACCGACATGGGGCCACTGATCAGCCCCGGTCAACGTGAGCAGGTGCGCTCCTTCGTCGAGGGTGACGGCGTCGACGTGGCCTTCCGCGGTGAGGCCCCCGGCGGTGACGGCTTCTGGTACCCGCCCACCGTCGTGCTGCCGCACGGCTCCGACGCCCGGGTCTGGCGCGACGAGGTGTTCGGGCCGGTCGTCGCGGTGCTGCCCTTCGACGGCGAGCTCGAGGCGGTCGCCATGGCCAACGACTCCGTGTACGGGCTGTCCGGCTCGATCTGGACCCGCGACGTGGGTCGCGCGCTGCGGGTGAGCCGCGGGGTCGAGGCCGGCAACCTGAGCGTCAACTCGCACGCCTCCGTGCGCTACTCCACCCCGTTCGGCGGGTTCAAGGCCTCCGGTCTGGGTCGTGAGCTGGGTCCGGACGCGCTGGACTCCTTCACCGACGTCAAGAACGTCTTCATCAGCACGGAGGGATGAGTCCATGTCAGCACAGGTGTCGCCGGGAGCGCGTCTGGCCGGTCGTACGGCCGTCGTCACCGGCGGCTGCAGCGGTATCGGTCTGGCCACCGCCAGCCGCTTCGCCGACGAGGGTGCGTTCGTCGTCATCGGCGACCTCGACGAGACCCGTGGGCCGGAGGTCGCCGAGAAGCTCGGTGGGCGCTTCGTGCGCTGCGACGTCACCGATGCCGAGGATGTCGACGCGATGTTCGCCGCGGCCCACGAGCGCACCGGCCGCATCGACGTCGCCTTCAACAACGCCGGGATCTCCCCGCCCGAGGACGACTCGATCCTCACCACCGACCTGGACGTCTGGCAGCGGGTGCAGCAGGTCAACCTGACGAGCGTCTACCTGTGCTGCAGGACGGTCATCCCGTACATGCAGGAGCAGGGCAAGGGCTCGATCATCAACACTGCGTCGTTCGTGGCGGTCATGGGCGCGGCCACCTCGCAGATCTCCTACACCGCGAGCAAGGGCGGTGTGCTCGCGATGTCCCGCGAGCTCGGCGTGCAGTTCGCTCGAGAGGGGATCCGCGTCAACGCGCTGTGCCCTGGCCCGGTCAACACCCCACTGCTGGAGGAGTTGTTCGCGGCCGACCCCGAGCGGGCCGCCCGCCGGCTCGTGCACGTGCCGATGGGTCGCTTCGCCGACCCCGAGGAGATCGCCGGCGCGGTGGCGTTCCTGGCCAGCGACGACTCGTCGTTCGTCACCGCCTCGCAGTTCCTCGTCGACGGCGGTATCTCCGGCGCGTACGTCACACCGCTGTGAGGCCGCTGATCGGGCTGACCGCGTACCACGAGACCGCGTCCTGGGGCGTGTGGTCGGAGCTGGCGACCACGCTGCTCGCCGCGTCGTACTCCGCCCACGTGTACGCCGCGGGCGGACAACCGGTGCTGATCCCGCCGTACGAGGCGATGACCGTCGCCGACGCTGCAGAGCTGCTGGCGCGCCTCGACGGGGTGCTGCTGTCGGGCGGCGCGGATGTGGCGCCGGAGACGTACGCGCAGCAGCGGCACCCGAGCGTGCAGGCTTCGCGTCCGGACCGCGACGCGACCGAGATCCTGCTCACCGACGCTGCCCGGCAGCGCGACGTTCCGCTGCTCGGCGTCTGCCGCGGCATGCAGGTCATGGCGGTGGCCGCCGGCGGCGCGATCGACCAGCACCTGCCGGACATCCTCGGCCACACCGACCACCTCGCCACCCCTGGTGTGTTCGGGACGCACCCGGTGACGACGGTCGCGGGATCGACGCTGGCCCGGATCGTGGGGGAGCGGGCCGAGGTGGCGTCCTACCACCACCAGGGAGTCGCCTCGCACCCCGGCTATGTCGCGACTGCACACGCTGCTGACGGGACGGTCGAGGGGTTCGAGGACCCCGCAGCGCGGTTCTGCGTCGCTGTGCAGTGGCATCCCGAGCTGGGGGAGGACTCCGGAGTGTTCGCGGCGCTGGTGGACGCTGCGCGTCGCTAGTCGTCCGCGGTCGACTCACGGCTATCCGCAAAGCTCGTGACGTACGGGTCGAGGAGGAATATCGTCGTTGGACATGGCGCGTGCCCGCCCAGTTCCGCCGCAGACGATTCGCTTCTGCCGTTCCGACGACGGCGTGCAGGTGGCGTACGCCCAGCACGGGCAGGGGCCCCCGCTGGTGGTCGCGACGTGCTGGCTCAGCCATCTCGAGTACGACCTGCAGAGTCCCGTGTGGCGGCACTTCGTCGAGGACCTGGGCCGCTTCTCGACGACGATCCGCTACGACGAACGAGGCTTCGGCCTGTCCGACTGGAAGGTGCCGGACTTCTCGTTCGAGTCACGTGTGCGTGACCTGGAAGCCGTGGTCGACGCGGCCGGTCTGGAGCGGTTCGCGCTGCTCGGCATGTCGCAGGGCGGCCCGGTCGCCGTCGCCTACGCGCACCGGCACCCCGAACGAGTCACCCGGCTCGTCTTGCACGGGAGCTACGTCGCGACGGTCGACTCGACGCCGGAGTCCCGGCAGCTCGATGACATGTTCATCCAGATGATCGAGGTCGGGTGGGCGCGCCCCGAGGGTCGGTTCCGTCGCGTCTTCACGGACATGCTGATGCCAGGGGCAACGCCCGAGCAGATGAGCTGGGTGGACGCGCTCATGCGGATCTCGACCTCCACCGAGAACGCGGTGGCCTTCAAGCGGGCACGGCAGGACGTCGACGTGACGGACCTGCTACCCGGACTCGACCTCCCGACCCTGGTGCTGCACGCCCGAGGCGACCAGATGAACCTCTTCGAGGAAGGCCGACGGCTCGCCTCCGAGATCAGGGGCGCGCGACTGGTCACGCTGGAGACCGACAACCACGTTCTGATGGCCGACGAGCCGGCGTGGCAGGTGTTCCTGTCCGAGGTAGACGCCTTCCTCGCACCGGATCAGGACGTTGCGCCGGAGATCCGCTCGGGCGGTCCCCGTGCGGCGCAGCTCGACTGCCTGACCGCGCGCGAGCGAGAGGTGCTGCGTCTCGTCGCCGCCGGCCAGGACAACCGGCAGATCGCCGAGGCGCTCACGCTGAGCGTCCGCACCGTCGAGCGGCACCTCCAGACCACCTACCGCAAGCTCGGCCTGGCCGGGTCCTCCCAGCGCACGGCTGCCGCCGCGATGGTCTTGGGAGCCCACGGGTACGCGCCGGCCGCCAGCGTCAGTGGCTGACGGGCGGCAGACCTACGCGTCGGCACCCTGTCGGAGCGGTGGGATTAGCCCCTAGCGTCGGCGGTGGCACCGGGTCACCGGTGCTGCCGCCCAGATCAGAGGAGAACGGTCATGACCACCACACCCGTCGACGCGGTCGATGCCGATCGCACGCTCAAGGCCAAGCACCGCGCCATGTGGGCGCTCGGCGACTACCCGGCCCTGGCCGGAGACCTGATCTCCGACCTGGGTGCACGCCTCGTCGAGGCATGCAGCGTCCGCAGCGGCGACCGCGTGCTCGACGTGGCAGCCGGTTCCGGCAACGCCGCCATCCCGGCTGCGCTGGCCGGCGCGAACGTGGTCGCCTCCGACCTCACCCCGGAGCTGTTCGAGTCGGGACAGCGACAGGCAGCCGAACGCGGCGCCGAGCTGGAGTGGAAGCAGGGCGACGCCGAGGCCCTGCCGTTCGCCGACGGCGAGTTCGACACGGTGATCTCCTGCGTCGGGGTGATGTTCGCTCCGCACCACCAGGCCAGCGCCGACGAGCTGGTACGGGTCTGCCGACCGGGCGGGACCATCGGACTGCTCAGCTGGACCCCCGAGGGCTTCATCGGCCAGATGTTCGCCACCATGAAGCCGTACGCGCCCCCGCCCCCTCCCGGCGCGCAGCCGCCGCCGATGTGGGGGAGCGAGGACCACGTACGGGGGCTCCTCGGTGACCGGGTGACCGATGTCAGTGCCCGCCGCCAGACGGTCACCATCGACCACTTCCGCGACCCGGAGAGCTTTCGCGACTACTTCAAGTCGCACTACGGGCCCACCATCGCGGTGTACCGCGCGATCGCGGAGGATCCCGGGCGCGTGGCGGCGCTGGACCGCGAGCTGGCCGACCTCGTGGCGCGCTACGACAGCGGGGACCAGACGACGGTCATGGAGTGGGAGTACCTGCTGCTCACCGCCCGCAAGGCGACCTGAGCACCCTTCATGACGTACGTCGGCATCTCGGACGAGCACGTGGGCAACGGCCTGTACGCAGTGGACCTGGCCGCGCTCGGCTACGTTGCCAACCAAGGCCTCCCGGCCGGTGGTCAGGGCGGTGGGTAGCTCGGGAAACGGCAGCCGACGGTGTCGGAGACACGATCACCTGCGCCAGTGGCGCGAAACCGGACCTGACGATCCCCGGCGACCCCGCTCCTGCACCACTGACCGCCTCGGGTCACGCGACTCACGGGCTTGACAGCTCGAACGCCACAGGAGTCACATCCGCACCAGAGCTGTGGCGTTCGCGGGCGACTCGGCCCACCACCGGCTGACGTGGCTGCTCCGCTGTCATGCCGTTCACATTGCTCCATCGGATCAGGGCAAACGGTACTGTCGGAGCAGACACCTAATATCAGTCACAAGTTCGATGAGCAGCTGATGAGTCAGGTCGATGCGGGGGTAGCCGCATTGGCCGAGCTCGACCGGTCCACGCTGTCCCTCGAGCAGGCCGAGCAGCTGGCTGTTCCACGATGAGCGCGTGGTTGCGCCGCGAGCTGCGGCTGTCTCCAGCACAGACCCGCCGTCGCCGTCGTGCCGGTGCAGCCCTGCGTCAGCTTCCCGACGTGGCCGCCGCCTTGGCTGCCGGCAGCATCCGGATGGATCACGTCGACGTGTTCGCCGAGGCCACCCGCCGCATCGGGACCCCGGTCGTCCGAGACGCCCAACAGATCCTGCTCGGCGTCGCCACTGACGGCGACGTGCGGGACCTACGCATCGCCGTCGACCGGCTGCGCGACACCATCGACCCGGATGCGGCCGAGCGGGACTGGGCGCACGCCCAAGAGAAGCAGGACATCACGTGTCACCGGGTCGGAAGCGGCTACCAGGTCAACGGCTGGCTCAGCCCTGAGACCGGCGCGAAGCTGCGCGCCCTGCTCGACTCGTTCGCCAAGCCGGCTCATGCCTCCGACGACCGCCCGGTGGCACGGCGCCGTGTCGAGGGTCTCGACGCCCTGCTGGATGCGGTGCTGGCCGGTGGGCTCCCCAGTGACCACGGCGTGCGCCCGCACCTCGTGGTCACCGTCGACGCCACCATCCTCGCGCACGCCATGTCCGGCGACAGGACGACCCCCTCGCCGCCGGCCACCCTGGCCGGCTACGGCAGCATCGGACGTGACCTGCTCGCCCGGTTGGGCTGCGACGCAGCCTTGACGGTGGTGCTCACCGACGGATCGACTACCGACCACCAGCATCCCGTGACTGGCCGCGTCGTTGAGGGCTGGGGCGGTGGCGGTGGCGGTGGCGGTGATCCGGGACCGACGCCGGGTCACGACCCGCCCGGTCCCCGACACACCTGCGGCTGTCCGCTCACCCCGTACCGGAACGTGCTCGACGTCGGCCGCACCGAACGCATCGCCACCCCGAAGCAGCGGCTTGCGGTGCTCTTGGCGCAAGACTTCCAGTGCGCTACCCCCGGCTGCCATCACCGCAACCTGCAGATCCATCACATCGTGTCCTGGTTGGCCGGCGGACCCACCGACATGACCAACCTGATCGGTCTGTGCACCAGCTGCCACACCCTGCTGCACCAAGGCCATCTCGTCTGCACGGCCGACGGACACGGTGGTGCGGTGTTCCACACCGCTGGCGGCATCCTGATCCCGACACCCGCCGGCGCACCATGAGCCAGTTCGAACGAGGACTCGACGGCCAGCGACGCGAACGGACGCAGGAAGGGCGGGACTGCACCGACGTCGCCTGACCGGGCGAGGTCAGCCCTGACCGGGTGACTGGAGCCCACCGGACCCGGTGCCCCACTGCTCGTCGGCGAAGACGTGCACCGCTCGTGCCCAGTCGGCCAGGCTGGCGCCGACCTCGACGACGCCGGCGTTCGGGGCGCAGCGGATGAAGGTTCCGTCGAACCCCGCCGGACCGGCCATCGCGGTCGCGTCCGGCGCGGCGTTGGCTGCGGCCGGGGTCAGCACACCGTCGGCGAACGTCACGGCCACCTCCTCCGGCTCGACCCGTACCCGCGACGTGGTCGCGATGACCGCCTCGAAGCGGTTCGCGTCGGCTGCCTCGATCACCAAGTCCGCGGATGCCGTCTCGCCGCTGGTCCGCGACGAAGGGCTGCGTCCGGGCGCGAGCGCCTCCACCACGCACGTCTCCGACATCGGTGCCCGCGCCGGCGCCGGCCAGCGGCTCGTGGTCGCTCAGACCGAGCGCCGCTGGCTCGGCGTGTGGTGGCTCGGCCGGATGGGCTGGTCGCACAACCGAAGAGTGACCCGACGGTCGTCCGGGCTCGGGGTCCCAAGCCGCGCAAGCTGGTGCCACGGTCGGGTCTCGACGAGGTACCCGTGTACGGACGCGCCTACCGTGAGGAGAGCGCGTACTCCGAGCAGATCCCCTACCAGGCCATCGCCCCGCTGCAGCACACGATCCGAGCCGGGCAGGCGTACGCGCTGGCCGACGCCACCGTGGCGACCGAGTACTACTACGCCAAGGTGTACGACGACTCGCTGCCGCTCAACCGCACCGTGGTGTCAGGGAGATACCGGTACTACCCGGTGTGGCTCGGCACCGGATGGCCTACGTCCGAGCGGACGACGTGCGTCTGACTCGTCGTTGACGCACCGATAGGTTCGGGAGGCATGAGCAACGACTGCTACCTGCGCTTCCCGCACGTCCGTGGTGACCTCGTCACCTTCGTCGCCGAGGGTGAGGTCTGGCTCGCAGCCCTCGCCGGTGGGGTAGCGCGACGGCTGAGTGACGACAAGGCACCGGTCGCACATCCCCGGCTGTCGCCCGACGGGGCGATGGTCGCCTGGACCAGTCGCCGGTACGGCGCGCCCGAGGTGCAGGTCGCGCCCGTCGACGGTGGACCGGCACGCCGGCTGACCTACTGGGGAGCGCAGGGCACCGGCGTACGGGGGTGGCTGCCGGACGGGCGCGTGGTCGCCGTGTCCGATGTCGGGCAGGGATCGGGGCGACGGGTCTGGGCGCACGCATTGCCGGTCGACGGTTCACCGGGTCAACGCCTGCCGTGGGGACTGGTCGGCGAGTTCGCCCTGGGGCCCTCAGGTGAGGTGCTCGTGTCCACCCCGGTCATGGGCGGCGAGCTGGCCTGGCGCAAGCGCTATCGCGGCGGCACGGCATCCCGGCTCTGGACCGACCGGGCGGGTGACGGCGAGTTCACCCGCCTGCTGCCCGGCCACACCGCCTCGCTGGTCCACCCGTGCTTCCTCCGTGGACGCACCCTTGTCGTCTCCGATCACGAAGGTTCCGGACGTCTGTACGAGCTCGAAAGTGATGCGGCGCTGCACGAGTGCCTGCGTCACGACTTCTACGTACGCCATGCGAGCTCCGACGGCGAACACCTGGTGTACGTCAGCGCCGGTCACCTCTGGGTGGCCGATACCGCCGTCCTCGACGGTCATGAACGGCCGCGCCGCGTCGAGGTGTCGCTGACCAGCGCTCGCCCGGCCCGCCAGCCGCTGTTGGTCGAGGCGGGTGACGCCCTCGGTGAGTTGTCCGTCGACGGCACCGGACGCGCCAGCGCCCTGGAGGTGCGCGGTCAGGTGCACTGGGTGACGCATCGCGAGGGTCCGGCCCGCGCACTGGTCGCGCGACCAGGTGTCCGCGCCCGCGTCCCTGTCGTGGTCGACGACGACCGGGTCGCGGTAGTCACCGACGACGGCGGGGAGGACGGTGTCGAGATCCACCACCTGCGCGCGGCAGTCGGAGAGGATGCCACCGTCGTGGGCCGCGGCGAGCTGGGTCGCGTCCTGGAGATGGTCGCCGCACCGGATGGGGGAGCCCTGGCCGTGGCGTCGCACGACGGCCGGCTGCTGCTGCTCGACCTCGCGGCGGGCGGACGGGTGCGCGAAGTCGATCGGGCCCACGACGGCGAGGTCACCGGCCTGGCGTTCTCTCCCGACTCGGCGTGGCTCGCGTGGTCTCACCCCGGGACGGATCCCCTACGCCAGCTGCGCATGACCCGCATCACGGACGGCCCGGACGCCCAGGTGGTGCAGGCAACGCCGCTCCGGTTCTCCGACACCGAGCCGGTGTTCACCGAAGACGGGTTGCACCTCGCGTTCTTGTCGGTGCGCAGCCTCGAACCGGTGTATGACGCCTACGTCTTCGACCTCGGCTTCCCGGTGGGCAGTCGTCCCCACCTGCTCCCGCTGGGCGCGCGCACCCCGTCGCCGTTCGATGCGCAGGTCGCCGGCCGCCCGCCGATGCCGCCGGGTGATCAGCAGCAGGACGACTCCACTTCGAGGACGACGCCGAGGGCCACCGAGGTCGACACCGAAGGACTGCACCAGCGGGCGGTACCGTTCCCCGTCCCTGCGGCGCGCTACGAGTCGTTGCGGGTCGTCGAGGGCGGACTCGTGTGGCTGCGTGGCGAGCCCTCCGGCGTCCTGCCGGCTCTGGGTGCGCAGGATGTCCCCCGCTCGGCACTGGAACGCTTCGACCTGGGCACCGCTCGGTGCGAGGTGCTCGCCGATGCCGTTCACGCCGTGTGGGTCAGTGGTGACGGGTCGCGGCTGGTCGTGCGCGACGACAAGGACCTGCGGGTGCTGCCCGCCACACGGAAGGTCCCGGACGGCCCCGAGGGTGAGCAGCACCGGGTCGATGTCGACCTGTCCCGTGTCCGGGTGCGCATCGACCGGCCGGTCGAGTGGCGCCAGAGCTACGACGAGGCCGGGCGCCTCATGCGCGACAACTTCTGGCGCGAGGACATGGGCGGCACGGATTGGAGCGCCGTTCTCGACCGCTTTGGCCCGCTGGTCGAACGGCTCGGATGCCACGATGACTTCGTCGATCTGATGTGGGAGGTGCAAGGCGAGCTGGCCACCTCCCACGCGTACGTCCAGCCCAAGGCCGCACCGCCAGACCCGCTGACTCGTCAGGGCCTGCTGGGTGCCGACCTGGCACGCGACCCGGACGGCGCCTGGCGGATCGCACGGGTGGTGCCGGGGGAGCCCTCGGAGCCCCAGGCCCGCTCGCCGCTGTCCGCCCCGGGTGTCGATGTCCGGGCCGGTGACACCATTCACGCCGTCGACGGTGTGGATGTCCCGGCCGACCTCGGCCCGGCCGCCCTCCTCGTCGGAGGGGCCGAGCACCCGGTCGAGCTGGTCGTGCGCGGTGGCGACGGGGAGGTCCGTCGTGTCGTGGTGACCCCGCTTGCCGACGAGGTCCCGCTGCGGTACCAGGACTGGGTGACACAGCGTCGCGCCCACGTACGTGAGCAGTCGCAGGGCCGGCTCGGCTACCTGCACGTGCCCGACATGATCTCCACCGGATGGGCCCAGCTGCACCGCGACCTGCGCGTGGAGATGGGACACGAGGGCGTCATCGTCGACGTGCGCGAGAACCGTGGCGGCCACACCTCGGAGCTGGTGGTCGAGAAGCTGGCCCGCCGGGTGGTCGGGTGGAACCGCTCGCGTGGTTATCGACCCCAGCGCTACCCGTCCGACGCGCCCCGCGGGCCGGTGGTCGCGGTCGCCGACGAGTTCACCGGCTCCGACGGCGACATCGTCAACGCCGCCATCCAGGCACTGGGGATCGGACCGGTCGTCGGCGTCCGCACCTGGGGCGGCGTGATCGGCATCGACGGAAAGTACCGGCTTGCCGACGGTACGGCGGTGACGCAGCCCCGTTACTCGTTCTGGCTGGAGGGCAAGGGCTGGCGGGTAGAGAACCATGGTGTCGACCCGGACGTCGAGGTCGTGGCGACCCCCCAGGACCGCGCCGCCGGGCGCGACCCCCAGCTCGACACGGCGATCCGGATCGCACTGGATGCCCTGGCCACGCACCCGGCCGCGTCAGCCCCTCAGATCCCTGACCTGAGCTCCTCAGATCTCTGACCTGGGCGGACCCGGTCGCTCGTGGCGTCAGCCGACGTCGGCCGGCTCGCCGCCGGTGATGTGCACCAGCTCGTCGTACGTCGTGGGGAAGACCGCCTGCGGATGCCCGGCGGCGGCCCAGATGGTCTCGTGCTCGGCCAGCGTGCGGTCGACCAGTGTGCGCAGGGCGCCGGGGTGCCCGACCGGGGAGACGCCGCCGATGGCGAAACCTGTGTGGTTGCGCACGAAGTCCGCGTCGGCGCGACCCAAGGTCTCGACGCCCACGTGCGCGGCCACGCGGTCGGTGTCGACCCGGTGTGCCCCCGACGTCAGCACGAGCAGCGCCTCCCCGTCAGCCTCGAAGACCAAACTGTTGACGATGGCACCGACCGTGCATCCGAGCTGCTCGGCGGCCTGCGCCGCCGTGCGGGCCGAGCCGTCCAGGATGCGCACCGCACCGGCAGCACCGAGTTGTTCCAGCTCGGCTACCACGGTCATCACGCGTGGATGCTGGGCCACCTCGTTCATTGCTGATGCCCCTCGGTGAGGGCGAACCCAGCGTACGTGCAGGTGGCAACGGAGATGGATCTGCTGGTCGAGGGCATGGTGAGACCGTAGTGGCGGCGTCGAGGTGGCACTGCGCCGGCTCCGGGTGCCGCCGATTGGGTGACTGCACGACGGACCCAAAACGGCAAAACTGCACCGCGGACCCGAACGGTTTACCAGGGTCCCCTGGGAAACCGCACTGCCCATGGGTTGTCTCCCATGGGCAGTGACAAGGTGCCATGGGAAGTTCAGGCAGGGGACCGACCGGTCGACGCATGACACACCGACCTGCCGATCGGCGCCACCCGTCGTAGCGTCGTCCGGGTGGCCCGCCTGCGTACCGTCTCAGTCTCCGACGTGGGCTGGACTCGTCGCCGCAGCGGTCGGGGCTTCACGTACCTCGACGAGCGTGCTGAGCGGCTGTCGGTCGAGCACGTCGAGCGCGTCAAGGCCCTGGTCATCCCTCCGGCCTGGCGCGACGTCTGGATCTGTCGGTACCCGAACGGGCACGTGCAGGCGACCGGAATCGACGCCGCCGGACGACTCCAGTACCTCTACCACCCGGACTGGCGCGTCCAGCGCGACCGCATCAAGCATGCCCAGGTGCTAGGGGTGGCGCGGCGTCTGCCAGAGGCGCGTCTCGCGGTCGCGGACATCCTGGCCTCCCGCACGCGGGACCTGCCGTACGCGGTCGCGACAGCCTTCCGCTTGCTGGATCTCGGCTACTTCCGGATCGGCAGCGACACCTACGCCTCGAGCAACGGCAGCTATGGCCTTACCACGTTGCGTCGTGAACACGTACGCCGGCGCGGCGGCCTGTTGGTGTTCACGTTCACGGCGAAGTCAGGAGTGACGCAGAGCATCGAGATCGCCGACGAGACAGTGATCGAGGCCGTCGAGTCGCTACGCCGGCGACGGGGTGGCGAGGTCCTGCTGGCCTACCGGCAGGGCCGCAGCTGGCGTGACCTGACCGCTGGACAGGTCAACGACCAGCTCAAGGTGATCCTCGGCTGCGACGTCTCGGCCAAGGACTTCCGCACCTGGCACGGCACCGTGCACGCCGCGGTCTCGCTCGCCGGCCGGCCGGCGCAGAGCAGGACCGCGCGCAAGCGGGAGATCTCCGCTGCGATGAAGGACGTGGCAGAGCACCTGGGCAACACCCCCACCGTGGCCCGCGCCTCCTACGTCGACCCCCGCGTGATCGAGCGCTACGAGAGCGGGCGCACCATCGCAGCCGCGGTGGCGAAGGTGCAGCGCGCCCCTACGCCGGACGAGCGACAGGCACGACTCGAGCGGGCGGTGCTGCGGCTGCTGCGCGAGTGATCACTGTCGGTGGAGAGGTGTAGCGTCTCCGAGTGGGTCGAACGCGTGTTCGATCCACTCGGGAGGTGGTGCCGATGAGACGGTACGACGACACGGTCTCGGTGCAGCGGGGCCAGGTGCAGCGGCGGGAGGCTCCGGCGCACTTCCTGTGGCGCGGTCAGCTGTGGCGGGTGTGCGAGATCGTCTCGCACTGGGTGGAGACCGGTGCGTGGTGGCAGCACGAGGAGGTGCGGGCACTGCTCGGGGCGGAGGACATTGCGAGCCAGACCGACCGGGGCGGCGGGTCGATGGACGCGCTGCTGGCCGAGCGTGAGATCTGGCGCGTCGAGGCAGCGCAGGGGCGGCTCGGTCATCGGGGCGTGTTCGACCTCAGCTTCGACTGGTCGACGGGTCAGTGGCGCCTGATCGGCTGCCAGGACTAGGCGGTGCTGGCGGCGAGGAACTGATGGAGCCGGGCCGCCAGTTCGTCGGGTGCTTCCTCGGCGATGTGATGGCCACTGTCGATGGGGCCACCGCTCAGGTCGGTCGTCCACGGCTGCCAGATGGCCAGGACGTCGCCGTGCAGATCAGCCAGATCGTCACCGGTGGACCACAGCATCAGCGTCGGGCAGGTGATCCGGCGGCCGGCAGCGCGGTCGGCCTCGTCGGCCGCTCGGTCGGGGCCCAAGCCGGCGCGATAGTCCTCGAGCATCGCGTGCACCGTTGCCGGGTCATGGATCGCCCGGCGGTAGTCGGCGTAGTTCTCCGCACCCATGCCTTCGGTCTTGTCCCCGCCGTACCAGGCGTCAGGGTCGGCGAGGATCGCCTGCTCGGGCTTGTCGGGCTGGGCGAAGAAGAACCAGTGCCACCACGCCGTGGCGAACCTGGCGTCGGTGCGATCGAGTGCCTCGGCGATCGGGACGCTGTCCAGAACGGCGAGGTGGGTCACGGCCTCCGGTGCGTCGAGGGCCAGGCGCATCGCGACGTAGCTCCCTCGGTCGTGACCGACGACGGCGAACCGCTCGTGTCCCAGCTGGCGCATCAGGGTCAGCACGTCGGCGGCCATGGCGCGTTTGGAGTACGGGGCGTGGTCGGGTGTCGTGGGCGGCGTTGAGGACTGTCCGTACCCCCGCAGGTCGGGGCAGACCACGGTGTGGCCGGCCGTGACCAGCAGCGGCGCGACCCGGTGCCAGGTGGTGTGCGTGCGGGGATGCCCGTGCAGCAGCACCACCGGCTCACCCCTGCCTCCGTGGCGGACTCTCAGCTGTACGCCGTCATCAACAGCGACCCTGATTTCCTCGAACGACTCGAACACGCGAATGATCATGACGCAACGCATTGCTCAGCCGCCATACGGAGTTGTCCACAGCGGTTGGTTCCTTGACGCAGCTGTCGGCACGGAGGTGTACTGTATGAAGCGTTCGAACAAATGTTCGATCGCTCGGTACCTTCCGGTGCCGGGTGGCCGACACCCTGTTCGGACACCGCAGGGTGATGTTCGCAGCGTCTCCTTGCGTGGCGGACCCTGCTGTGCGTGACGTGACCTCGACCCTCACCGGCCGCGCAGCAGCCAGTCGGGCCGGTGCGGGGGTGGGGAAGCTCCCGTGCCGGTTCGGCACCCGCCGTACCGGCACCGTCTTCCCCCGGGCGCTGGAGGACCGACCAGCAGCGACAGGGGAGCGACATGCGCCGAAGCCAGACGATCAGCACGCCAGGCACCATACGTGAGCGCGTCCCACGCGCCAGCCGCAGCGAGCAGCCTGCACTGCCGTCTCCGGGCCGTCTCCACGAGGCAGCGCGTAGCCTCGACCGGGCTGAGCAGGCCCTGTCCGAGGCGAGGGTCGAGCCGTACGCCGACCGGCGCTACGTCACGGCTCACGTCGCTGCGCTGCGTGCGACCGCCGCGGTTCTGGTGGTGCGGACCCGCCCACAGAGCATGCACCGCCAGAGCAACGCCTGGGTGCTGCTCGAGCGGGTCGCCCCGGAGCTGGCCGAGTGGGCCACCTTCTTCGCCGCCGGGGCGCCGAAGCGGGCCGCGGCCGAGGCCGGGCACGTGCACGCAGTCAGCAACCGGGACGCCGACGACCTGGTGCGTGACGTCGAGATCTTCCTCGGGATCGTCGGACGACTGGTGGGGTTCAGTGGCTCGGGCCGCGGGCAGTCCCGGTGATCGGCGACGACCCGTTCGTCCACCTGCACGTCGCCTCCGGCTACTCGCTGCGCTACGGCGCCTCCCACCCGCACGTGCTGGTCGAGCGGGCGGCCGAGCAGCAGATGGGCACCCTCGCGCTGACCGACCGGGACGGTGTCTACGGTGCGGTCCGGTTCGCCAAGGCGTGCCTACGGGCGGGCATCCGCCCCGTCCTCGGGGTCGACCTGGCGGTCGAGCCCACCGGCCTGCTGGAGGTCGGCTCCGGGGCGCCGTCGGCACCCGTGGCCCGTGAGCCGCGGACCATCCCGGCTCGCGGCGGTGCGCACCGTGACGTCGCTGGTGTGCTGCCCCGGGTCACCGTCCTGGCAGGCAGCCGTGACGGCTGGGCCGGTCTGTGCCGTCTCGTCTCCGCCACCCACCTGCGTGCCGAGCGTGGCAACCCGGTGACCACGCTCGACCTCGTCGGGGAGCACCTCGGTGGCCGTGACGCCGTGGTGCTGCTCGGCCCCGGGTCCGAGCTCGGTGCCGCGGTGACCCGCCGACGCGACGACCTGGCGGCCGCGGTGCTGCGGCGGTGGCGCGACGTCGTGGACACCCCCGACCTGCTGGTCGAGCTGGTGTCGCACCGGGTGCAGGGTTCGGGTCCCGGCAGCAGCACCCACGCTGCACGCATGGCCGGTACTGCCGACCGGCACGGTGTGGGGATGGTGCTCACCAATGCCGTCCGCCACGCCGACCCCGGCGATGCGCCCGTGGTCGACGTACTCGACGCGGTCCGCCGGCTGGTGCCACTGGACGTCCGGCACCTCGATCGGCGCAACACCGAGGGACACCTGAAGTCCGGCAAGCAGATGGGGGAGGTCGCCGAGGAGATCAGCCGGATGGCAGGTCTGGGCGGTCACAGCGATGCCGGCGACCCGCAGCGGCTGCTGGCGGGCACCCGACGCCTCGCCGACCGTCTCGCCCTCGACCCGCAGGCCGACCTCGGGCTCGGAGAGGTGCACTTCCCGGAGTTCGAGGTCACCGGTGCAGGAGCCGCCGGGGGAATGAGTGGGGTAGGTCTCACCGCCGAGGCCGTCCTGCGCCAGCGCTGCGAGTCCGGCATCGTTCGCCGCTACGGCAGCTCCGCCGGTCTGCGCGTGCACGACCGGCTCGAGCACGAGCTCGGGATGATCGCCGGGCTTGGCTTCGCGTCGTACTTCCTGACAGTGGCCGACGTCTGCGACCTGATCCGGGACATGGGCGTCCGCGTCGCCGCCCGTGGGTCAGGCGCCGGCAGCCTGGTCAACTACGCGCTCGGCATCTCCGGGGTCGAGCCGCTCGGGCACGACCTGGTGATGGAGCGGTTCCTGTCCCCGCTGCGTCAGGCGCTGCCCGACGTGGACATCGACGTGGAGTCCGCGCGCCGCCTCGAGGTCTACGAGATGATCCTCGACCGCTACTCCGGTGCACGGTGTGCCTGCGTGGCGATGATGGACACCTACCGGGTACGCCATGCGATCCGTGACGTCGGGGCTGCGCTCGGCATGCCCGGCGGTGAGATCGACACGATTGCCAAGGCGTTCCCGCACATCCGTGCCCGCGACGCCCATGCGGCCCTGCGGGAGCTGCCCGAGCTGCGGGCCTCCGGACTGGGGGAGGCGCGGCTCAGGCTGTTGTTCGACCTCGTGACCCGGCTCGACGGCCTACCCCGTCATGTTGCGCTGCACCCGTGCGGGGTGCTGCTGTCCGATGCGACCCTGCTGGACCGCACCCCGGTGGAGGCCAGCTATGCCGGATTCCCGATGAGCCAGTTCGACAAGGAGGACGTCGAGGACCTCGGGCTGCTCAAGCTCGACGTGCTCGGCATCCGGATGCAATCGGCGATGGCCCACGCGGTCGCCGAGATCGAGCGGACCGAGGGGGTCGAGCTCGACCTCGACGACCGGGTCCAGGTGCCGCTCGACGACCCTGCCACGTACGCGCTGATCAGCCGGTCCAAGACGCTGGGTTGCTTCCAGATCGAGTCACCCGGACAACGCGAGCTGGTGGGCAAGTTCGGGCCGGAGACCTTTGACGACATCATCACCGACATCTCGTTGTTCCGGCCCGGACCGGTCAAGAGCGACATGGTGACGCCGTTCCTGTCGGCCCGGCAGGGGTGGCGAGCACCTGTCTACCCGCACCCCGACCTGGAGTACACCCTGCGCCAGACCTGCGGGGTCGTCGTGTTCCACGAGCAGGTGCTCGAGATCATCAAGACCTTCGCCGGCTGCACGCTGGCCGAGGCCGACGAGCACCGGCGCGCCCTCGGTGACAGGGAAGGCAAGGTCGACACGAGGGCCTGGTTCTACCCACGGGCACTGGCCCGTGGCTACGCCGAGCCGGTCGTCGGCCAGGTGTGGACCATCCTGGAGGCGTTCGCGTCGTTCGGTTTCTGCAAGGCCCACGCCGCGGCCTTCGCCCTGCCGACGTACCAGTCGGCCTGGCTCAAGACCCACCACACCGCGGCGTTCATGTCCGGGGTGCTGACCCACGACCCGGGCATGTATCCCAAGCGGCTGATCCTCGACGACGCCCGCCACTTCGGCATCGCGGTGCTAGGCCTCGACGTCAACGAGTGCCGCGACGTCTACCGGGTCGAGCGGGTCGGCCGCTTCGACGAGCCACCGCCCCGGGTGCTCGACGAGCACCCACGGGCGGCACCCGACAGCGGCTTGCCCGACGCCCGGGGCTACGGCATCCGGCTCTCGCTGGCAGACGTCAAGGGCATCTCCGACGCCGAGGTCGCCCGCATCATCGGTGGTCAGCCCTACCACTCGCTCACCGACTTCTGGCACCGCGCCCGGGTGTCACGACCGGTGGTGGAGCGTCTCGTGCTCGCCGGTGGGTTCGACGGGATCTACGGCATCGGCTCCGCGGTCCCGGTACGCCGCCGCGGGCGGGTCACCCGGCGTGACCTGCTGCTGCAGGTGCTCGAGCTCGACCATTGGGGCAGGGCCACCGCCCGGGCCGGACGGCGCGCCGGTCGAGGCCGGGACAGATCGGCTGGTATCGATCCGGCCCGGACGCAGGTGCGTGGGGCGGTGCACGGCGCCGACGACACCTGGGCCAAGGCAGCCGCACAGTCCCAGACGTCGGCCGTGGTGCATGCGGAACCGGTGCAGCTGACCCTCGACCTCGGCGACGAACCGGGGGAGGCTGAACGCTCGGGCCTGCCGGAGATGACCTCGGCCGAGCGTGTCCACGCCGAGCTGGAGATCCTCGGTCTCGACGTCAGCCAGCACGTCGTCGACTTCTACACCCCGATGCTGCAGGCACTGGGGGTGACCCGGTCGCAGGCGCTCCTGGAACAGCGCAGCCGCAGCACGCTGCTGGTCGCAGGGGTCAAGGTCGCCACCCAGACACCTCCGATCCGGTCCGGCCGCCGGGTGGTCTTCTTGACCCTCGACGACGGCACCGGACCGCTGGATGCCACCTTCTTCGAGGACGCCCAGGGTCCCTACGCCGCCACCGTCTTTCACTCCTGGCTGATGGTCGTGCGCGGAGAGCTCCGGCGCACCGGCCCTCGTGGGGTCTCCCTGCGGGCCACCGGCTGCTGGGAGATGTCGGCGTTGCACGAGATCTGGCAGCGTGAGGGAACCGAAGGAGTGCACGTCCACCTCGAGCAGGTACCCGAAGGATTCGGTCAGACGGTCGGTGAGCTGGCCGGGCAGGGAGCGGCGCAGAGCCGCTCGAGTCGACCCGTCATGGCCGAGCCCGGCGGCCCCTCGAACGGTCAGGGTGTGGGCGGGTACGCATCCGACGTCTGCGAGCAGGACATGACTGGCGGCGGAATGGGGCGTCGGCGGGTGCTCGTGCACGCCAGCGGCTTCCGACAGTCGCCGTACGCCGACGTCAAGCCGGCCGGGGAGGACGCCAAGTCCGCACCGCGCAAGCTGTGGCACAGCAGTCCGGGGAGTTCCGGCGGATGAGAGGGTGGGGCGACCTGTCATCGCGTCGTCGAGGAGTCTCCCGGTGGTCCATCAACCGCGCCCCGGCGGGCCCCAGCGCAGTGTGGCTCACGGGATCGCCCGCAACGCCGTGCTCTGGGAGCGGGTGCGAGACCTGCTCGGCAGCGCCGACGAGGGCAGCGGTCCCCGTCAGGTCGTCGACCTCGGTGGCGGCACCGGCGGGCTGGCTGTGCGTGCAGCCGAGCTCGGTCACCACGTCACCGTCATCGACCCCAACCCTGACGCCCTGGCCTCGATGCATCGGCGCGCCGACGAGAACAACGTGGCCGATCGGGTCGTCGGTGTCCAGGGCGACACCATCGACCTCGGTGACCACGTGGCGCCCGGTTCGGTCGACGTCATGCTCTGCCACGGGGTCCTCGAGGTGGTGGACGACCCCGGGCAGGCTCTGGAGGCGATCGGTGACGCGCTCCGGAGCGACGGCGTCCTCTCGGTCGTCGTTGCCGGACGGTACGCCGCCGTACTGGGACGTGCCCTGGCCGGACACCTCGCGGCCGCCCGGACGCTGCTCGAGGCACCGACCGGCGACGCGCAGGCGCGAAGTCCCCGCCGCTACACCCGCGGGGAGATCCTCGACCTGCTGGCGACGCACGGCTTCACCGCCGAGTCGGTCCACGGCCTCCGAGTGTTCGCCGACCTCGTCCCTAGCTCGGTCGTCGACACCGAGCCCGGTGCCCAGACCGCCCTCGTCGAGCTCGAGCGTGCCGTTGCGCAGATCCCTGAGCTCACCGCCGTCGCCGGTCAGCTCATGGTGGTCTCCCGCCGCCGCAACTGACCTGTCGTCGTCCGGCGGGACGGTGTCACGATGAGGTCACCGACATGCCGCGGCTGGCGGCCCGGTGACTGCACGATCCTGCATGTCGACATGGATGCGTTCTATGCCTCGGTGATGACGCGGGACCGACCCGACCTGCAGGGCACCCCGGTGATCGTCGGCGGTGGACATCGGGGGGTGGTGCTCTCCGCGAGCTACGAGGCGCGTGTCTTCGGGGTGCGCTCGGCGATGCCGACGATGCGAGCCCGACGGCTCTGCCCGGCCGCGACCGTCATCTCTCCTGACTTCGAGAGCTTCGCGGCGGTGTCCATCGCAGTGATGGAGACCTTCCGTGACATCACCCCGATGGTGGAGGTGATGTCGTTGGACGAGGCGTTCCTCGACATCTCCGGGTCGGCGCGACGGCTCGGTGGCTCCCGCCAGGTCGCCGAGCAGCTGCGGGCCCGCATCGCCGACGAGCAGCGGATCACCTGCTCGGTAGGGATCGCCTCCACGACGCACCTCGCCAAGCTGGCCTCGCGGCGGGCCAAGCCGGACGGGCTCGTGGTCGTGACCCCGGAGCAAGCCACAGCCTTCCTGCACCCCTTGGACGTCGAGGAGCTGTGGGGGGTGGGGGAGAGCACCGCCACGACACTGCGACGGCTGGGCCTGTGCACGATCGGCGACATCGCCCACACCTCGGTGGATGTCCTCGTCCGGGCGCTCGGCGCCGCCACCGGTGCCCAGCTGCACGACCTGTCGTGGGGCGGTGGCCGCACCACCGTGGTGGCCCGGCGGGGTGTCGAGGAGCCGGAGCGCAGCATCGGGTCCGACACGACCTTCGACCGAGACACCGACGATCCCGAGGTGGTGCTGCGGGAGCTGCTGCGCTCCTCGACGAAGGTCACCTCGCGGATGCGGGCCGCCGAGGTCGTCGGTCGCACCGTCACGCTCCGGGTCCGATTCAGCGACTTCACGACCATCACCCGGTCACGTACGCTGCGCGACCCCACCGATGTCGCCATCGAGGTCCACGCCCAGGCAGCCGACCTGTTCGCCGCGCTGGGACTGCAACGCGCCCGCATCAGACTGGTCGGGGTGCGGGTGAGCGGGCTGGCGGCGGCAGCCTCCACCCCGCGCCAGCTGATGCTGGGCCAGCGCCCCCACGGATGGTCCGACGCCGAGCGCGCCGTGGACGCCGCCGGACGTCGATGGGGTCGCAGCGCCGTGCAGCCGGCGACCCTGCTCCGGACCCGACAGCAGCGGCACCCGGACCCGGATGCCGCTGTGTCACACCCGATGCATGACCCCGCCGGTCAGGACCACGCCCCGTAGACGCGCACCTTCAGCTCACGGTGCGCGGTCAGCTGCCACAGCTGCCGCGCATCCTTGATGTACATGTTCACGCACCCATGGCTGTGCCCCACGAACGGATTCATCATCAGCGTCGACCCGTGGAAGGCCTGACCGCCGTCGAAGAACTGCGAGTACGGCATCGGTGACCCGAAGAGCGAGCTCACGTGGTCCTTGTTGCGGAAGTACACCTCGGAGCGCCCCACGCGGGTCTGAGTGCTGGACGAGCCGCCACGCACCAACCAGGAGTTCCACAACTTGCCCCTCTTCCACAGCGTGACCTGGTGCCTGGAGCGGTCGTAGCAGGCGTGCCAGCCGGTGCGCACCTTGCACCCCTGCGGAACGGCCTTCCTGCCGCGTACCGTCTTCGGGATCAACTTCTTCCAGGTGTGGACGTTCGCGACGCCGGTGACGCGCAGCTTGCTGCGCTTCTGGAACCGCTTGACTGCACCGCTCAGGCGGCTGTCGAACCGTCCGGTGATGGGACCGTTGTACGCACCGGCCCAGGTGAGCCGGTACTGCAGCTCACGTACGTGCTTGATGTTCGACGGTGAGCTGTCGACGTCTCCGCGTCGGACGAACTCCCGGGCGAAGCGCTGACGGGGCTTGTAGGCCAGACGCTCGTCGACCGACGCGTTGGACGACGATGCCACCGGCGCGCTCGTGCTGATCGACGGTCCGGAGGAGGCACCGGCCGCCGGCAGCAGGGACAGGACGAGTCCGCCCGCCAAGGCAATCGTGGCGGCGACTGTGGCAACTCGCTTCATGGCTTCCTCCAGGAACGGGTGACCTCGGTGGTCACGTGGTCACGTGGTCGACGTGTTCGAGGTACCCCTCGGGTCCAGGCGCCGGGACGGCACATCCTAACCGTCCGGCTGGTCCACACGGGCACGCCGGTTGCAGCCGGGCTGACTCCCTCCAGACGCGAAACGCCCGCTCACGGTTGCATTCCCGCCACGCCGACGTGAACCGGTCCACCGATTCGTCCCTCCGGGTTTCGGCATGGCCCGAGGCTGCCTAGACTGAGAGCAGATGCGGACACACCATCGTGCCCGTCACTCGACGCAGGAGGATGTAGGTGCCGCTCTCGGAAGAGGAGCAGCGGCTGCTCGAGCAGATGGAGCAGGCGCTCGCAGCCGATGATCCCAAGTTCGCCTCGACACTGCGCGGATCAGCCAGTGCGGCTCGTAACCGTCGCCATGCCCTCGCCGGTGCCGGCACCTTCATTCTCGGCGTCGCGGTGCTGATGGTCGGGGCCATCCAGACCAACACGATCATCGCGGTGGTCGGCTTCCTCACCATGCTGGGCGGCGCCTACCTGTTCGCCGTCGCCTGGCGCCGCGTGCAGCAGGGGGCTTCCTCCGAGGACGTCGCAGGATCCACCGCCCCGGATGCGCCGCAAGCCGGTAAGGAGACGACCGGCTCCTTCATGGATCGCATGGAGGAACGCTGGCGCCGCCGTCGAGATGACGGCGAGGAGTACTGAGCGCCCTCGCCGCTCAGTCCCGGATGTCGCACTCGGGCTTGCCCACTCGTACCTCGTGCGCCGCCCTCGCCGCTCAGTCCCGGAGCAGCCGCTCAGTCCCGAAGCAAGAGCACCGCTTCGCCAGCAACCTGACCACGCGCACGCGAGTGCGAACGGTCGGTACCGGGTCGTCGCAGCACTGACCGAGGCAACCAGATGCCGCGGCGCCGGACCGAAAGTGGCTGAGTGTCGGTGATCGCCTCCACCACCGTTCGCTGAGCTTCCTGCAGACCCGGGACGGCTGTCGGTGTGCGCGCGTACCGGCTCTGCTCGACGGCCACCACCAGGGTGTTGAGCGCCTGCACCGCCTGCTCGGTGGTGGGCCCGGTGAGCACCGGAGCACGCCGACGCTCGTCGATGCGTACGCGTAGGGAGCGGCCGAGGTGTCGAGCGGTATCCCGGTCGTCCCAGGGCAGTCGCAGATCGACCATGCTGTCACGCAACTCGCTCCAGGCAGCCTCCGCCGCCCCCGCTGGAGTAGTCGCGCTGCTCCAGCGTCGCCGCCGGCGCGACTCGCGCAGCGTCCGCGGGAGAACGGCCAGCGCGCCGAGCAGCACGAACCCCACGAGAATGATGCGGAGCACCCCCCAGACCCCTGCGTCGGCGTCGCCGCCGGCCGCTGGGTCGTCGTCCCGGTTCGGCTGGAACGGGTCCTGCTGGACCCGGGTGGTCTGGGTGTCGTTCGGGTCCAGACTCTCGGTGGGCGTCGCGCTCGGGTCGTCGGCGCGTCCGGCGTCGAAGTTCGGGGCGGCGGCGCCCTGCGAGGCCGGGGTCGGCTCGAAGCGCACCCAGCCGACTCCCTCGAAGTACAGCTCCGGCCATGCATGCATGTCCTCGCCCCGGAACTCCTGCCACCCGTCCGGCGACTCGCTGGGCCGCAGGAAGCCGATGGCCACCCGGGACGGTATGCCCTCGACCCGCGCCATCACCGCCATGGCACTGGCGAACTGCTCGCAGTAGCCGACCTGCGTGTTGAGGAGGAAGTCCTCGATGGCCTCCTCGCCGTTCTCGCCATCATCGGCCTGCGCCAGGTCGTACTCGAAGTTCGCTGGATCCCGGAAGTACTGCTGCAGCGCCAGTGCCTTGCTGAAGCCGTTCGTCGCGTTCCCGGTCACCTGCTCGGTCAGCTCGCGGATCTCCGGTGAGAAGCCGCTGGGCAGCGTCGTGAACTGCGCCACGGACGACGGCGGGTCCGGGGCGAACTGCAGCTGGTCCTGGGTGGGGTCCGCGACGGTGGAGCGGAACGAGTACCGCAGGCCGGAGGAGTCGTCCTGCCCGTCGTCCCCCCGGATGTCGAAGTGCGTCTCGTCGACCAACCAGTCGCCGTCGACCTCGACCCTGGACGGGGAGTAGACGACCGGTAGCCAGTCCGAGCGCAGCGCGTCGGTCACCTGCACCTCGTAGTCGCGCCCGACATTGAGCACGGACGCGACCCGACCGGGTGCGCCGGGTAGGGCGCCGCCGGTGTCCACGGCGTTGGCGGTCGTCCGCGATCCCACTGACCACTCGTCGCCGGTGAACCGATCCAGCGCCGCAAGTCGGAGGTAGCCGGGTTCCGGGTCGTCGGTCTGGATCCGCAGCAGCACCTCGTCGGTCTGGGAGGACAGGTTGCGACGCATGTCGAGCACAGGGTTCTCCACGTCGAGACCACCATCGTTCCCGTCGAGCTGACCGCCGCTCCCGCCGTCGAAGAGGATCTGCGGATCGATGGAGGGCACAACGAACGGCAGCAGGGACGCCAGCGCCACGGCGCCGAAACCGATCCGGTACCGCGACTGGCGCAGTCCGCTGTCGTCGACAGCGGAGTAGGCCTGTGTCCAGACCTGACCAGACATCGCGATCTGGCGTCCCCAGTGGGTCAACCGTTCACGTTCGTCGGCGGCGAGCAGGAACACGAACGCGGTTGCGCCGGGGACGAACGAGAAGACGGAGACATCACCGGCGAGCTGGGCCACCGGGACCATGTAGACGAGTAGGAAGACCAGCCCGAGCAGCGGCACCCTGCGGTACGTCACGCCGATCAGGTCGACGACCAGGCCGATAGCCACGATGATGAGTGCCAACGACATGGTGGTGGACGCGTCGGTGGGCATCGGAGCGGTGTACATCTGGGCGTTCTCCGCGAACCGGACGTACCCGTCGCGAATCTCTGCGACGGCGGTGGGAGTGGGCAGCAGGGACTCGGTGTAGGCGAGTACCGCGATCTCTGCGGCAACGGCGACCTGCGCGACGAAGACCAGGAGTCGGTTGGCATTCAGCGCACGCAGCGTGGCACCGGTCAGGATCGCGAGCAGGAGCAGCCCGCCGGCATGCACCAGGTAGCGGCGGTCCTCGAAGAGTGGGCCGAGGGCCAGGCAGGTTCCCAGGGTCGCGAGCAACGCCCACCCGGACAGCCGTAGCTGGTGGGTCAACGCTCCCGAGCTCATGCCGACCGCCCCGTTCGTGCTCCGTGCCGGGCAACTGCGCCCAGGCGCGTCCAGGTGGCGGCCGGCGACTCGTACGGATCGGCCACCACGGCGTTCCACCCGTGCTGGCCCAGCGCCCCGACCATCCGAGCCGCCGGGGACGCCTTGCTGGAGTCGTCATCGTCCCAGGCGCTGGTGTCCAGGATCATCGCCAGGACGGAGGAGCCATGGGCGCGCATGCGTGCCAGGTCGGCCACGTCGCTGCCCTGGAGGGCGCCGAACAGGCCGATGACCAGGCCGGCCGACCCGGCCACCGCGTCGACGGCGTAGTGCATGCCCTGGCGTTCGGAGACCGACATGACCGCGAGCTCGTCGAGGATGGGTCCGGCCTGCACCTGGGGATCGGCCAGCCGGTCGTGCCAGGCGTTCGCCTCGGGGTCGGGTCGGTCGGTGACCAGACGGACCGAGTAGCCGGACCGGCTGAGGTGCACCGCGATCGACGCGGCTGCCGCGACCAGCCACTCGAGGGACGATGCGGCGCCACTGCCACGGTGCGCGATGCGGCGCGAGTCGAGCACGATCGTCGCGCGACTCTGCCACGGCTGCTCCTCACGCCGGACCATGAGCTCACCCACCCGGGCGGTGCTGCGCCAATGCACCCGCCGCAGGTCGTCGCCGCGGCGGTACTCCCGTGTCATGACGTCCTCGGCGCTGCCGACCGCGAAGGCACGGGGACGGTTCTCGCCCTGCGCGGTCCATGCCGCCTCCAACGCGATGCGGTCCAGTGCGTGCACCACCGGAACCACCACCAGGTCACTGGTCTCCCGGAAGTAGCGGACCAGCTCGATGAAACCGAACGGGTCGGAGACCCGGATCGACAGTGGGCCGATCTGAAAGCGGCCCCGGACTTCGGAGCAGATCGGGTAGTTGACCTGTTGGCGCCAGCGCGGTCCGACCCGGTCGAGCATGAACCTGGCGCGGGTGCCGAGCGCGTACGGGACGTGATCCTCGAGCAGCAGCAGGCTCATGGGCATCGCGCCCTCGTTGGCCATCGAGAGTGACACTGTCGCCGGCTGTCCGGGTGACACGCGCTGCGGTGACACCGTGCGCTGTGCGGAGAGGCGGTACCGCGCCCGACCGACGACGAAGGCGGCGAGCAGTGGCAGGGCGACCGCCAGCAAGCCCACGCGCAGGAGGGCGTCGAAGCCGAGAACCAGGGCGCACAGCGTGACCGTGAAACCGGCGGCCAGAAAGGCTCGTCCCCGGGTCGTCAGCGCCGACAGCGCCTCACGCACCGTTCAGCCCTGCCCGCGCGGACCACTCGAGGTGGGGTGGCCGGCGTGCGGTACCGGGACCGACGCCACGATTGCCGCCAGCACCTGCTCAGCCCGTCGCCCACCGATGACGGCGTCGGCAGACAGCAGCAGACGATGACCCAGAACGGCAGGTGCCAGCCGTTGCAAGTCGTCGGGGATCACGTACTCGCGGCGGTCGAGCGCTGCTGCCGCCTTGGCCGCCCGCACGAGGTGCAGTGTGGCGCGCGGGGATGCGCCGAGCCGCAGGTCCGGGGTACGTCGAGTGGCGGAGACCAGGTCGACCGCGTAGCGGCGCACGGCGGGGGAGACGAACACCTGCCGGACCACATCGATGAGCTTGGCGACCTCGGAGGCGTCGGTCACCGCGGCCAGGTTCGCCAACGGATCCGCGCCGGCGTGGTGGTCCAGCATCGCGAGCTCGGCCGCCTCAACCGGGTAGCCCATCGACACCCGCGCCATGAAGCGGTCCCGCTGAGCCTCCGGCAGCGGGTACGTGCCTTCCATCTCAATCGGGTTCTGAGTGGCGATCACCATGAACGGCTCGTCGAGCCGGTATGTGTGCCCGTCGATGGTGACCTGTCGCTCCTCCATGCACTCCAACATGGCCGACTGGGTCTTGGGCGACGCCCGGTTGATCTCGTCCCCCACCACGATGTTGGCGAAGATGCCGCCGGGGCGGAACTCGAACTGCCGGGTCTCCTGGTTGTAGATGGAGACCCCGGTCACGTCGCTGGGCAACAGGTCGGGAGTGAACTGGATGCGGCGGACGCTGCCGTCGATCGAGCGCGCCAGGGCCTTGCTGAGCATGGTCTTGCCGACGCCGGGAACGTCCTCGATCAGCAGGTGGCCCCCGGCCAGCAGCACGGTGATCATGGAACGGACCACATCGGGCTTGCCCTCGATCACTGCCCCGATGTTGAGCGCGATGCGCTGCGCCACGTCAGTGAGCGTCGCGAAGTCCCCGCCCTCCTGTGCCACCGAGCCCGTGTCCGCGCTGCTGGCTGTCACGCACTTCCTCCTGCGCTCGTCGACGACCGCCCCTCACGGTCAGCACGAGTCTGTCAGGCCGACGCTCGATTCGGAGAACGGTGGCGAACCTTCGCCCCGGGACCGGACCGGCGACTCCCCAACGGGTGCGGCGTCCCCCACTCTGCGCCACCGAAGGATCGAGCATGACTGAAACCACTGCTGACCTGCACCTTTGGGTGACCCTACATCGGGCTGATGCCCCAGAAATGTCGTGTCACGGGCCGGTTCCGCGTTGACCTGCACCCTGGGTGGAGTAAAGTGGTGCACAGTGGAGGAGAGAGGGTGATGCGGCGTGTTTCTCGGTACGCACACGCCTCGGCTCGACGAGAAGGGCCGCATCTTTCTCCCGGCGAAGTTCCGTGACGCGCTGCAGGGAGGTCTGGTGATCACACGTGGCCAGGACCGCTGCCTGTTCGTCTGGTCGAAAGCGGGTTTCGAGGCGCTCACCGCACGGTTCACGCACACCCCCTTCACCGACAAGGCGTCCCGTGACTTCATCCGCGTGCTGTTCTCGGGAGCCTCCGACGAACTGCCCGACAAGCAGGGCCGCATCACCATCCCGGCGATCCTGCGCACGTACGCCAACCTGTCCCGAGACGTCGTCGTGATCGGGGCCATGGACCGCGTGGAGATCTGGGACTCCGCTGCATGGGAGAGCTACAGCGCAGACAAGGAGGACGCCTTCTCGTCCCTGTCCGAGGCGGTGATCGAAGGAATCGCCTGATTCCAGACTGCTCGTGCGGCGAGGTCTCCACTCCGCTCCACGTCGCCTCTGGCACACCTTCCCCGGTGCCAGATGCCCGTGGTAGCGGGGGGAGCCCTGGACGCAGCGATCGAACACACGCCAGCAGCACCCACGACGAAGGCAGGACCGGATGAGCATCGGTGTCGTCCCGAGAGGGGCTCAGGAGCCCGCACCCGCGCGCCGCACCCGCGGACTGCTTCCCGAGCCGGCGCCACGTACGGGCGCCCACGGCTATGCCGGCAAGCGGGTGCGTGACGACGTCCGGGAGGGCGTCGCGGTGATGGTGTTCTCGCTCCTGACCGCTGTGCTGATCGCGCTCACGATCACCGTTCTCGCCCGGATCCCCGGTTGAGGGTCATCCAGATGGCCACCGCTCCCGAGCAGCCCGTCCGCCACGTCCCGGTACTGCTCGAGCGCATCGTCGACCTCCTCGCACCGGTCCTCGACCACGCCGACGCCGTGCTGGTGGACGCGACGCTCGGTCGCGCAGGACACACCCGAGCGGTGCTGCAGACCTGTCCGAGTGTGCGTGTCATCGGCCTGGATCGTGACCCCGCCGCACTGCTCGAGGCGCGAACGAGCCTGGGGGATCTCGCCACCAGGGTCACCTTCGTGCACACCGTCTACGACCGGATGCAGGAGACCCTCGCCGAGCACGGACACCCCCGTGTGGATGCCGTGCTCTTCGACCTCGGTGTCTCCTCGATGCAGCTCGACGAGCACGACCGTGGGTTCTCCTACGCGCACGACGCCCCGCTCGACATGCGGATGGACCCCACCGTCGGTCGGACAGCCGCCGACGTGCTCGCGGAGGCCGACGAGCACGAGCTGTCACGCATCCTGCGTCAGTACGGCGAGGAACGCTTCGCGCGACGTATCGCTGCCGCTGTGGTGCGGACACGGCAGACGACGCCGCTCACGACGAGCACGCAGCTGGTCGAGCTGATCCGTGGCGCCGTGCCGGCGGCGGCGCGGCGCACCGGTGGCCACCCGGCCAAGCGCACTTTCCAAGCGTTGCGCATCGAGGTCAACGACGAGCTCTCGGCGTTGCGCCGCGCCCTTCCGCAAGCTGTCTCGGCCATCGCTCTCGGTGGGCGCCTGGTGGCCCTGTCGTACCACTCGCTGGAGGACCGCATGGTCAAGCAAGAGCTCGCCCGGCACACACAGATCGAGGTCCCCGCCGGTCTGCCGGTCGTGCCGGAGCACCTGCTGCCCGAGCTGCGGGCGCTGACTCGTGGGGCGCAAAAGGCCGACGAGCACGAGGTCGCCGCCAACCCGCGGGCGCGGTCGGTGCGCTTGCGGGCGGCGGAGCGGATCAGGGAGGCAGCATGAGCACTCAGCGCTCCGGCGCGGCACGGGCCGCAGCGACTCGTCCGATACCTCCGCGCGCACCCGAGCTGCAGATCGTCGTCGGCAGCTCCGCGGCCCGCCGCGGCAGTGGGTTCATCGTGATCTTGGCGTTGCTGCTGATCTCCGGTCTGGTCGGGCTGCTGCTGCTCAACCTGTCCATGCAGAAGGGCGCGTTCGAGCTCGCCGGCCTGCAGGCGCGCACAGATGAGCTGAAGGTCCATCAGCAAGCCCTCGACCAGCAGCTGGAGCGCGTCCAGAGCACCCAGAAGCTCGCCCGTCGGGCGACCGGGCACGGCATGGTGCCCAGCACCAACCCGGTGTTCCTCGACCTGTCTGACGGATCGATCATCGGTGAGCCCGTCCCCGCCCTCGCGGGTCAGACGTTGCCGGGCCTGGGTGGTCCGGAGTCCAGCGGCTCCCGCAACGTCCCGGCCACCGGGTCCGACACGCCGCTCGGCGGGACGGGCCAGAGCCCGCTCAGGGGTCAGACTGAGTCATCGGCTAGGCGGAGGGGCGATTGATGGCGGGCTCCAGCGCAGCGCGCGGACGTCACGGGGCCCACGGCGCGTTGCGGCTGCGGCGCACGCAGTTCAGGTTGCGAATCTTCCTGCTCGTCATCGCCTTCGTCATGTCGCTGTTCGCGGCCCGGTTGTTCCAGCTGCAGGGCGTCGACGCCAACGCGTACGCCTCGATGGCACAGGCCGAGGGCACCCGCAGCGTCACCCTGCACGCGGCCCGCGGACAGATACTGGACCGCGACGGTGCCGAGCTTGCGTCCTCGATCGACGCCGTGGCGATCACCGCCGACCCGTCGCTCACGGTCTCCACGGCCCCGAGCATCGCGGCCGTCCTGTCCGATGAGCTCGGGCTCGACTACTTCAGCACGGTGGACAAGCTGCGCACGCCCGACACCCGTTTCGTCTACCTCGCCCGCCGGATCCCCACCTGGAAGGCGGAGCAGGTCTACGACCGGCTCGCCGCCGAAGGGCTCAGCGGCGTGCTGCAGGAGCGTGACCCGCTGCGGACGTACCCCGAGACCGATGTCGCGGCCAACCTGGTGGGCGTCGTCAACGCCGAAGGCGAGGGTGGCTCAGGTCTGGAGCAGGAGTTCAACGCGATCCTGCAAGGGACCGACGGCGAGGCGACGTACGTCACGGCGCCGTCCGGTGAGTACATCCCGATGGCGGACAGGACAGTCACCGAGCCGCAGGACGGCACCACCCTGGTCACCACGATCGACCGTGACCTGCAGTGGTACGCAAATCGCCGACTGGCGGTTCAGGTACGCGCCAGCGACGCGGAGTGGGGCGTCGCCATCACGGTCGACGCACGCACCGGGGAGATCTACCAGTTCTCCCAGGTCCCCAGCTTCGACCCGAACCAGCTGTCGGACCTCGATCTCGACAGAGTGCGCAACCGGGGCCTGCAAGATGTTTACGAGCCCGGCAGCGTGCAGAAGATCCTCACCTTCGCGGCCCTCCTGGACGCAGGTCTGGTCCTGCCGACGACCAGGCTGGTGGTGCCTGGTGTCATCGAGAAGGACGGTTTCGACATCCGCGACTACGACGACCGCACCGAAAAGGCCCGGATGACGGCGACCGGGGCGTTGGCCCTGTCCTCGAACCTCGGCACGATCGTGGCGGCGGAACGGATGGCGGACGAGCAGCTCGCGGGGTACCTGCGCTCGTTCGGTCTCGGTGAGCCGACCGGGGTCGGCCTGCCCGGTGAGTCCGGCGGGATCCTGGCCGACCCGCAGACGTGGACCGACGCCAAGCGCGCGACGGTGACCTTCGGTCAGGGACTGTCCGTGACTGCGCTGCAGATGACTGCCGCCGTCGCCGCCATCGCCAATGACGGCGAGTACATCGCGCCACAGCTGGTCTCCGGCATGCGCCACCAGGACGGCACGTTCGAGCCGGCGCCGGCTCCCGAGCGACACCGGGCAGTCAGCGAGCAGGCCGCGCGCGACGTGGCCGCGATGATGACCGCCGTCACCGAGAGAGGCGGCACCGGCCCGCAGGGCGCCATCCCGGATTACCTGGTGGCCGCCAAGACGGGTACGTCGCAGCGCGCGAACCCCGACGGGGGCTACTACGCCTCCGGTGCCACGGTTTCCTACGCCGGTTTCGCGCCGGCCGACGACCCGCGGTTCGTCACCTACGTCGTGATCGACAATCCGCAGGACGGCAGCGGCGGTGGCAGTGGCGCCGGTCCGGTCTTCCGCGACATCATGAGCACAGTGCTACAGCGTTACAGCATCCCACCGACCGGTGCCCGCTACGAGCGCGTCCCCCTGTCGTGGTGACCCGGTAGCCTCGCCCGGTGTCTCACGAAACCAGCACCGGGGGTGGCGGCGCCGCCGGCAGCGGTCCCGTAGGCGGCGACGTTGCCATCCGGCCGCGGCGAGTAGCCCCCGTCCCGGTCAGGCGGATCGCCGACGCGGTCGACGCCCAGCTGCTCGGTGCGGACCCGTCCGCGAGCGTGGTCACCGGGTTGACGCTGGCCACCCGGTCGGTGCAGCCCGGTGACCTGTACGCCGCGCTGCCGGGCGCTCGTACCCACGGTGCGCGCTTCGCGGCCCAGGCCGTGCAGGCCGGCGCGGCCGCGTTGATCACCGACGCCGCCGGTGCGCCCGACTGCGCTGCGACCGGCCGTCCCGTCCTGGTGCACGAGCGTCCGCGCGGCGTGCTGGGTGACCTCGCCCGCCTCGTCTATGCCGACCCTGCGGCCAGGGTGTCCACGATCGGTGTGACCGGCACGCAGGGCAAGACGACTGTCACGTACCTCCTCGAGGCGGGCCTCAAGCCCTCCGGCGAGCCGTCTGCGGTGATCGGGACCACCGGCACCCGGATCGACGGCCGGCCCGTCCACTCGGCGTTGACCACCCCCGAGGCCCCTGACCTGCACGCCTTGTTCGGTGTCATGGCCGACCACGGGGTGACCAGGTGCGCGATGGAGGTGTCCAGCCACGCATTGGTGCAGGGCCGTGTCGACGGGCTGGTCTTCGACGTCGCCGTCTTCTTGAACCTCGGTCGCGACCATCTCGACTTCCACACCGACCTCGAGGACTACTTCGGCGCCAAAGCCTCCCTGTTCACCCCCGCGAGAGCCAAGCAGGCGGTCATCGACGTCGATGACCCGTACGGTCGTCGACTGGTGGAGCTGACCGAGCTCGAGGTGACGACGATCTCGGCGCACGGTCAGCACAGCGCCGACTGGTGCGCCCTGGACGTGCAGGCCACCGCAGCCGGTTCCCGGTTCACGCTGATCGGCCCGAACGGACAGCGTGGGACCGTGCAGGTCCCGTTGCCCGGAGCCTTCAACGTGTCCAACGCGCTGGCCGCGATCGTGGCGCTGGTGCGGGCCGGTCAACCGTTGTCGGAGGTCCTCGTCGGCATCGCTGCGAGCCCGGTCGTGCCCGGGCGCATGGAGCAGGTCGACGCGGGTCAGGCCTGCCGGGTGGTCGTCGACTATGCCCACAAGCCGGATGCGGTCCAGGCCGTGCTGCAGGCGCTGCGTCCGACCACGCCGGGCCGGCTGACCATCGTCCTCGGCGCCGGAGGAGATCGCGACCCCGGCAAGCGGGCGCTCATGGGCGCAGTGGCTTCCCGGCTCGCCGACCGCGTCGTCGTCACCGACGACAACCCGCGCACGGAGGAGCCGGCCAGCATCCGCGCGGAGGTGCTCGGCGGCGCACGAAGCAGCGGCGGGACGGCCGAGCTGGTGGAGGTCGGCGACCGGCGCGCTGCGATCGCCCACGCGCTGGCCGACGCCGGGTGTGGTGACTGCGTGGTCGTCGCGGGCAAGGGGCACGAGTCCGTGCAGGACGTGCAGGGCACCGTGTACACGTTCGACGACCGGGTCGTGGTGCGGCAGTTGCTCGAGCATCCCCGGGAGTCGTCATGATCGAGATGAGCCTGGAGGAGATCGCCCTGGTGACGGCGGGCGTCGTGCACGATGCCGAGGCTTCGGCGGTCGTGCGTGGCGCTGCCAGCGTCGACTCGCGCCTGCTCGAGGCGCAGGGCCTGTTCGTGGCGGTTCCCGGTGAGCACCTGGACGGGCACGACTTCGCGGCGCCAGCGGTGGCGGCGGGAGCCGCGGCCGTGCTGGCCCAGCGCCCGGTCGGTGTCCCCTCCGTCGTGGTGGCCGACCCGATCGTGGCGCTCGGTCAACTCGCACGCCATGTCCGGGGCCACCTCGCGACGACACGTGTCGTCGGGATCACCGGGTCGCAGGGCAAGACGAGCGCCAAGGACCTCCTTGCCCAGATCCTGCCCGTGGCCGGTCCGACCGTGGCGACCGTGGGCAACTTCAACAACGAGATCGGAGTACCACTGACGGTGCTGCGCGCCGACGAGTCCACCGCGCACCTCGTCCTGGAGCTGGGCGCCCGCGGTCTGGGTCACATCCGTCACTTGTGCGACATCACCGCACCCCAGGTGGGTGTGGTGCTCAACGTGGGAGTCGCCCACCTGGGCGAGTTCGGCAGCCGCGAGCAGATCGCCCGGGCCAAGGCCGAGCTGGTCGAGAGCCTGCCGGTCGACGGCTTGGCCGTGCTGAACGCGGACGATCCGTTGGTGCTGGCGATGGCCGCATGCACGTCGGCCAGGCCGCTGACCTTCGGACTCGCCAGGTCCGCCGACGTACGGGTGCATGGGCTCACGACCGACTCCACCGGCCGTCCGGCTTTCGACCTGGTGCATGCCGGGCGCACCGCCGAAGTCAGGTTGCACTCCCTCGGTGTGCATGCGGCGTCCAACGCTGCGGCCGCTGCGGCGGTAGCCCTGGGCCTCGGGTTCGATCTCGACCACGTGGCCAGAGCCCTGTGCGACGCGGTCGTGACCTCGCGGTGGCGCATGCAGCCGCAGGAGCGTGCGGACGGCCTGCTCGTCCTCAACGACGCTTACAACGCCAACCCGGACTCCATGCGTGCCGCCCTCGACACACTCGTGCGCGTGGCTTCGGGCCGAGCCGGGGCACGTAGCGTCGCGGTGCTCGGCGTGATGCGCGAGCTGGGCGCCAGCTCCGACGAGGAGCACGCATCCCTCGGTCGACTGGCCGCTGAGCTCGGCGTCAGCGAGCTGGTGGTCGTGGGGGAGGAGGCACGTCCGCTGCACACCGGCGCACTGGCCGTCGCCGCGTCCGGTGGCTGGTCGGGCCGGTCGACCCTGGTGCCCGACGCCGACGCCGCCGTGGCGTTGCTGCGTGGTGCGCCCGAACGCGTGGGCGCCGGGGACGTCGTGCTGGTCAAGGCGTCACGGTCCGAAGGGCTGGAGCGAGTCGCCACGGCACTGGTGTCCCCGACGGTGGATTCATGAGGGCCATCCTGCTCGCCGGCAGTTTCGCGCTGCTCGGCACGCTGCTCGGGACGAGGCTGGCGATCGCCGTGCTGGTCAAGAAGGGATACGGCCAGCTGATCCGTGACGACGGCCCCACATCGCACCACACCAAGCGCGGCACGCCCACCATGGGCGGGCTCGTCATCATCATCGCGGTGGTCGTGGGCTACGCCCTGGCCAAGCTGGTGACCCAGTCGGCGCCGTCGCCGTCAGCGATGCTGCTGTTGTTCTTGTTCGTCGGGCTGGGCCTGGTGGGCTTCCTGGACGACTACATCAAGGTGTCCAAGCAGCGCAGCCTCGGCCTGCGCACCAAGGCCAAGGTCGCCGGCCAGACCATCGTCGCACTGCTGTTCGCGCTGCTGGCACTGCAGTTCCCCGACGACAACGGGCGCACCCCGATGTCGCGGGGGGTGTCGTTCATCCGCGACATCAATGACTGGCAGCTGCCGGTGGTCCTGATCATCGTCTGGGTCCTGGTGATCATCGCCGGCACCAGTAACGGGGTGAATCTCACCGACGGGCTCGACGGCCTCGCCACGGGTGCCTCGGTGATGGTCTTCGGGGCGTACGTCCTCATCAGCATCTGGCAGAACAACCAGGCGTGCGGGACGGTCCCCGGGGGCAAGTGCTACGAGGTCTCGGACCCGCTCGACCTCGCGGTCGTCGCTGCCGCCCTGACCGGCGCCTGCTTCGGCTTCTTGTGGTGGAATGCCGCCCCCGCGAAGATCTTCATGGGTGACACCGGTTCGTTGAGCCTCGGTGGTGCGCTGGCCGGGCTGGCCATCATGACCCGCACCGAAGGACTGCTGCTGATCATCGGTGGGCTGTTCGTCATCATCACGATGTCGGTGGTGCTGCAGGTTGGCTGGTTCAAGCTCAGCAACGGCAAACGTCTGTTCCGCATGGCACCGCTGCAGCACCACTTCGAGCTGAAGGGATGGGCCGAGGTCACGATCGTGATCCGGTTCTGGATCATCGCCGGGCTGTCCGTGGCAGCCGGCATGGGCATCTTCTACGCCGAGTGGGTGGCCGGGGTGTGAACCGACGTCTCGACCTGCAGGTGCTCGGGCGGCGCGACACCTGGGACCATGTGCACGCCGTCGTCGCCGGTTTCGGAGTCTCGGGGTACGCCGCAGCTGACGCGCTGGTCCAGCTCGGCGCCCGGGTGACGGTGCTGGACGACCGGCGCACCGAGGGGCTGCAGGAGCAGGCCGCCGTCCTCTCGGTGCTCGGCGCGGACATCCGCCTCGGCCCCGGGTCCACGACCCTGCTGCCCGCCGGCACAGACCTGGTGGTGACGTCCCCGGGATGGTCGCCGCGCACCCCGCTGCTCGTCCAGGCGGCGTCGGGCGGCGTACCGGTCTGGGGCGAGGTCGAGCTTGCCTGGCGGTTGCGGGGGACCGACCCCGCCCCCTGGCTGTGCGTCACCGGCAGCAACGGCAAGACGACCACGACGCAGATGCTGGCTGCCATCCTGCGCTCCGCCGGCCTGCGCAGCGCCGCGGTCGGCAACGTCGGGACCCCGGTCACCCAGGCGGTAATGGATCCGGAGGGGCACGACGTGCTCGCGGTCGAGCTGTCCAGCTTCCAGCTGCACTGGACCCACTCCCTCTCGCCGCAGGCCAGCGTCGTCCTCAACGTCGCCGCGGACCACCTCGACTGGTACGACGGCTCGATGGAGGCCTACGCGGCGGACAAGGCGCGGATCTACGAGCGCACCAGGATCGCCTGCGTGTACAACGTCGCCGATCCACTCACCGAACGACTGGTCCGTGCCGCCGAGGTCGTCGAGGGTTGCCGGGCCATCGGCTTCACCCTCGGTGCCCCGACGGTCGGGATGGTCGGTGTCGTGGAGGATCTGCTCGTCGACCGCGCGTTCGTGACCGACCGACAGGCCAGCACTGCTGAGCTGGGCTCGGTGGCCGACGTCCACCCACCCGTGCCGCACAACGTGGGCAACGCGCTCGCAGCCGCGGCCCTGGCCCGGGCGCACGGCGTGGACCAGCGGGCCGTACGTGACGGGCTTCGCGGCTTCCGCCTGGACGCTCACCGGATCGCCGAGGTCGCACACTCCGACGGTGTTCGCTGGGTCGACGACTCCAAGGCGACCAACACGCATGCGGCCACCGCCTCGCTGCTCAGCTACGACCCGGTCGTGTGGATCGCGGGAGGCCTCGCGAAGGGCGCCGAGTTCGACGCTGTGGTGCAGGCCACCGCGGACCGGCTGCGAGCTGTCGTGCTGATCGGACGTGACCGGGGTCTCATCGCCGCTGCCCTCCTGCGACACGCACCGGATGTGCCCGTCATCGAGGTGTCGGCAGGCGAGGATGAAGGGCAAGCACCGACGAGTGACGGTGAATCCGTCATGGTCCGCGTCGTCGACGCCGCCGCCGGGGTGGCCCGTGAGGGCGACACCGTGCTGCTCGCGCCCGGCTGCGCGTCCCAGGACATGTTCACCGACTACGGCGCCCGTGGAGACGCGTTCGCCGTGGCGGTGCTGGCGCACACGACTGGCAAGAGCACCGGCTGAGCGGTGCCCGACGACGCAGCAAGAGGGGCGGCGATGACGACCACCGCCCCGCGACCGGAGATGCGGCGGCCGAGCGGGCCGCGAGGCGGTGCGCTGGGCTGGACAGCCTCGCTGCGCCAGGGACTCGACCGCCCGCTGACGTCCTACCAGCTCGTGATCGGCGTCACCGGCATCCTGCTCGGTCTCGGGCTCGTCATGGTGCTGTCGGCGAGCTCGGTGCTGTCCTTCACCAACAACGACGGCAACTCCTACGTCATCTTCTCCCGGCAGGTGATGTGGGTGGCACTCGGCATCCCGGCCGCGTGGCTGGCATCCCTGCTGCCCGTCCGGGTGATGCGCTGGATGGCGTACCCGGCGCTGCTGGGATCGATCGTCCTCATCGCCCTGACGTACGTCCCTGGTCTGGGGGTCGATGTGAACGGCAACCAGAACTGGCTCAACGTCGGGGGACCGTTCACCGTGCAGCCCTCGGAGATCGCCAAGCTCGGTCTGGTGCTGTGGGTCGCGGACCTGTACGCGCGCAAGGACGCCGTGCTCGACGACTGGAAGCACCTGGTCATCCCGATGCTGCCGGTCACGCTGCTCGTCACCACCATGGTCGTCCTGCAAGGTGACCTCGGGACCGCTCTGGTCTTCTTCGCGATCATCGCCGGCTCGTTGTTCGTCGTCGGTGCCCCAGCCCGGCTGCTGCTGGTGCTGCTCGCCGCGCTGACGGCGATGGCGGCCTACTTCGCCAACGCCGAGCCCGAGCGCGTCGAGCGCCTGGCGACGTTCACCGACCCGATGGCTGACCTGCAGGGAGAGGGCTGGCAAGCCGGACACGGCCTGTACGCCCTGGCCAGCGGCTCGTTCTGGGGCGTCGGGCTCGGCGGCAGCCGGCAGAAGTGGGGCACGTTGCCCGAGGCACACACCGACTTCATCTTCGCTGTCATCGGTGAGGAGCTCGGGCTCTTCGGGACGCTCATGGTGCTCGGCCTGTTCATGTTGTTGGCCTACACCGGGCTGCGGATCGCGATGCGCACCAAGGATCCGTTCGTGCGCTACGCCTCGGCCGGGATCACCGTGTGGTTGCTCAGCCAGAGCGTGATCAACTTCGGCATGGTGCTGGGTCTGCTCCCGGTCATCGGCATCCCCCTGCCCCTGGTGTCCTACGGCGGGTCCGCGCTGCTGCCCACCCTGGTCGCCCTCGGCATGCTGGCCGCCTTCGCCAAGACCGAACCGGGGGCCCGGGCAGCCCTGGCGTCAAGGCGCTCGAAGCGTCGTCGCGTTCGGGCACGCCTGGCGGCCGGACGAGACGCGTGAAGGGGGCGCTGCGCGTCCTGCTCGCCGGCGGGGGGACCGCCGGTCACACGTCTCCCCTGCTGGCCACCGCAGCGGCTCTGCAGCGCCGGGTGCCGGACGTCGACATCACCTGTCTCGGCACCAGCACCGGCCTGGAGGCGACACTGGTCCCCGAAGCCGGATACCGGCTCGAGGTGGTTCCCCGGGTCCCGCTGCCGCGTCGCCCCGGGCTCGACCTGGTGCGCACCCCTGGCCGCCTGCGCCGTGCCGTCACGGCGGCCGGTGAGGTCCTCGACCGGGTCCACCCTGACGTCGTCACCGGTTTCGGCGGGTACGTCTCGGTGCCGGCTTACCTCGCGGCTCGGCGCCGACGGATTCCCGTCGTCGTCCACGAGGGAAACGCGCTGCCCGGGATCGCCAACCGGGTCGGGGCCCGGCTCACCCGGCACGTCGCCACCAGCTTTCCGGGCACCCCCCTGCCACACGCAAGCTTCATCGGCTTGCCCATCCGCCGGTCGATCTCCACACTGGACCGTTCCGCGGTGCGCGCACAGGGCCGCACCGCCTTCGGACTCGCCGCCGACCCGCCGACCCTGCTCGTGACCGGCGGGTCACAGGGCGCGCGGCGGATCAACGCCGCGGCATCGGGGGCCGCGTCCGCCCTCGGGGCTGCCGGGATCCAGGTCCTGCATCACGCCGGCAGGGTCGAAGAGGCCGAGATCGAGGCAGTCGACGGCGGTCCGGCGTACGTGGTGACGCCCTTCATCAATCGGATGGACCTCGCCTACGCCGCGGCAGACCTGGTGCTGTGCCGCTCGGGAGCCAACACCGTCACCGAGGTGGCCTGCACCGGACTGCCCGCTGTGTTCGTCCCGTTGCCGATCGGCAACGGTGAGCAGGGACGCAACGCGGAGCCGGTGGTCAGGGCCGGTGGTGCCCTGCTGGTGGACGACGGGTCCCTCACACCGGCCTGGGTGGCGCGTCGGGTGCCGGAGTTGCTCGCCGATCCCGAGCGGTTGGCCGCGATGTCCGCCGCGAGCCGCGAACTGATGCCGCGGCACGCCGACGACCGGCTGGCCCAGCTGGTGCTCGAGGCCGCTGGGCGGTCCACATGAGGGCGCCCTTTCCCGAGCAGCTGAGGGCCGTCTCGGACCTGCGTCGCGTCCACCTGGTGGGCATCGGCGGAGCGGCGTTGTCGGGTATCGCCCGCCTGCTGTTGGCGCACGGGACCGAGGTGTCCGGCAGCGACGCAGCGGACTCCGAGACGCTGGACGCGCTGCGCAGCCTCGGTGCCCGTTGCGAGGTGGGCCACGCGGCGGCACACCTGGGTGATGCGGACGTGCTGGTCGTGTCGACGGCGGTCCGCGAGGACAACCCCGAAGTGGTCGAGGCCCGACGCCGTGGCATCCCCGTCTGGTCCCGCGCGGCCGCGATGGTGTCCCTGATGGCGGGACGACGGGTCCTGGCTGTCGCCGGAACGCACGGCAAGACCACGACGACGTCCATGCTCGTCGTCGCGCTCCTGCACGCCGGGGCGCAGCCGTCGTACGCGATCGGGTCCGAGCTGGCCGCGACCGGTAGCAACGCCGGCCTCGGCGGGGGGCCGGACTTCGTGGTCGAGGCCGACGAGAGCGACGGAGCGTTCCTGCGCTACGAACCGAGCGGCACCGTGGTGACCAACGTCGACGCCGACCACCTCGACGCCTACGGCACCGTCGAGGCGTACCGCGCGGCGTTCACCGCCTACCTGGACCGCATCCGCGCCGGTGGCTTCCTGGTGGTCTGCGCCGACGACCCCGGAGCCGACGAGCTTGCCCGGCAGGCCCTTGACCGCGGCATCGAGACAATTCGGGTCGGGACCGGCGAAGGCATGGATCTGCAGGCCGTCGACCTGCGCTCCGAGCAAGGCATGTCGACCTGCACGGTGGTGGGCGGCGGGCAGGTGCTCGGCCCGCTGCGCCTCCAGGTGCCCGGACGCCACTACCTGATCGACGCGTTGGCGGCCCTGGCCGTCGGGCTGCGAATCGGCCTCCCTGCGGACGCGTTGCTCGCGGGCCTCGCCGGCTTCACCGGCAGCAGGCGCCGCATGGAGGCCAAGGGCAACGCCTGCGGCGTGTCCGTCGTCGACTCCTACGCCCACCACCCCGTCGAGATCGCCGGTGACGTCGAGGCGGCACGGTCACTGGCGGCCGGCTCCCGGCTCGTCGTCTGCTTCCAGCCGCACCTGGTGAGCCGTACGAAGACGTTCGGCCCTGCCATGGGGACGGCGCTCGGCGCAGCGGACCTGGTCGTGGTCAGCGACATCTACCTGGCGCGGGAGGACCGTGAGGAGGGGGTCACCGGCGCACTGGTCGCCGACGCCGTGCCGCTTCCGGCCGAGGCCGTCGTGTACGCGCCGACGCTCGATGACGCACTGAACGTCCTGGTCGAACGGGTGCGTCCCGGTGACGTCGTCGTCACCCTCGGTGCCGGTGACGTCACCGTGCTGGGTCCACGGCTGCTGTCGGTGTTACGTGCGAGGGAGCAGGCAGATGGCTGAGCAACAGGACGACGCACCGCGGGCGAGCTCACGGTCACGGTTCACCCGTAGCCGATGGCTCGGGCGGGTGCGGCGCTACCAGCGGCAGATCGCGCTGGTGCTCGGGGTGGGCGTGCTCGTCGGCGTCGCGTGGTTGATGTACGTGTCGTCGGTGTTCGGAGTCCGGACCGTGCAGGTCGAGGGCACCCGGCTGCTCAGCGCCCAGGAGGTGCGGGACGCGGCGGACGTCGCCCCGGGCATTGCCCTGGCGAGGCTGGACACCGACGCGGTGGCTGACCGGGTACGAACACTGGCACCGGTTGCGAGCGTCATTGTCAGCCGGGACTGGCCGCGCCAGGTGCGGATCGTCGTCGCGGAGCGCGTAGCTGTCGCTGCCGTACGTCAGGGCGGCCGCATCTCCGGCATGGACGCCGAAGGGGTGTTGTTCCGCACGTACCCGCGGGTCCCCGCTCGGCTGCCGCTGGTCGACGCCGAAGGGCTTGAGGACATCGGCGAGGACGAAGCCCTGCGTGAGGCCGCGGAGGTCGTCGCATCGCTGGCCCCGCAGATAGTCCGTCGGGTCGCGGTGGTCGAGGTGGTCAGCCGCGACGACATCACCCTGGTCCTGCAGGACGAGGACCGCGTCACGTGGGGAAGCGCTGAGGACTCCGACCGCAAGGCCGAGGTGCTCGCGGCACTGTTGGCTCAGCCGGCCTCGGTGTATGACGTGTCGGTTCCCGCGCAGCCGACCACCCTGTCGTGAGTGCGGCACCAGATCGTCGATCCGCGCGCGACACGCCCACGCAGGTGCACGAATCCTCGCACCGATCGCCGTACCTTCAGAACAGTCGACAGGTTGACATAACTATAACTCTCTAGTTGAGGGTGACGGTTTGCCGACCGGGCCGACGAAGCAGAGGACGGGACCACAAGCCCACGGCCTCCTGGGGAAGGGACGGCCGACAACCGCGAGAGGTGCGCGACATGGCAGCGCAGAACTATCTGGCAGTGATCAAGGTCGTCGGCATCGGTGGCGGCGGCGTCAACGCGGTCAACCGGATGATCGACGTCGGACTCAAAGGCGTGGAGTTCATCGCCATCAACACCGACGCCCAGGCGCTGCTGATGAGCGACGCCGACGTCAAGCTCGACATCGGCCGCGAGCTGACGCGCGGCCTGGGTGCCGGTGCGGCCCCCGACGTCGGGGCCAAGGCGTCCGAGGACCATGCCGAAGACATCGAGGAGGTCCTCCGGGGCGCCGACATGGTGTTCGTGACCGCCGGTGAGGGGGGCGGCACCGGCACCGGTGGGGCGCCGGTGGTGGCTCGCATCGCGCGCTCGCTCGGGGCGCTCACCATCGGTGTCGTGACCCGGCCGTTCGCGTTCGAGGGCCGTAGACGGGCCAACCAGGCTGAGGAGGGCATCGCGCAGCTGCGCGAGGAGGTCGACACCCTCATCGTCATCCCCAACGACAGGCTGCTCTCGATCAGCGACCGCAACGTCAGCGTCCTCGACGCCTTCAAGCAGGCCGACCAGGTGCTGCTGCAGGGGGTCTCCGGCATCACCGACCTGATCACCACGCCGGGACTGATCAACCTCGACTTCGCCGACGTGAAGGCGGTGATGTCCGACGCCGGGTCCGCGCTCATGGGGATTGGGTCCGCTCGCGGCGACGACCGTGCCGTGGCGGCTGCTGAGATGGCGGTCTCGTCACCCCTGCTCGAGGCGTCGATCGACGGTGCGCACGGCGTCCTGCTGTCGATCGCCGGAGGCTCGGACCTCGGCCTGTTCGAGATCAACGAGGCGGCGGCGTTGGTGAGCCAGGCAGCGCACGCCGAGGCGAACATCATCTTCGGTGCGGTCATCGACGACGCTCTCGGCGACGAGGTGCGCGTGACGGTCATCGCGGCGGGCTTCGACGGTGGCACGCCCAAGCGCCGCGACATCGGTCAGCCTGCGTTGCGCCGGGAGGCCCCCGGTGCTCCCGCCGCGCCGGTACCGGTGCCGCAGGCGGTCGGGTCCTCGGCCTCGTCGGCGCGGCCGGGCGAGCAGATCTCGGCCCCACCCCATCGTCAGCCCCAGGTGCCGACCCCGGTGGGTTCGGCCCCGCGGGCCGAGATGGGACAGCCCGACGGTGGCCGGCCTGAGCGCGCCGGTATCGCGCCTGGGCCCAGACCGGCGCAACGTCCGCAACGGCCCGTCGCGTTCGACGACGACGAGCTCGACATCCCCGACTTCCTGAAGTAGGGCGTGTTCCTGTACCGCCACCAGGGTGTGGGCCTCCAGGTCGCCTTCACGGATCGGCACGGGGGGGTCAGCGACGGGCCCTGGGACTCGCTCAACCTGGGCTATGGCAACGGCGACGACCACACTCGGGTCGATACCAACCACGAGATGGTGGTCCGTGGGTTCGGGGCCGACCCGGCACGACTGGTGCGGATGAGCCAGGTGCACGGCAATGACGTCGTGGTGACCGACGGCCCGGTGACGCCGTTCCCGGTTGCGGACGGCCTGGTCACCTCCGCCGCGGACGTCACCCTGCTGGTCCGGGCGGGCGATTGTGTGCCCGTCGTGCTCGCCGACGTGGCAGCCGGAGTCGTGGGGGTTGCGCACGCCGGCCGCGCCGGTGTGGTGTGCGCAGTGGTCGCGTCGACCGTGCGGACGATGCGCCGACTCGGTGCCGGCAGCATCGTCGGCTGGCTGGGCCCTCGGGTGTGCGGCGACTGCTACGAGGTCCCGACGCGGCTGCGGGCGCAGGTGGCGGCGGCGGTCCCGGCCACCTGGTCGCAGACGTCCTGGGGGACGTCCGCCGTCGACGTCGCCGCAGGGGTACGTGCGCAGCTCGAGGAGCTCGCCGTGGAGGTCGTCGACATCGCCGACTCGCTCGGCGCTGCCGTCACCTGCACCGTGGAGAACGACGACCTGTTCTCCCATCGACGCCAAGGCAGCCGCTCGGGCCGGCTCGGAGGCCTGGTACGACTGACTGGGCACACGGCCCCATGACGCGACAGCGTCGTGCCGAGCTCGCCGACAACCTGGCCAGAGTGCGCGAGCGCATCGAGCAGGCCGCCCGTACCGCGGGGCGCGATCCCGACGAGATCACGCTCGTCGTCGTCACCAAGACCTACCCCGCTGCTGACCTCGACCTGCTCGCGGACCTGGGAGTGCAGCACGTGGGTGAGAACCGTCATCCCGAAGCGGCGGACAAGCATGCGCAGGTGGCAGGTGTCCACCCGCTGGTCTGGCATTTCGTCGGTGGGCTGCAGACCAACAAGGCCGCGGCGGTCGCCCGGTACGCCGACGTCGTCGAGTCGGTCGACCGGCTCGCCCTGGTCACCGCCCTGTCCACGGCCGCGCTGCGGGCGGGCCGTGAGCTCGACTGTCTCGTCCAGGTCGACCTCGAGCTCGAGCAGCGGGAGGTCCGGTCGGGGTGTCGGCCCGACGAGGTCCCCGCAATGGCCGAGGCGGTCGCCGAGGCCGAGGGCCTACGGCTCGGCGGCCTGATGGCGCTCGCCCCCCTGGGTGCCGAGCCGCGTCCCGCTTTCGAGCGGCTCGCGCACGTCGCCGCCCACCTGCGGACCGAGCACCCGGATGCCGGGGTGCTCTCCGCCGGGATGAGCGGCGACCTGGAAGCCGGCGTGGAAGTCGGCGCGACACACGTACGGATAGGCCGCGCGGTCCTCGGTGAGAGGGGCCGCAGCAGGTAGTGTCCAACGTGCGTGGCAACTGCCTCGCACGAGAACCCCGGTGCAGCACCGAGTGGCGCTGCACGGTCCCACCGGAGGTCCCAGAGCTCATGGCTGGCGCGATGCGCAAGGTAGGTGTGTATCTCGGTCTCGTCGAGGACGCTGACCGTTTCGATGACGAGTACGACGAGCACGAGACGGCCTCCGGGCGTCGTGAGTCACGTCCGGTCAGAGCAGTGCGTGCCGACGAGCCGGAGGGGCAGGTGACCACGTTGGCGACCCGTCGGCGGGTGGTCGAGCCGGTGCGCACCGACATCGCCCGGATCACCACGTTGCACCCCAGGACGTACAACGAGGCCCGCAACATCGGCGAGCACTTCCGGGACGGCACCCCGGTGATCATGAACCTCTCGGAGATGGACGACAACGACGCCAAGCGGCTCGTCGACTTCGCCGCCGGGCTCGTCTTCGCCGTGCACGGCACGATCGAGCGGGTGACCGCCAAGGTGTTCCTGCTCTCGCCCCCGGACGTCTCGGTCGATGCTGCGGAGAAGCAGCGTCTCGCCGAGGGCGGCTTCTTCAACCAGAGCTGACTCGCCCGTATGCGCACTGCTGGGGAGATCATCTCCTTCGTCCTGCTCCTGGCGCTGCTGTTCCTGTTGGCGCGCATCGTGCTGGACTGGGTGCAGATGCTGTCTCGCTCCTGGCGGCCGTCCGGTTTCGTCCTCGTCGTCTGCGAGGTCATCTACTCGGTGACGGATCCACCGCTGCGGGCCATCCGTGCGGTCCTGCCACCGGTCCGGATCGGCATGGTGGCGCTGGACCTGTCACCGCTCGTGTTGTTCGTCGTCATCTACATCCTGCGCGCCGTGAATGCGGCAGTATTCCTGTCCTGACAGCATGCCTTCTGCCGGTTGTCGGCTGCGCTGCGGCCACCGGTACGGTGGGGATGCCTTGGCGACCTGCCCATCGACATCTGACCCATCGACATCTGACCTGAGGTGACGTCATGCCGCTGACTCCAGAGGACGTGCGGAACAAGCGCTTCACGCCCGTCCGCCTGCGCGAGGGCTACGACATGGGCGAGGTCGACCAGTTTCTCGATGAGGTCGAGTCCGAGCTCGATCGCCTGACCCAGGAGAACGACGGCCTGCGGTCCGGGCTCGGCGGCGTCCCCGGCTTGCAACCCACCGAGGAGCGCGGGCAGGCGGCCCCGGCGTCGGAGTCCGACGCAGCGTCGGTGCAGGACGAGGTCTCACCGTCAACCGGTCCGAGCCAGGCGCACGCACCGAGCGCCGAGAGCGCCCCGGTGACCACCATCGGCCAGGCGGCCGGGGCGGCCGCCCGGCTGCTCGAGCTTGCCACCCGCAACGCCGACGAGGTCATGGCGGAGGCCCAGGAGGAAGCGGATCGGATCCTCGCCGAGGCTCGCACCAAGGCCGACCGCGTGGAGAGCGACGCCCGCAGCCGCGCTGAGAAGCTCGACGTCGAGACTGCCGAACGTCGCCAGCAGCTGTTCGGCGACCTCGAGAAGGACCGTGACCGCTTGTCCGGCGAGGTCCAAGAGCTGCGTTCCTTCGAGCGTGAGTACCGCAGCCGCCTCAGGGCCTACTTCACCGACCAGCTCTCGCAGCTCGAGGGCGAGCAGAGCGTGGCAGCCCCGCAGTCCGACGGCGAGCCGGAGCACTCGCCGCGACGCTTGCACTCGCTGCTCGGGGACACCGACAACCAGAACCAGCAGGGCTAGTCAGCGCCGCGGCTTACCAGGGTCCCCTGGTGAACCGCACTGCCCATGGGACGCAACCCATGGGCAGTGGCAACATGCCGTGGGCAGTGTCTGAATCAGCTCAGCGGCGGCGTACCCAGACCAGCAGGCCGAATCCAGGGTCGTCGATGTCCCCGAACGCGGGCAGCTGCAGCTGCTGATCAGGTTCGGCATGCAGCGGCGTGCCTGAGAGCACCTCGGCGGCGATCAGGTCCGCGTGGGTGGACATCGCCTCGGCGACCTCGGAGCGGTGGGTGACGTACCAGAGGTCGATCCGGTCGCTGACCTCGAAGCCGCTGCGCTTGCGGGCGTCCTGAATCAACCGGATCGCTTCACGGGCGTGACCTTCACGCTCGAGCGCCGTTGTGAGCTCGAGGTCCAGGGCGACGGTTTCGCCGTGCTCGTTGACGACCGACCATCCCTCCACCGGGTGCTCGGAGACGACGATCTCATCGCGGAGGACCTGCACCGGTGAGCCGTCGAGCTCGACCTCGGCGCGACCGTCGGCAGACAGTGCTGTGGCCAGTCTCGAGGGGTCAGCCGCTGCGATCGCGCTCGCCACCGCCGGCGTCTGCTTGCCGAACCGCTTGCCCAGGGTCCGGAAGTTGGCCTTGGCCGAGTACTGGACCAGATCGGCCCCGGCTGCGGCGATCGAGTCGACCGAACCGACGTTCAGCTCGCCGGCGACCTCGGCCCGCAGCTCCTGCGACAGCGACCTCCACGCTGCCGACCCCACCAGGACGCGTCGCAGTGGTTGTCGGGTGCGTACCTTCGCCTGGGCACGGGCCGACCGCCCCAGCTCCACCACGCGCCGCGCCTGCTGCACCGCAACGTTCAACGACGGGTCGATGAGCGACTCGTCGGCGGACGGCCAGGACGCGAGGTGCACCGAGTCCGGAGCCTCGGGAGTGACGGGCCGGACGACGTCCTGCCAGACGCGCTCGGTGACGAAGGGCGTGATCGGGGCCATGAGACGGGTCAGCACCTCGAGCGTGTCGTGCAAGGTGGCCAGCGCGGCGGGGTCACCGTCCCAGAACCGCCGGCGGGAGCGGCGCACGTACCAGTTCGACACTTCGTCGACGAACCGGGCGATGGCCGCGCCGGTCCGCTGGGTGTCGAAGTCCTCCAGGGCCGTGTTCACCTCACGCACCAGCGCCTGTGTCTGAGAGGTCAGCCAGCGGTCGAGCACCGGACGCTCCCGGACCGGTGGTGCCGCGACGTCGGGCGACCAGCCGGCAGTCCGGGCGTACAGGACGTGGAACGCGACGGTGTTCCAGTACGTCAGCAGCACCTTGCGCACGATCTCGCTCAGCACCCCGTGCCCCACCCGCCTGGCCACCCACGGTGAGCCGGAGCAGGCCATGAACCAGCGCAGGGCGTCGGCGCCGTGGTCGTCCATCAGCGGGATCGGCTCGAGGATGTTGCCCAGGTGCTTGGACATCTTGCGGCCGTCCTCGGCCAGGATGTGGCCCACACAGACCACGTTCTCGTACGACGACCGGTCGAAGACCAGGGTGCCGATCGCCATCAGCGTATAGAACCAGCCGCGTGTCTGGTCGATCGCCTCGCAGATGAACTGCGCCGGGTATGCCTGCTCGAACGCCTCCACGGAGCCCGGCGCGTGCGGGTAGCCCCACTGGGCGAAAGGCATGGCGCCGGAGTCGTACCACGCGTCGATGACGTGTGGCTCCCGGCGGAACACCCCCGGGACGCCGGGCATCCTGAACGTCACGTCGTCGACGTAGGGCCGGTGCGGGTCCAGCGCGGACAGGTCGCAGCCCGCGAGGGACGAGAGCTCCGTCAGGGATCCGACGCAGACCAGCTGCGTCGGGTCCTCGTCGTTGCGCCAGATCGGTAGCGGTGTACCCCAGTAGCGGGTGCGTGACAGGGACCAGTCGACGTTGTTGTCCAGCCAGTCGCCGAAGCGCCCGTGCTTGACCGTGTCGGGGTACCAGGTGGTGCTCTCGTTCTCTCGGATCAGGGCGTCCTTGACTTGCGTGGTGCGGACGTACCAGGCCGGCATCGCGTAGTACATCAGCGGTGTGTGGCAGCGCCAGCAGTGTGGGTACGCGTGCTCGTAGACGTCGTGGCGCAGCAGCACACCGCGCTGCTCGAGGTCGCGCACCAGGGCCTCGTCGGCCTTCTTGAAGAACTGTCCGCCGACCAGGCCGACGTCGTCGGCGAAGTGCCCGTCCGAACGAACCGGGTGGACCACCGGCAGCCCGTACGCCCGGGCGACCTGCATGTCATCGGCGCCGAAGGCCGGTGACTGGTGCACCAGTCCGGTGCCGTCCTCGGTCGTGACGTAGTCCGCGAGCACCACGTAGTGCGCCAGCCCCCCATCAGTCGACGCAGGGAACTCGACCAGGTCCAGCGGCCGCCGGTAGGTCCAGCGCTCCAGCTCGGCACCAGCGAACCGTTCGGTGACGGTCCACCCCTCACCGAGTGACTGCTCCCGCAGGGGTTCAGCGACGACCAGCGACTCGGTGCCGTCGGTGGCGACCACGTACTCGACCTCCGGGTGCACGGCCACTGCCGTGTTGGACACCAGCGTCCACGGGGTGGTGGTCCACACCAGCAGTGCAGCCTGACCGGACAGTGGACCCGACGTCAGCGGCATCCGGACGTACACCGACGGGTCGGCGACCGTCTCGTACCCCTGCGCGAGCTCGTGGTCGGACAGCGTCGTCTCGCAGCGCGGGCAGTAGGGGGCGACGCGCTGGTCCTCCACGAGCAGGCCGGCGTCGAAGACCTGCTTGAGCGACCACCACACGCTCTGCACGTAGGAGGCGTCCATCGTGCGGTACGCCGCGGAGGTGTCCACCCAGTACGCCATGCGCTCGGTCATCTGCTCGAAGGCGTCGACGTTGCGGGCCACCGACTCGCGGCACCGGTCGTTGAACGCCGCGATGCCGTACTCCTCGATCTGCTGCTTGCCCGACAGAGAGAGCTCGCGCTCCACGGCGACCTCGACCGGCAGGCCGTGGCAGTCCCAGCCGGCCTTGCGGTCGACCTGGTAGCCCTGCATGGTCCTGAACCGCGGAAACAGGTCCTTGAACACCCTGGCCTCGACGTGGTGAACGCCGGGCAGCCCGTTGGTGGTCGGCGGTCCCTCGTAGAACGTCCATCGCGGAGCATCGGGCGGTTGCTCCAGCGACCGTTCGAACGTGCCCTGGCTGGACCAGAAGTCGAGGATCTCCTTCTCCAGCGCTGTCAGGTCCACGTGCGCGGGGACGGGGCGGTAGCCGTCGTTCATCGTCGTCCTTGCATCAACGCCCGGCGGGTGGCCACCGGTGCTCTGGTGAAGGGACGAGCGGCGAGGGACGCCGACCGCGGTACCACCCTCCTTGGCCGGCCCCGTTGGCGACGGGGGTCCGGCCCTCTCGTGGCCTGCCGCTGCTGGGTCTAGTGACCGAGGCGCACCTCGGCGTTCTGCCAGCGGCTCGGGGGTGATTGCCCCGTCAACGCTGTGCGGCTGCGCCCAGTCTAGGAGAAGCCACCGGTGCACAGCACCTGAGCTCACCCCGACTGGAACCTGCGCACAGATTCGCGCTTGCCGCGGGCGGGGTTCGTTCCTACGCTTCTCGCCACTGGGTCGACGCACGGGACGGCGTCGTACCGCCATGAGGGGGTGACGCGTGTCAGCACCGGGCACCGACAAGCCGGCCACGAAGAAGGCTCGGGCCGAGAAACTCGTGGTACGCGAGGACGAGTCCCCGTGGACCCCTGAGGAGCTGACAGCGGTGCATGACCAGCTCGAGGCGGATCGGGCGCGGGTGGCGGCCGATGTCCTGGCCACCGAACAGGGGATCGCCGACATGCTGCGCGACGCGGACCGAGCAGGCAGTGACCAGGCCGACATCGGCTCGGCGTCCCTGGAGCGTGACGCGGAGATGTCCCTGGCCAGCAACGCCCGCGACATGCTGCTGCAGATCGAGCGCGCACTGGCCCGCATCGAGTACGGCACGTACGGCGTGTGCGAGTCCTGCGGCAACCCGGTCGGGAAGCAGCGGCTCATGGTCTTCCCGCGTGCCACACTGTGCATGACATGCAAGCAGGCCGAGGAACGTCGCTGAACCCGCCCCCGGCACCCGAGGTCGCACCGCAGCGACCGCGACGACTGCTGACGTTGGCCGCAGTCACGGTCGTCGTGCTGGGGTGCGACCTGGCCAGCAAGCTCTGGGCAGTCGCTTCGCTGCAGGGCGAGCCGTCGATCACGGTGATCCCCGGCGTCCTCGACCTGACGTTCCTTCGCAATCCCGGCGCTGCCTTCGGAATGGGCACCGGCTACACCGCCGTGCTGAGCATCGTGGCGGCCGGTATCGCCGTTGCCGTGGCCTCGATGGCCCACAAGGTGCGTGACCGCACCTGGGCGGTCGCTTTCGGACTGCTGCTCGCCGGTGCGCTCGGCAACCTGGTCGATCGGGTCTTCCGGCAGCCAGGATTCATGCGGGGCCACGTCGTCGACTTCCTCGAGCTGCCCAACTGGCCGGTTTTCAACATCGCCGACGTCGCGATCAGCGCAGCTGCGGTCCTGGTCGTCGTGCAGTCCCTGCGTGGAGTGACCCTGGACGGCACCCGCGAACGCGCCCGACCGGCCGACGAGCGGACGTCGCAGTGACCCACCGTGCGCTCGCCGTGCCCGACGGACTGGCCGGGGAGCGGCTCGACGCCGCCCTGTCCAGGTTGCTGGGCCTGTCCCGTACGAAGGCGGCCGAGCTGGTGGCCTCCGGGGGGGTGCTGGTCGACGGAGCGGCTCCCGCCAAGTCCGACCGGCTGACCCCGGGATCCTGGCTGGACGTGACGCTGCCCGAGCCCGAGCAGTCTGCGCAGGTCGCGCCCGCTGTCGTCGACGACCTGCGGATCGTGCACGACGACGACGACATCGTAGTGGTCGACAAGCCGGTCGGAGTGGCGGCGCACCCGAGTCCCGGCTGGAGCGGGCCGACCGTCGTGGGCCATCTCGTCGGTGCGGGGTTCGGCGTCTCCACGTCCGGTGTTGCCGAGCGCCAGGGCGTCGTGCACCGCCTCGACGCCGGTACCAGCGGGCTGATGGTGGTAGCCAAGTCCGAGCGGGCGTACACGCACCTCAAGCGCGCGTTCAAGGAGCGCACGGTCGACAAGGTCTACCACGCACTGGTGCAGGGCCACCCCGATCCGTTCTCCGGCACCGTTGATGCGCCCATCGCCCGCCACCCCAGGCACGACTACAAGTTCGCCGTCGTGGCCGGTGGCCGGGAGGCCGTGACCCACTACGACACGATCGAGGCGCACCGGTTCGCGACGCTGCTGGAGATCCATCTCGAGACCGGACGCACCCACCAGATCCGGGTACACATGAGCGCGCTGCACCACCCCTGCGTGGGCGACCGGACCTACGGCGCGGACCCGACGCTGGCGCAGCGCGTGGGTCTGAACCGCCAGTGGCTGCATGCGATGCGACTGGGCTTCGAGCACCCGACCAGCCGTTCGCCTGTCGAGTTCACGTCGACCTATCCCGACGACCTCGCGGCCGCGCTCGAGGCCGTCCGCGAGCTGCAGTAGAGCTCATTCGTCGGGGTCAACGCCACACCGGCATAGAAGCGGCGACATCCGCACCGGCGAATGGCGCACGACCGAGCCGGCCGGTCGCGGCCGATACCCTGGGATCCGAGCTCCATCGTGCCCACGGAGGCCGACCTCCTCATCGAGGGTGGTGTGCTGCTCGACTCACCCCAGACCAGGTTGCCCGGGAAGGTGCCGAGAGAGCCGTCCTGGTCGACCTGCGCGAGCCGGCCGAACTCCAGAAGGACGGCATGATCGAGGGCGCGATCCACGCACCGCGGGGGATGCTCGAGTTCTACGCCGACCCGAACAGTCCGTCCCACCGGGACGGATTCGATCCGACCCGCCGGCGCCATCCTCTACTGCGCTTCCGGCGGCCGCGCCGCTCTGGGTGCGTGGCCACGGTCATCTGCACCGGCGGTTGACCTTCCGGCGGTCACGTGGGCTCCAGTGACGAGTAGATGTCAACGGCTAGCGATGAGGTCGACCATTGCTCGCAAGTCGACGACGGTCGGGGGCGTCGCCGAGGTGAGTCGGGGTGGAGATCTGGAGGGGCATGCGCTAGTTCCATGCACGAGACCGTGACGGCCGACGGACCCACCGTGCATGGTGGTCAGAGAGGCAACCGCCGGCGCTCTCAGCAATCGGGTTCCAGTGGTCGATGGGACGTGAGAACGTGCGATGAATTGCAGGAAGGGCAACCGGTGGACGTGCTGTCGCTGCGCCCGGTCGACGGCAGTGACGACGCCGTGGCGGCCGCCGACGTCTTTGCAGCGTCGCGTCGCGTCGCCGTCGAGGCTGGGAGCATCCCTCCCGGACCGCACCCGCTCAGCGATGCGTCCCGCTACTTCCGGGACGAGGTGGTGCCGACACGCGAGGTGTGGCTGGCCGAGCTGGACGGCCGGGTCGTCGGTGTGCTGGCACTGGACGCGGCGTGGCTCGATCATCTGTACGTCCTGCCAGAGCAGACGGGTGCGCGGATCGGCGGTGCGCTGCTGGGCCTGGCGAAGGGGCTGCGACCCGACGGGTTCGGCCTGTGGGTCTTCCTGTCCAACGCGCCTGCCCGAGCGTTCTACGAGCACCACGGACTGACCGAGGTCGAGCGCACGGACGGGTCTGGCAACGAGGAGCGCAGCCCCGACAGCCACTACGTCTGGCGGGGTGGTCAGCACCACGGCGACGAGGCTTCCCGACGCGGTGTCGGACGGCCCTGAGACGGTGCTGCTCACGTAGGATCTGACCTTCTCTTCACCAACCCTATCCCCGCCTTCCCTCCAGCCCTGTCCCGCCGTCCCTCCCAAACGCCCGGAGGTCCCCAGCCGATGTCGAGCACCGACTCCTTCGTCCACCTGCACGTGCACACCGAGTACTCCATGCTCGACGGTGCAGCGCGACTCGGGGAGCTGTTCGAGGAGACGGCACGACTGGGCATGCCGGCGCTGGCGATGACCGATCACGGCAACGTGTTCGGTGCCCACGACTTCTACCGCCAGGCCCGGACCAACGGGATCAAGCCGATCATCGGCATGGAGGCCTACCTGACGCCCGGCACGCACCGCAGCGAGCGCAAGCGCGTGCGCTGGGGCGAGGGCGGCAGCGACGACGTGTCCGGCGGCGGCGCGTTCACGCACCTGACGCTGCTCGCGGAGAGCACGACGGGGATGCACAACCTGTTCCGGCTCTCCAGCCGCAGCAGCCTCGAGGGCTTCTTCTACAAGGCCCGCGCCGACCGCGAGCTGCTCAGCGAGTACGCCGAGGGCCTGATCGCCACCACCGCCTGCCCGTCAGGGGAGATCCAGACGTACCTGCGCCTCGGTGAGTACGACAAGGCGAGGGCCAGCGCCGCGGAGTTCCGCGACATCTTCGGCAAGGACAACTACTACCTGGAGCTCATGGACCACGGGCTGTCCATCGAGTCCCGCGTCCGCGACGGCCTGCTGCAGCTGGGCAAGGACCTCGACCTGCCGATGCTCGCGACCAACGACCTGCACTACACCCATGCCGCCGACGCCGACGCGCACGAGGCGTTGCTGTGCGTGCAGTCGGGCAAGACGCTCGCTGATCCCCACCGGTTCAAGTTCGACGCCCGCGACTTCTATCTCAAGTCCCCGCAGGAGATGCGTGAGCTGTGGGAGCACCGCTACTCCCTGCGCGAGGCGTGCGACAACACGCTGCTGGTGGCTGAGCGCTGTGAGGTGGAGTTCGACGAGGGCGCCAACTACATGCCGCGTTTCCCCGTACCTGCGGGTGAGAGCGAGGAGACGTGGTTGCTCAAGGAGGTCGACCGCGGCCTGCTGGCGCGCTACCCGGACGGAGTCCCTGACGACGCGCGTGCGCGCGCGGACTTCGAGACGGGTGTGATCCTGTCGATGGGGTTTCCCGGTTACTTCCTCGTCGTCGCCGACTTCATCAACTGGGCCAAGGACAACGGCATCCGCGTCGGGCCCGGTCGCGGCTCCGGGGCCGGCTCGATCGTCGCCTATGCCATGCGCATCACCGACCTCGACCCGCTCGTCCACGGACTGCTCTTCGAGCGGTTCCTCAATCCCGACCGGGTGTCGATGCCCGACTTCGACATCGACTTCGACGAGCGTCGTCGCGGGGAGGTCATCCGTTATGTCGCCGACAAGTACGGCGACGACCGGGTGGCCCAGGTCGTCACCTACGGCACGATCAAGGCCAAGCAGGCGGTCAAGGACTCCTCCCGCGTCCTCGGCTACCCGTTCGCGATGGGTGACCGGATCACCAAGGCCATGCCCGCCGCGGTGATGGGAAAGGACGTGCCGCTGTCCAGGATCTTCGACCCGAGCGATCGTCGCTACCACGAGGGGTCTGAGTTCCGGACCCTGTACGAGTCCGACGCCGACGTCCGCAGGGTGGTCGACACGGCGAAGGGTCTGGAAGGTCTGAAGCGTCAGTGGGGGGTGCACGCCGCTGGCGTCATCATGTCCAGCGAGCCGCTGCTCGACGTCATCCCGATCATGAAGCGGGAGCAGGACGGGGCGGTCATCACGCAGTTCGACTACCCCACGTGTGAGCAGCTCGGCTTGATCAAGATGGACTTCCTGGGTCTGCGCAACCTGACGGTCCTCGACGACGGGTTGAAGCACATCCTGGCCAACCGCGACGAGCGGATCGTGCTGGAGGAGCTCGAGCTCGCGGACGACAAGACGTTCGCCCTGATGGCCCGAGGCGAGACCCTCGGCGTCTTCCAGCTCGACGGCGGGCCGATGCGAGCGCTGCTGCGTTCGATGCAGCCGGACACGTTCGAGGACATCTCCGCGGTCGGGGCGCTGTATCGCCCCGGTCCGATGGGTGCGGACTCGCACAACAAGTACGCGCGCCGCAAGAACGGTCGCGAGGAGGTCACCCCGATCCATCCCGAGCTCGAGGAGCCGCTCGCGGAGATCCTGGGCGAGACGTACGGCCTGATCGTCTACCAGGAGCAGGTGATGTCGATCGCGCAGCAGCTGGCCGGCTACTCGCTGGGCCAGGCCGACCTGCTGCGTCGTGCGATGGGCAAGAAGAAGAAGGCAGAGCTCGACCAGCAGTTCGCGAGCTTCTCGGCCGGCATGGTCCAACGCGGTTACTCCCTGCACGCCGTGCAGACCCTGTGGGACATACTGCTGCCGTTCTCCGACTACGCCTTCAACAAGGCGCACTCGGCCGCGTACGGCGTGGTGTCCTTCTGGACGGCCTACCTCAAGGCCAACTACCCCGCGGAGTACATGGCGGCGTTGTTGACCAGCGTGGGCGACAGCAAGGACCGGATGGCGATCTACCTGAACGAGTGCCGTCGGATGAAGATCAGCGTGCTCCCCCCGGACGTCAACGAGTCCAAGGCCGATTTCACCCCGGTCGGTGACGACATCCGCTTCGGCCTGCACGCCGTCCGCAACGTCGGTGCCAACGTCGTCGCCGGGATCGTCGCGGTGCGCGAGCAGAAGGGCAAGTTCTCCGACTTCGCCGACTTCATGGACAAGGTCCCGGCGATCGTGTGCCAGAAGAAGGTGGTCGAGTCGTTGATCAAGTCCGGTGCCTTCGACTCAATGCGGCACCGACGTCGCGCGCTGGTCACCGTCCACGAGGACGCCGTCGACCAGCACGCCGACATCAAGCGCAACGAGGCGATGGGCCAGGACTCGCTCTTCGGCGGGCTCGACGACTCCGAGGGCACCGCCTTCGGCGGACTCACGGTCCAGGTGCCCGACATCGAGGAGTGGGACAAGCAGACCCTGCTCGGCTTCGAGCGCGAGATGCTCGGCCTGTACGTCTCCAACCACCCGCTGCTCGGCCTCGAGCACGTGTTGTCCGGGGTGTCGGACTGCACCATCGGTGTGCTGCTTGCCGACGAGTCGTGCGGCGACAACACGCACGTCACGCTGAGCGGGCTGATCACCTCGGTGCAGCGCAAGATGACCCGCAAGGGGGACATGTACGCGATCCTGTCCGTGGAGGACCTCGAGGGGGCCATTGAGGTGATGGTCTTCCCGTCGGCCTACCAGCTCGCCGCTCGGCTGCTGGTCGAGGACGCCGTGGTGGTGGTGAAGGGCAGGATCCGTCGAGGTGAGGACGTGCCCAGCGTCATCGCCACCGAGATCAGCGTGCCCGACCTCAGCCAGGGTGAGGGCGGACCCATCGTCATCACCCTGCCGGCCACCCGCTGCACCGCGCCGACGGTCGAGCAGCTCAAGGACGTCCTGAGCACCCACCCCGGCGTCGCCGAGGTGCACGTGTGCCTGACCACGAGTTCGAGCACGCGCGTCCTCCGGCTCGATGAGCGGCTGCGGGTGACGCCGAGTCCCTCCCTGATGGCTGACCTCAAGGCCCTGCTGGGACCGACATGCCTGACGCGCTGAACCCCCGACCGTAGGATCTGACCTCGTGCACACCGGCTCCTGGCAGCAGGCACAGCGCGCCAGTCACCCGGTCCTCGTCGAACGGGCCGCGAGGGGGATCCTGGTGCGCGCCGCGGCGCTGACCGTCCTGGCTCTCGTGTGCGGTGGCGTCTTGAGCGCCGTGCTGTGGTCACAGCTCGCCGACCCGCCGATGGCGTCGGTCGGAGCGGCGCAGGTGTTCACGGGCGGCGACGAGCTCTCGCGCCAGTTCGGGATGGACGTGACGTTCGCCTGGACCTCGGCGTTGCCGGCGTTGCCGGTCGGTGCCGTCGCCGGAGCGCTGTGGCACCGGCACGGCTGGGTCCAGGCGGTCGCCGTCATGCTCGGGGGGATCGCCGCCGGCATCCTGGCGTGGCGTCTCGGTGTGATGTGGGGTCCCGGCGAGCTGGCCGACCAGCTGGCCACGGCGTCGGTCGGAGACCGGGTGCCCAATGCCCTGCAGCTCGACTCACTGGGACTGCTGCTCAGTGCTCCTGTGGCGGCACTCGTCGGGTTCGTGCTGGCGGTGGCCTTCTTCGGCAGCGGTGAGCCCGACGCCACCAGCCAGCAGCAGATCGCCTGACCGGCCCCGGATGACCCTGCCCGACCGATAGCATGGGCTTCGACATCGGGGGATGACGAGGCAACCGTACCGGTCGACCTGGCATCGAAGCGACTGTCATCACGCCGCGACATCGGAGAGATCATCGTGTCCAGCAACCAGCCGCCGCAGGGTCCGTACGGCGATCAGCCACCGCAGGGCCCGTACGGTCAACAGCCGCAAGACCCCCACGGCACTCAGTCGCCGCAGGGCGGTGCGTACGGTCAGCAGTCCCAGCCGGGTCAGCCCGGCCCGCCGCAGGGTCCGCCCGGCGATGGCTGGCAGCAGCCGGACCAGTCCGGTGGTCCACCCTCGGGTGGAGGGCGCAAGCGGGGTGTCGTGATCGTGGCCGTGGTCGCCGCCATCGCGGTCGTGGCAGCCGGCGCCGTCCTCGCCTTCCAGACCTTCGGTGGCGGTGGGGCCCGACCGGCCGATTCCATGCCCGCCAGCGCGCTCGCCTACGCCCAGTTCGACCTGGACCCGTCGGCGGAGCAGAAGGTCAACGTGGTGCGTCTGCTCCGCGGGTTCCCGGAGTTCGAGGAGGAGACGGGAATCACCAGCGACCGCGACGACTTGCGCCAGCTGGCGTTCGAGGAGGCGCTCAGCGACCTCGACTGCGACCTCGACTACGAGCAGGACATCGAGCCGTGGATCGGGGACCGGGTGGGCATCTCCGCCGTGCCGGTCGACGACACGGTGATCCCGGTCATCGCTGTTCAGGTGAGTGACGAGGGACCCGCAGAGGAGGCCGTGTCGACGCTGGAGGAGTGCAGCACCACCGGAGCGCTGCCCGAGGACATCGACGTGGCCGAGGAGGACTCCGACGTCGGCGTCGACTTCGTGGGTGAGTACATGCTCCTCACCGAGGCCGACCACCTCGAAGCCGTCGTACAGATGTCGACCGACTCCCCGCTGGGTGACACCGACGGCTTCACGCAAGACATGAATTCGCTCGAGGAGCAGGGTGTCATGTCCTTCTGGGTCGACATCCAGGGTCTGCTCGAGACTCCGGAGGTCGCCTCGTCCATGGAGTCCTCCGGCGAGGATCTCAGCGTCCTCGAGGAGTACGACTCCGCGTTCGGTGCCCTGCGGGCGGGCAGCGACTACATCGAGCTGGCGACCATGGTCCGGGGAGGCTCGTTCACCCTCGAGGCCGACGGCGACAACCCGGTCACCGAGCTGCCGGACACCACGCTCAGCGCACTTTCGGTGTCCGGCGGAGGTCGCGCCCTGGACGAGAACTGGGACGACCTGTTGACGACGCTCGACTCCAGCAACGGCGGTCAGACGCAGGCCCAGATCGACGCGTTCGAGAGCGAGACCGGCTTCTCGGTCCCCGAGGACCTGGTGACTCTGCTCGGCGACAACCTCATGATCGCCCTGGACGCCGAGGGTCTGAGCCCGGACAATCTGCAGGATGCCAGCGACATCTCGAACCTCGGCTTCGGCGCGCGGTTCACCACCGACCCGGACGCCATCGGTGACTTGGTCGACCGGATCCAGTCACTGATCGGTGAGCAGGGGGTCCCGGTCGAGCTGAGCACGGCCGAGACCGACGACGGTCTGGTGCTGGCCAGCAACGACGCCTACGCCGACCAGCTCGCCGAGGGTGGGTCGCTGGGTGACTCGCAGACGTTCCAGACCGCTGTGCCGGACGCCTCCGAGGCAGCGGTCGTCTTCTACCTCGACTTCGATCGGCTCGAGGAGACCGCCGACGAGTTCGGCGGCGCAGACGAGGTCGATCGGCTGCAGTCGCTCAAGGCCATCGGAGTCAGCAGCGCCCAGGACGACGACCTGACCGCCGTGTCGTTCCGGATGGTCTTCGAGGACGACTGACACCCCGTCAGGACCTCGCGATCGTGGCGGCCATCGCACCGGTGGCC
>JACCXZ010000131.1 GCA_013696745.1 Nocardioidaceae bacterium | reverse complement strand
CAGGCGGCGTTGACGACATACCAGCTGGCCTGGCTCGAGCGGTCCACGAGGACGAACTCGTCGTCAAGCAGCCGCTGCAGGTGCACCGAGGCCGTCGACTGGGCGATCCCGACAGCTTCGGCGATCTGGCCGACCCGCATCGGTCGCAGCTCGCAGGCCAGTGCGTGCAACACCTGCAACCGCGTGGGGTCGGCGAGGCAGCCGAACCAGGAGGCGTACGCCTCGGCGACGGTCCTGTCGAGAGCATCCATCGTCCATCGACGATAGACGATGATCAGTTCACGGGCAACGCCTCATAGCGCACGGCGTCCTCGCGTGCCCCGTCGCGCCGGGTGATCAGCGCGTGCTCGACGCCCACCTCGGTGAACCCGGAGCTGGTGGCGACGTGGCGGCTGGCGAGGTTGCCGACTGCTGCGATCAGTCGCAGCCGCCGCAGTCCGAGCCCGCCGTCGACCTGTGCGGTGAAGGCGTGCCGCCCCACCAGACGCGCCGCCTCGCTCATCGCGCCGCGCCCGCGAGCGTCCGGGTGCGCCCAGTAGCCGATCTCGGACTCGCCGCCGCCGATGTCCATCGCCGTGATCGAGCCGAGCGCCAGGTCGGACACCGGATCGGCGAGCGCCCAGTTGACGGCGCGGCCGAGCGATGCCTGCTCGACCGTGCGCATGAGCCAGGACCGCGCGTCGGCCGCGGCGTACGGCGAGGGCAAGAACTCCAGCCAACGCGCGGTCCGGTCGTCGGAACAGGCCTCGACGATCCGGGGGACGTCGTCGTCGCGCCAGGGTCGCAGCCGTACTCGGTCACCCTCGAGGACTGGCGCCGCCAACCACGTCGTACGGGGGGTCGCCTCGTCGTCGGGCAACAACCAGCCCGTCCAGGCGTCGACCGCTTCTCCGCGCTCCTCCAGCAGTCGCGGCACGGTGTCGCCGAAGGTGAATCCGCTCGCCCAGGCGGTGCGCCGGGATGCGACGTTGCCGACGTGGGAGCGCCAGTGCACGACGGCCACGCCGCCCTGGTCGAACGCCCATCGGGTGGCCAGCGCCATCGCACGCAGCATCAGCCCACGGCCGCGGGCCCACGGGGACAGGCCGTAGCCGATGTCGGCAACCAGGGCGCCGCGCACCGCGAGGTTGCCGGCGTACCGCTGCTGCCCGTCGTCGGCCAGCGCCTCGATCGCCCAGCAGCGGGCGCTGCCGTCCGCCCAGCCGGACGCAACGATGTCGCGTACGAACCCGATTGCGTGCTCGCGCTCGTACGGCACCGGAACCGAGGTCCAGCGCGCGAACTCAGCGTCCCGGCACATGACGACGATCTCGTCGACGTCGCGCTCGGTGTGGTCGCGCAGGGTCACGACCCCGTCAGTGAGCACTGGTACGGGCGAGGGCTTCGGTGGTGGCAGCAGGGTCACCGGCCCCAGCCTTTCGGCGCAGGCTGGCCTGGGCAACCCGATATCACCGGCAGCAGCGTGCAAACTCACGGACGGGTGCGTGTGAACTCACGGATGGGTGCGTGCGAACTCACGGATCGGCGTGGGCGCCGTCGGCGGGGGAGGTGGGGAAGCACTCCGGTGCGGTGAGGCCCTCGCGCTCGAAGGCCTGGTGCACTGCCGCGTCGACGGCGTCCACCGCGTCGGCAGGCAGCAGCGCGATCGCGCTGCCTCCGAAGCCGGCACCGGTCATGCGTGCTCCGAGTGCACCGGCGGCGATCGCCGTGTCCACCGCAACGTCGAGCTCGGGGCAGCTCACCTCGTAGTCGTCGCGCAGCGAGCCGTGCGAGGCGGTGAACAGCTCGCCGACCCGGGACCAGTCGCGGGCTGCCATCGCCTCGACACACGCGTGCACCCGTGCCGTCTCGCTGACCACGTGGGTCGCGCGCCGTCGGGTCACACCCTCCAGGCGGTCCAGGTCCGTGGCGGTGGCGCCGGCGAGCTGGTCCAGGTCGAGCTGCCGCGCTGCCTCACCGGACTCCGCGCGCCGTTCGGCGTACCCGCCGTCGGTCAGCTCGTGTTCGGCCTTCGTGTCGATGACCATCAGGACAAGCCCGTCGGCGGTCCAGTCCGCGGCGACCGGACTCACGGCGGGGTAGGCAGCGGCGGTGTCGATGAGCAGCGCGTGCCCGGCCCGGCCGCACATCGAGGCGAGCTGGTCCATCGCGCCGCACGGCATACCGACGTAGTCGTTCTCCGCGTGCTGGGCCAGCAACGCGAGCGTCACGTCGTCGACGTCGAGCCCGGCGAGATCGCGCACCGCGACCGCCACCGCACACTCCAGGGCCGCCGACGACGACAGCCCGGCCCCGAGTGGCACGTCGGAGCTGACCGCGAGATCCAGACCCGGTACGTCGTGCCCCGCCGCCCGCATCGCCCAGACGGTGCCGGCGACGTAGGCGGCCCATCCGGTGACCTCGCCCGGCCGGGTCTCCACGTCGAACTCGACCGGCTGCTCGCTGCGCTCGGAGCGCACGTGCACCCGGCCGTCCTCGCGTGCCGCGGCCTCGACCGTGGTACGTCGGTCGATCGCAATGGGCAGCACCGGCCCGCCCTGGTAGTCGAGGTGCTCCCCGATCAGGTTCACCCGGCCAGGGGCCGACCAGCGCTGCTTCGTCATGCGCTCAGCCTGCCGTACCCGGACACCGGGTCGACACCCACCACTGGATCGGTGATCGTGGGCCGCGTGAGTGAATCCATGATCCACCTGCGTGGCGGCGAGGTGAGCGTGGTGCTCGACACCAGGCGTACGGGGTTGCCGGTCGTGCTGCACTGGGGAGCCGACCTGGGTGCCGAACCGATCGGACTGCTCGCCTCCACCGAGCCGGTCACGGCGCACAGCGCCTTGGACGAGGCTCGCCCTGCGGGGCTGCTGCCCGAGTACGCCCACGGCTTCGCGGGCCGCCCTGGTCTCACCGTTGCGCGGGCAGGGGGCAGCTCGTGGTCGTCCCGTCTGGTCACGGTCAGCACTGCCACCGACGGAAGGGACGCGGTCGTGGTGGCTGCCGATGACGACCTCGGGCTCACCGTGCGCACCGAGCTGCACCTCGAGCCCGGTGGCCTGCTGCGGATGCGCCACACGGTGACCAACACCGGGTCCGATGAGCTCGACGTGCGGGAGCTGCTCACGGCCCTCCCGGTGCCCGAGGTGGCGACCGAGCTGCTGGACCTGTCCGGTCGCTGGTGCCGCGAGCGCAGCCCGCAGCGGCGGCCGCTGCACCAGGGTGCCGTCGTACGGGAGAGCCGCCGGGGGCGTACCGGCCATGACGCCAGCCCGCTGATGGTCACCGGCACCGAGGGTTTCGGTTTCGGGCACGGTGAGCTCTGGGCGGTCCACGTCGCCTGGAGCGGTGACCACGTGACCTACGCCGAACGCCTGTCCGAGGGTCACACCCTGCTCGGCGGCGGTGAGCTCCTCGGCCAGCGTGAGGTCGTGCTCGCGGCGCAGGAGTCGTACTCCTCGCCCTGGCTGCTCGCCAGCTGGTCAGCCGACGGGCTGGACACCGCGAGTGCCCGCCTCCACCACTGGCTGCGGGCGCGGGCGACCCACCCGACCCGGCCGCGACCGGTGATCGTCAACACCTGGGAGGCGGTCTACTTCGACCACGACCTCCAGGCGCTGACCGAGCTTGCGGGCCTGGCGGCCGAGGTCGGTGCCGAGCGCTTCGTGCTCGACGACGGCTGGTTCCGTGGTCGGCGCGACGACCACCGTGGGCTCGGCGACTGGACGGTGGACGAGGAGGTGTGGCCCGAGGGCCTGCACCCGCTGGTCGACCACGTCCGCTCGCTCGGGATGGACTTCGGGCTGTGGGTGGAGCCGGAGATGGTCAACGTCGACTCCGACGTGGTACGCGGGCACCCCGCGTGGGTGTTGCGTGGCCGCGAGACGCTGCCGCCGCCATGGCGGCACCAGCAGGTGCTCGACCTGGCCAACCCGTCGGCGTACGCCCACGTCCGCGATGCCCTGCTCGCGCTCCTGCGTGAGTACGACATCGCCTACCTGAAGTGGGACCACAACCGCGACCTGGTCGACGCGGGCCACGGCGGGCGGCCTGCAGTGCACGGCCAGACCCT
>JACCXZ010000128.1 GCA_013696745.1 Nocardioidaceae bacterium | reverse complement strand
TGAACGATCGAGTCGGCGCTGCTCTGTTCGACGCTCTTCTCGGACTGCGGGTCACGCGGCCGTCGTACGTGAAGCTCACCGAGCTCGACGAGCGCACGGCGACCCGGGACCTCGTCAACGCCGCCGAGCTTGGGGTGCTTGAGGCTCGCGGCGAGCGGCGGGGGCGCTACTACGTCGCCGGCGAGCCGCTGCGCCAGATCCAGGAGCAGCTGCGGGCAGAGCGGAAACCACTGGAGGACCCGTACCCGACGCTCCTCGGCGAGATCCGACGCGCGCTGCCATAGCTGGGCGCCGGAGAACTCGCCATCTACTCGTCATAAACCCCACCCCAGACGACTCCAGATCACTCCGGAGCGTTCCGCCCGTGTCGCGGTGTTGGCGCAGGTCAGCGCCGGTTTTCGCGGACGGTGGTGCGGCTCCTCATCCACCGGTTCCGGCTTCAGAAGGTTGGGGGTTCGAATCCCTCCGAGCTCGCAGGATGAACGCCCTGGTGCGTCGCTATCGTGAAACCGTGACAGATCATCCCGGTGCCCGACCCGACGTTGCCCTCGGCCACCGGACCGGGAGCGGCGTCGGCGACTGCGGCGCGCACGTGCTCGGAGCGTACGTGCAAGCCGTTGCAGGCGTTCAGCAGGCCGTCCCAGGTCTCCGCCACGACCGGCAGGCTCCAGCAGATCTCCGCCGGATCGCGCTGCTCGATCTCCAACTCGACCAGTGCGTCACGCACAACCCCGACGCTGTGGGTGTTGGTCAGCCCGACGGGTGACGTCAGGGTGCCGCACTCAGCGATCCAGGACAGGCCGGTCATCTCGCCATTGCCGTTCAGCCGGTGGAAGCCGGCGAACACCTGGCTGTGCCAGATGGCGTCGCCGTGCGGTTGCACGACGGTCACCCCGGTCCGTACGGGACCGCGCCCACGTACGAGGGCGCCGTCCCCCTCGACGAGGGTGCAGTGCCCGACCCGGACGCCGGGCACGTCGGTGATCGAGTTCATCGGGCCGGGCCGGCCGGTGCCTATGACGATGCCGAGGTCGCGAGCACGCACGGTGATGTCCTCTCTGGTGGCCGGCTGGATGACCGGTCCGCACTGGGTTCTGATCGTCGTCGGTCAACCGCGTGGAACCGTGCTCATCCGCCGCGCGTCCCAGCCTCATGACACGCCTTCGCACCGCTGCCGCCCTCCTGTCCGCCGCGGGTCTCGGGCTGCTCGCGGCGTGCGGCGACACACCCGGCCCTGCACCGCTGACCGGCTCGACCGGCATGCAGATCAGCCAGGTCGCCCGGGAGCAACCTGCTGCCGGCGCCCCGACCGGTGACGTGGCGGACGGTATCGCGGCCTTCGGTCACGAGCTGCTCGAGCAGCTGCCGCCTGGTGAGAACGTGGTCGTCTCGCCGGCCAGCATCGGTACCGCGTTCGCGATGCTGCGCCCGGGAGCGGCGGGCACGACAGCCGCCGAGATCGACGACGTGCTGCACTTCCCCGCCGACGGGCTCGGCCCGGCGTACAACGCGCTCACCCGCAGCTGGCAGACCGGCGAGCCGACCTCGAAGTCGGCCCCCGAGCTCGCCGTCGCAAACGCCCTGTGGGCGCAGGAGGGCCTGCCGCTGGAGGGCGACTACCTGGATGCCGTGAAGCGCGACTTCGGCGCGGGTGTCGCGACCGTCGACTTTACCCAACCGTCCGCGCAGGAGCAGATCAACGACTGGGTCAAGGAGCAGACCCGCGACCGCATCGACAAGCTGTTCGACGACCTCCGGCCGGACACCAAGCTGGTGCTCGCGAACGCGGTGTACCTGAAGGCCACCTGGGAGACCGAGTTCGACCCGAACGAGACGTACGACGCCGACTTCTTCGTGGACGGCGACCGGCCGGTGCAGGCCGCCACCATGCACACCAACACTGCGTACGACTTCGCGAGGGGCAACGGGTGGAGAGCGGTGCGGCTGCCGTACGCGGAGTCCGACATGTCGATGTGGTTGCTGCTGCCCGACGCCGGCACCGAGATGAGCCCCGTCGACCTGCTCGACCCGACCCTGCTGGCACAGGCACGTGAAGACGCCACCGGCCAGGACGTGCAGCTGTCGCTGCCGACGTGGGACTTCCAGAGCGACCTCCCGCTAGCGGGCACGCTGCAGGACATGGGAATGCGCCAGGCGTTCACCGGGGCAGCCGACTTCTCCGCACTGTCCAGCACCGCACTGTTCGTCTCCGACGTCGTGCATCGGGCCGACATCACTGTGGACGAGAAGGGGACGAAAGCCGCAGCCGTCACCGGCATCGCCATGGATGAGTCCGCCGCTCCCGCGCCCACCGGCGTCGAGATGACGGTCGACCGTCCGTTCGCCTTCGCCATCGTCGACGACACCACGGGTGCTCCGCTGTTCGAGGGCGTCGTGCACGATCCGACGGCATGACGTGGGGCTGCGCCGCATTGTTCGCCGCGTTCCCAGCGGTGCGAGTCCCCTTCTGACACCCAAGCGTGGCAGGGTGGTCGGGCGTCCTCGGGGCGTGCTGACACAATGGGGGGCTGTCGCGGATCCGATTCCGCGCGAGGCCCCACCGGGGAGACTTCCCCGGGTGACCACATCGAGCTGGTGACCGGGAGATCCCGGGCGCCTGACGTCCAAGGAGTGCAATGAACCGCAACGAGCTGATCGATGCCGTCGCCGAGTCGAGCGGTGAGTCGAAGAGCACGGTCGACAAGGTCCTGTCGGCGTTCGACGCCACGCTGGTCGACGCCGTTGGCAAGGGTGTGGAGGTCAAGATGACCGGCCTGTTCACACTCGACACGACGCATCGCAAGGCTCGGCAGGGCCGCAACCCACAGACCGGCGAGACCATCCAGATCGCCGCCGGCAAGGCCGCCCGACTGCGCCCCGGTGCCCGCCTGAAGTCCGCGGTCAGCGGCAAGTGAGCACTGCCACCCCTGGGTGGCACGCAACGTACGAGGGGCACACGTCCGCACTGCTCGCGGGGTGTGCCCTTCGGATGTGGCGACAACGCTGACGCTGTCCTAGACCACGACCGGTCGGCGCGGCGCCATCGGCACGGCGGCTGACCCACGCACAGCCATTGCCGTGCCGGTGACGATCAGCCAGAGCGGCACCGTGACGCCGAACAGTCCCGGCATGCCGAAGACGACCAGCAGGGCCAGCGGGGGCAGGAGGGCGAGCAGCCCGAGCGCCCCGACCCAGCGCGGAAGCGCCCTCTCACGCCAGGCCAACCAGGCGATCGCCAGCACCGAGACCGCCGCCCCCCACCACGTCAGGAAGGGCAGCAGGTCGTCCAGGACGAACAGCACCGCGGTGCCCTCGGGCGGGTATTCACCGGCGTTGAGACCGCCGGGCAGGTAGATGGCGAGCATGCCTTTGATGCCGTACGACAGCCCAGCTGGTCGCGGTTGCCCTGGCAGCCTTCTGGATCGCGTGCCGGAACGCCGCCTGTGGGGCTCGCGTCGCTGACGAACCGGGAGCGCGATGTGCTCGTCCGTGTGGGCCGCGGACTGTCCAACGCCGAGATCGCCCGGGACCTCTGGGGGAGCGAGGCTACGGTCAAGACCCATCTGAACCATCTGCTCGCCAAGACGGAGCTGCGCGACCGTGTGCAGGCCGTCGTCCTCGCCTACGAGTCCGGCCTCGTGCGCGCCGGCGACCCCGGTGCAGTCATAGACCCAGCGCCGTTCTCCCGCCCGTCTGACTTCTAGTGGCGCCCGGCGAGGCGCGTTTCAGCTGGGGATGAGCAGCAACTTGCCGGTGGTCCGCCGGGCGGCGAGGTCCTCGTGCGCCCGCGCCGCCTCGGCCAACGGATAGCGACCACCGATGCGTACGTCGAGCCATCCCCGCGCCACGCCGTCGAGCACCTCGCCGGCGCGGTGCACCAGCTCGGCCCGGTCAGCCGTGTAGTGGCCCAGGGTGGGGCGGGTCAGGAACAGCGACCCCTTGCTGTTGAGCACCTGCGGGTCGAACGCCGGAACGGGACCGCTGGCGGCCCCGAACAGCGCGAGCACGCCGCGTGGCCGCAGACTGTCCAGGCTGCCCTCGAAGGTGGCCTGTCCCACTCCGTCGTAGGCGACGGCGACGCCCTCGCCGTCGGTGAGCTCACGGACGCGTTCGGCGAAACCGCCGTAGTCCAGCACGTCGGAGGCGCCGGCGTCGCGAGACAGCTCGGCTTTCTCCGGCGTGGACACGGTGCTGATCACTCGTCCGCCGCGGTGCACGATCATCTGGGTCAGCAGCAGTCCGACCCCGCCGGCACCGGCGTGTACCAGGGCGACGTCACCGGGCTGCACCGCGTACGTCGCCTCGCACAGGTAGTGCGCGGTCATGCCCTGCAGCATCACCGCGGCGGCGACCTCGTCGCCTACGCCGTCGGGCACCGGCACCACGCGGTCCACCGGCACGATCGCGCGCTCGGTGTAACCGCTCCCCGCCACCATCGCCCAGGCCACGTGGTCTCCGGCGGCGACGTCGGTGACGCCGGCGCCCACGGACTCCACCGTGCCGGCCGCCTCGGAGCCTGCCACGAACGGCAGCTGCATCGGATAGGCCCCGGAGCGCTGGTAGATGTCGATGAAGTTGACCCCCGCCGCCGCGACGAGGACCGCGATCTCGCCCGTGCCTGGCGCCCGGCCCGGGTCGTCGCCGAGCACGAGCTGTTGGGGTCCGCCGTGCTCGCGGACGATGACCGATGTCATGGTGCCTCCTGTCGGGTGGCGCTGCTGCTCGACCGAACAGGCGAAGCCGTGCGGACATTCCACGACGTGGCACCATCGGGCCGTGGCATCTGGCACCGACGGCATCCAGGTGCGTGGCAGCTGGATTCCCGCGAGCGAGCTGCGCTGGCGGTTCTCCCGTTCAAGTGGCCCCGGAGGGCAGTCGGTCAACACGGCTGACTCCCGCGTCGAGCTGACCCTCGACGTGGCCGCCTCGCCGTCGCTGCCGGACCCGCTGCGGCGCAGGGCACTCGAGCGACTGGCCGACAGGCTGGTGGGCGGCGAGCTGACGGTCACGGCGTCGGAGCACCGCTCTCAGCTGCGCAACCGCCAAGCCGCGATGCGGCGGATGGCGGCCGTGCTCATCGAGGTGACCGCGCCGCCAGCCACCCAGCGCCGTGCCACCCGGCCGACCCGAGGGTCACGACGACGTCGACAGGAGGGCAAGCAGCGGCGTGCCCAGCTCAAGCAGCTGCGGCGCCCTCCCCCCCAGACCTAGCGGCGCAGACCCGAGCGGGGCGCGACCCGGGCTCAGCTCTGCCAGTAGAAGCTCTGCGCCCCGTACGCGCACTGGGCCCGGCTGTCGACGTGGGTGAACGTGTTGTACCGCAGGATGCCGGACAGGACACGGCGGCGGGTGATCGGCACAGGTACTCCCAGGGTCGGCAGGTACCAATGCCTCGTTTGTAACCGCCCGGGATCCCCTCGTCCTCAACGTGGACCCTCACTGGTCCGGGGCATCGTGGACCGTGACCGGGACCGGCTCGGACCGCTCGCCGTGGTTAAGGATCGTTGCCATCACCTCGGCGTCGGGGTCGGCGTTGGAGGGCGCCTCGATCCGGCTGCGGTGCGGGACCAGGTCTGCCGTGCAGACAGCGCCCTTTCCGGTACGAGGGGTCACGTCGATGACCCACTCGGTGTCCGACACGACCTCGACGCTGCGTGCCGTCGGGGGGCACGCCGAGCTGCCCGGAAAGACGACGTAGAGCGAGTCCTCGATCCAGACCACCTCGGTGCCTGGGCCGTCCGGGGGGAGGATCCGACCGTCATCCCCCGGGCCGCCCGGGTCGTCAGGCTCGTCGGGGCGCGGGTCCGGCTCAGTGGGTCCGGCCGGCTCGCTCGGCGATGCATCCGGTGGGGCAGCCGACCCGTTCGAATCGGTGCTGCCGTCGGTGTCGTCGGACGGCTGGCCACCACAGGCGCCGACCGTCACAAGGGTCGCGAGGAGAACGATCGCGACCCGATGGCGAGGGCTGACGAAGGTCTTCATGCGGTTACGACGCAGCCGGTGCCGAGACGGTTCCGCCTCTGCCCGGTCCGGTGTCCTCTTTGCCCGCCACCACTGTGTCCTGGGCCGCGGCGTCCTGGGTGGCGGCGTCCTGGGCTGCTGCGTCCTCGGCGGCCATCGACTGGGCCCCCGAGGTGAGCCGTAGCGGCAGCTCGGGCAACCGCAGCAGCAGCAGGAACCCGAGGGCCACGACGCCGGCGGCGACGAGAAAGATGAGGTTCATCGACTCCGAGAAGCCGACCTTGAACGGTGTCGCGAGGACCGGGTCGAGGCGGTTGATGAATGAGCTGTCCTCCAACGCGTCCGCACCGGTGTCGCCGAGCAGCCGTGCCTGGGCGGCATCGGAGGCGAGCACCTGCTGGTAGGCGGGTGTGGCGGCGGCTCGATCGGTGGCGCTCGCGATGTTGTCGGCCACGGTGCTGAAGAGCACCGAGAGGAAGACGGCCGCGCCGAGCGTGCCCCCCATCTGCCGGAAGAACGTCACCGAGGAGGTGGCGACGCCCATCTCGCGCGGAGACACGGAGTTCTGCACCGCCAGGATGGTCGGCTGCATGGTGAGGCCGAGCCCGACGCCGAACGTCAGCATCGCGATCATCGTCTGCCACAGCGGCGTGTCCGCACCGACGAAGCCGAACATCAGCAGTGCCGCCACCATGACGGCCGAGCCGATCACCGGGAAGATCTTGTAGCGCCCGGTCCGGCCGATCGCGATGCCCGAGGACATGGCAGCCGCGATGATGCCGACCATGAGCGGGATCATCTGCAGCCCCGCCTCGGTCGGTGTGGAGCTCTTGACGACCTGCAGGTACAGCGGCAGCAGCACGATCGCACCGAACATCCCGGCGCCGAGCACCAGACTGCTGGCCGTGACGAAACGAAATGACCGGTTGCCGAACAGCCGCAGCGGCAGCAGGGCATCGTCGCCGTACGCACGCTCCGCGAGGAGGAACGCGACCAGGCCGGCGGTACTGAGCACGTAGGCGGTCATCGAGAGCGCCGAGGCCCATCCCCACTCGCGACCCTGTTCGGCAACGGTGAGGAGGGGGACCAGCGTCACGATCAGGGCGAGGGCACCGGGCCAGTCGATCCGGTGGTCGCGGCGGGTGTGCGGCAGGCGCAGCACCCGGCTGACCACGATGAGCGCCACGATGCCGATGGGCACGTTGATGTAGAAGATCCAGCGCCAGCCCTCGAAGCCGAGGAAGCTGTCGGCACCGGCGAAGAATCCACCGACGACAGGTCCCACGACGCTGCTGGTGCCGAAGACCGCCATGAAGATGCCCTGGTACCTCGCCCGCTCACGTGGCGGCACGATGTCACCCAGGATGGCCAGAGCGAGCGACATCAGGCCACCGGCGCCGATGCCCTGGACCGCACGGAAGGCTGCGAGCTCGTACATCGAGGTGGCCATGCCGCACAGCATCGAGCCCACGACGAAGATCGCGATGGCTGCCAGGTAGAACGGCCGGCGACCGTACATGTCGGAGGCTTTGCCGTACAACGGGGTGCTGATGGTCGAGGTGATGAGGAAGGCCGTCGTCGCCCATGCCTGCAGCTCGAACCCGGACAGGTCGTCGGCGATGGTGCGGATCGCAGTGCTGACCACGGTCTGGTCGAGCGCAGCCAGGAACATCCCGAGCATGAGCCCGGACAAGATCGTGAGGATCTGGCGATGGCTGAACGTGCCGGTCGAGTCGGGCGTCATGTGGAGGTTTCCTGATGTGTCGCCGTGGCGGTGTACGTGTGCTCCGTGTCGTCGACGAAACGCTGCAGCAGTCGCGTGAACGTGCCCAGCTCCTGCTCGCTCCAGTCGGACACCGCACGGTCGAAGAAGGCTCGGCGGCGGGCCAGCATCGTCTGCACGAACTGCTCGCCCTGGTCAGTCAGCGCCATCACCGACGACCGACCGTCGCCGGGGTGCTGCTGGCGCACCAGGAGCCCTTCGGCCACCAGTTCGGCGGCCTGTCGGCTGACGACCGATGCGTCGACGTACGCTGCGGTCGCGAGGTCCGCGAGGCGCAGGGGTCCCTGCCGGAAGATGGCGAGCAGCAACACGTGGGAGGAGCGGTCGCGCGGACCGTCCCCGGTGGGCTGAGCCTTGATCCGGTGGATGACCCTCTGCAGGCGCACGACTTGGTCGATCAGTTCCTCGGAGCGGGGGGTCGTCTGCGGCATGATGTCCTCCGGTCAGCAACTGCGTGCAGTGTACATCGACATTCGTGCAGCATGCACACGTGCGAGGTCGACGCCCCGCTTCACCGTGTGCGGTGCGACGATGACGACGTGTCAGTCCCCGGCGGTCTCGCCGCTCACCTGCGCAACCTGACAGCGCCGGAGTGGCAGCGTGCGCTCAGCCATCCGCTCCTGGAGCAGGTGGCGAGCGGCACGGTTCCCATGGAGGTCTTCGAGCAGTTCGTACTCATCAACACACACTTCCTTCGAACCTACCGCCGCTTCATGATGGTGATGGGAACGATCGCGCCGGACGTCCGCTCGAGCAAGCTGATGTTCGCCAACTTTCAAAGTGTCGACCACGAGATCGCCGACGGTGAGGAGTTCGCCGAACGGCACGGCCTCGGCCGGCCACTGCCCTCGGCGCGGGCGATGGACTACACGTCGTTCGTCATGGCCTGCTCCGGGCAGGGCTGGGTACGCGGCCTGATCGTGACCTACGCGGTGGAGAGCTTGTTCTACGAGTGCTGGGCCACCGTGTCGGCGGACGCCCCCGCCGCTTCGGAGCTCCTCGAGTTCGTCGACACCTGGTCGGGGAGCTACCAGGCGGACAACGTGAAGGCGCTGCGTGCACTGGTCGACCCGCTGCCGCTCACCTCGGACATCGAGCGGACCTACCGGTCGGTGCTGCGTTCGGAGATCGCCGGCTGGGACGAGGCCTTCGCAGCGACCGGGAGGATGAGCTGATGGCGTTCCTGATGCGAGTCGAGCTGCCCGACGTCCCCGGGTCTCTGGGGGCGCTGGCGAGCGCCATCGGCTCCGCCGGTGGCAACATCGAGGCCATCGAGATCGTCGAGCACCGGCGAGACGGGGTCGCAGTCGACGACGTGCTGCTGGACATGCCACCGACCGTCATGCCTGACACCGTGATCTCGGCCTGCCACCGGCTCGACGGCGTGCGGGTGGTGTGGATCTCGCGGTACGCAGCGGGTGCCAGCCTGCGGATGGACCTCGAGGCGGTGGAGTCGCTCACCGGCGACCCGGGTTCGGCCCGCGAACGCCTGGTCGAGCTCGTGCCGGTGACGTTCCGCTGCGACTGGGCAGTGGGCCTGCGTCGTACCCCCGAGGGGGTGGTCGTCACGACGGCGACCGCTACCGCGCCGGACGTGCCGGCGGATGTGGAGCACTGGGTCGGCCTGCGGGCCGCCCGGCACCTGCCGTCGGTGCTGGGGTGGGACAGCACGGTCCTGGCCGCGGTCCCGGTGGGTGGCCCGGACGAGAGCGTGGTGTTCGGCCGTCGAGGCGGCCCGGAGATCCTGTCCTCCGAGCTCGCTCGGCTGGCGCACCTGGCGGCGTTAGCCGCCTCGATCAGCGACGCGGTCCGCTAGCCACCTGCGGTGTGGGAAGGTGCCGACATGTCTGCCCAGCCGCCGGAGTCGCCGCCGCACGTGTCCGAGACCTTCGACCCGAGCGCCTGGCGAAGCGTCGACGGCTTCGCCGGCCTGACCGACCTGACGTACCACCGCGCTGTTGACCAGGGCACGGTGCGCATCGCCTTCGACCGCCCGGAGGTGCGCAACGCGTTCCGGCCGCACACCGTCGACGAGCTGCTGGCGGTGCTCGATCATGCGCGGACGTCCGCCGACGTCGGCTGCGTGCTGCTCACCGGCAACGGACCCTCACCGCGCGACGGTGGCTGGGCATTCTGTTCCGGCGGCGATCAACGGATCCGGGGGCGGCACGGCTACCAGTACTCCGACGGGTCCGACGCGGACACCGTCGACCGGGCCCGGCTCGGCCGGCTGCACATCCTGGAGTGCCAGCGGCTGATCCGGTTCATGCCCAAGGTCGTCATTGCGGTGGTACCCGGATGGGCGGCCGGCGGCGGCCACAGCCTGCACGTGGTCGCCGACCTGACGCTGGCCTCGGCCGAGCACGCCATGTTCAAGCAGACCGACGCCGACGTCGCCAGCTTCGACGGCGGTTTCGGCTCGGCGTACCTGGCCCGTCAGGTGGGGCAGAAGTTCGCCCGCGAGATCTTCTTCCTCGGTGACACGTACTCCGCCGCGGACGCCCACCGCATGGGCATGGTGAACGCGGTGGTGCCGCACGCCGAGCTCGAGCAGGTGGCCCTGCGGTGGGCAGCCGCGGTCAACGCCAAGAGCCCGACGGCGCAGCGGATGCTGAAGTACGCGCTCAACCTGATCGACGACGGCCTGGTGGGTCAGCAGCTGTTCGCCGGTGAGGCGACGAGGCTGGCGTACGCCACCGACGAGGCCGCCGAGGGACGTGACGCGTTCCTGGACAAGCGCGCCCCGGACTGGTCGGACTTCCCGTACTACTACTGAGCGCACGTCGTAGGTCACCGACATCCCGGCAGTGGGTCGGCGCCCCTCCACCACCGTGACGGCCGCGACCGTTACCGTGCCTTGCGTGAAGATCGCTGTGGTGGCCGAGACCGCCGAGGCCGAGTCCCGTGTCGCGCTGGTCCCCGACCAGGTGCCGGTGCTCACCGGGCTGGGGTACGACGTGGCGGTGGAGCCGCAGGCGGGGGCGGCGGCGGACTTCGCCGACGAGCTGTACGCCGGCGCCGGCGCCACGGTCGACGCCGAAGCGCTACAGGAAGCCGGACTGGTGCTCAGCGTGCAGCCGCTGCGCACCGACCAGATCCGCCGGCTGCGCCAAGGTGCAGCCACCATGTCGTTCCTGCCGGTGTCGGCCAGCCTGGACCAGGTGGCCGACTTGCGTGACTGCGGGATCACCTCCTTCGCCCTCGAGCTGGTGCCGCGGATCTCGCGTGCGCAGTCGATGGACGCGCTGTCCTCGCAGGCGCTGGTCGCGGGCTACCGGTGCGCGGTGGTGGCCGCCGGGCTGCTGCGGCGGTTCTTCCCGCTCAACATGACAGCCGCCGGAACCGTGCGGCCGGCCGAGGTAGTGGTCCTCGGCGCCGGTGTCGCCGGGTTGCAGGCCATCGCTACCAGCAAGCGCCTCGGTGCCGTGGTCCGGGCGTACGACGTGCGCGCCGCTGCAGCGGAGGAGATCCGCTCGGTCGGTGCACAGGCCATCGAGCTGGAGCTGGAGACTCTCGAGGGGGCCGGCGGTTACGCCCGGGAGATGAGCGAGGACCGGGCAGCACGGCAGCTGGAGCTCCTCGCCCCCTACATCGCCGCCGCGGACGCGCTGATCACCACGGCCGCGGTGCCCGGACGTACTGCCCCGATGCTGGTGACCCGCGAGATGGTCGAGGCCATGAAGCCCGGTTCGGTCGTGGTCGACCTGGCCGCCGAGAGCGGCGGCAACGTCGAGGGCGCCGAACCCGGCAGGGTGAAGGCGATCGGCGACGTGCGGCTGTGGGGGGCCCGCAACGTGCCCAGTCAGATGCCTGGCCCGGCCAGCACGCTGCTCGCCCAGAACATCGTGAACCTGGTGACGCTGATGACCGCGGAGGGGACCTTCGCCCCCGACTTCGAGGACGAGATCGTGGCCGGAAGCTGCGTCACCCACGACTCGACGATCCGGAACCAACCGGCGGCGGCGTTGTTCGCGCCACCCGAGCAGCCGGCGGACCAGACGGAAGGCAACCACCCGTGAACGAGTCAGTGGTCTGGCTGACGATCTTCGTGCTCAGCGTGTTCGTCGGTATCGAGGTGATCTCCAAGGTGTCCTCGGTGCTGCACACGCCGCTGATGTCCGGCGCCAACGCGATCCACGGGGTCATCCTGGTCGGAGCCATCCTGGTGACCGGGCATGCCGAGAGCACCCTCGCGCTGGCGGTCGGGCTGGTGGCAGTGGTGCTCGCGACCATCAACATGGTGGGTGGCTTCGTGGTCACCGACCGGATGCTGCAGATGTTCACCGCCCGCAAGAAGCCGGTGGCGCGCGGCGGGGAGGACGCATGATCCCGGTGTGGGTGCAGCTCGCCTACCTGGTCGCTGCGGTCTGCTTCGTCCTCGCCCTCAAGGGGCTGTCCTCTCCCAGGACAGCGCGCAGGGGCAACCAGATCGGTGCGGTCGGTGCGCTCGTCGCGTGCGTGGTGGTGTTCTTCGAGGGTGAGCTGGACCACCTGGTCCCGATCCTGGTGGCCATCGCGGTGGGTTCGCTCGTCGGCGTGCTGGGGGCCCAACGAGTGCAGATGACCCAGATGCCGCAGCTGGTGGCGCTGTTCAACGGGGTCGGTGGAGGCGCGGCGGCGCTGGTGGCGCTGCTCGAGCTCGACGAGTTCGTCGACGCTGGCACCGGCGCCGGCGTGGAGGAGTTCGCCCTCGTCGCCACGGCGTTCACGGTCGTGGTCGGCTCGGTGAGCTTCTCCGGGTCGCTGGTCACCTTCGCCAAGCTGCAGGAGCTGATGACCACCCGTCCGGTGATCTTCGCCGGCCTGCCGGTCGCCTTCGGTGGCGGGCTCGTCGCGGCCCTCGTGCTCGCGGTCGTCGTGGTGCTCCAGCCGGCCCTGTGGGTGGGCGTGGTGCTGGCGCTGCTCGGTCTGGTGGTCGGCACGCTGTTGGTCCTGCCGGTGGGCGGCGCCGACGTGCCCATCGTCATCTCGCTGCTGAACGCGTTCACCGGTCTTGCGGTGGCCGCAGGCGGCTACGTCCTCGACAACACCGTGCTGCTCGTCGGTGGCACGCTCGTCGGGGCGGCCGGCACCTTCCTGACGCTGCTCATGGCAAGGGCCATGGGACGCTCGGTCGCCCACACGCTGTTCGGTGCGCTCAAGGGTGGATCCACCCAGGGGGCGGGTATGGCCAGTGACCGGCCGGTGAAGTCCGCCGGACCGGCCGACGTCGCGATCCTGCTGGCGTACGCCCAGCGGGTGATCATCGTCCCGGGCTACGGTCTCGCGGTCGCGCAGGCCCAGCACACGCTGCGCGAGCTCGTGGACGTGCTCGGCGAGCGTGGTATCGACGTCGACTACGCCATCCACCCGGTTGCGGGTCGGATGCCCGGGCACATGAACGTCCTGCTCGCCGAGGCCCAGGTCCCCTACGAGCAGCTCAAGGAGATGAACGACATCAACGGCGAGTTCAAGCACACCGACGTGGTGCTCGTCGTCGGGGCCAACGACGTGGTGAACCCCGGGGCTCGCACGATCCCGAGTGCACCGATCTACGGCATGCCGATCCTCGACGTCGACCAGGCCGAGCAGGTCGTCTTCATGAAACGGTCGATGCGCCCCGGCTTCGCGGGGATCGAGAACGAGCTGCTGTTCGACCCGCGCACCACGCTGCTGTTCGGGGACGCGAAGGACACCATGGGCAAGCTGCTCAACGCCGTGAAGGCGCTGTAGCGGTTCAGTCCACGACTCCGTAGAGCCGGTCGCCCGCGTCGCCGAGGCCCGGCACGATGTAGCCCTTCTCGTTCAGCTTCTCGTCCAGGGCGGCGGTCACCAGCGTCATCGGCACCCCGATGTGCGACGTGTCCTGCTCGAGGCGCTCGATCCCCTCCGGCGCGGCGAGCAGCGTGATCGCGGTGATGTGGTCGGCCCCCCGCCGTACCAGGAAGTCGACCGCCGCGGCCAACGTCCCGCCGGTGGCGAGCATCGGGTCCAGGACGAAGCACTGCCGTCCGGCGAGGTCGTCCGGCAACCGCTCGGCGTAGGTGGATGCGGCGAGTGTCTCCTCGTTGCGGATCATCCCGAGGAACCCGACCTCGGCGGTCGGCAGCAACCGCTGCATCCCCTCGAGCATGCCGAGCCCGGCCCGCAGGATCGGCACGACCAGTGGCTTCGGGTTGCTCAGCCGGACGCCGATGGCCTGGGCGACCGGCGTCGTGACCGTCAGCGGCTCGGTGCGGACGTGGCGCGTGGCCTCGTACGCCAGCAGAGTGACGAGTTCCTCGGTAAGGCGCCGAAACGTCGGCGAGTCGGTCCGCTCGTCCCGCAAGGCCGTCAGCTTGTGCGTGATGAGCGGATGATCGGCCACGTGAACGCGCATGCGCAGCACCGTAGTGCATCCCCGCACGCCGCCCCCGACGGGAACGCCGGCGCGGAACTGGCACTGTCCTACCTGCGCGGTCTCTGCGACGATCGACTGCGCGACACCAACGTGTCGTGACCGACGAGCGGCGGAGGAGCCATGGCGCGGAGCTCGGTCGACTTCGTGGTGGTCGCCTACCGCGATGACGAGGTCTGGCAGGTCCAGCCCCTGTCCCAGCGCTGCGCCGACGACCTGGAGACCCTGCTCACTGCGCTGCGTCCGTGGCCCTCGGACACCGGCGCCATCGGCATGGTGAGCGTCGACGAGGACTTCTTCGTGATCGCCCGCGTCCTCGGCCAGCACACGCGGCTGCTGCTCTCCGACGTGACGGCCGCTTCGGAGTGGGAGCTGGCCAGCGGCATCATCGACGAGCTCGACCTTCCCGAGCCGGACGACGACGAGTACCCGCAGCCGGCCGGAGACCTCGGCATCGTGGCCGACCTCGGGGTGTCGGCGATGGATCTCGGCGTGCTGTGCGACGACGAGGACCTCTATCCCGACGAGGTGCTGGCTGATGTGGCACGCCGGCTCGGCTTCGGGTCACAGTTCCAGGCGGCGGTCGACGCGGTCTCGGTGTGATCCCCTCCGCGTACGACGGGTGGATGCGGTTGGCACTCGACCAGGCCGGCCTCGCGTTGCCCTCCGGCGACGTGCCGGTGGGTGCGGTGGTGGTCGATGCCGCTGGTCAGGTCATCGGTCGGGGCCACAACTCACGCGAGCGGGACGGTGACCCGACGGCACACGCCGAGGTGGTCGCGCTGCGTTCGGCCGCGGCAGCCCTCGGGTCGTGGCGGCTGAGCGGCACCACCCTCGTCGTGACGCTCGAACCATGCACGATGTGCGCGGGTGCGGCCGTCCTGTCGCGGGTGGACCGGATCGTCTTCGGGGCGTACGACGACAGGGCCGGTGCGGTCGGATCGCTGTGGGACGTGGTGCGCGACCGCCGGCTCAACCACCGCCCCGAGGTGATCGCAGGAGTGCTGGAGGACGCCAGCCGCGCGCTGCTGCTGGACTTCTTCGCCGGCCACCGGGCGCCTGGTCCTTGATTCGTTGGGCCGCCGCGTCGTCGGGTAGCCTGCACGGCGGTGGCGTGTCCGAGCGGCCTAAGGAGCACGCCTCGAAAGCGTGTGTGGGTTAACGCCCACCGTGGGTTCAAATCCCACCGCCACCGCCATTGGTCTGCAGCATCGCTGCAGGTCAGCGACTTGCACGGGGTCACCGCTGTTGCGTTTCGGGGTGCGGCACGCTCCCTCACGGCGACCGGGTCCGCAGCCGCGCAAGAATCTGTCGTCCGCCTTCGCTGACGTGGGAAAGGTCGTGCTCGGCGCCGCGCACGATCCCGTTCACGGCGGTGATGGCGGCGGATCGCAGTAGCAGTGTCGTCTCGGCGTCCGTCGGGTGGTGGCCGTAGCCGTCGAGGAAGGCGTCGCGGAGGTCGGGTCGTTGCCACCAGTTGCTGAAATGCATGCGCAGCAGGTCCCGTACCCAGACTTGTCGCCGTGCGCCCGCGAAGTCGATGACTCGAAGTGAGTGCGCGTCGTCGATGAGCCAGTTGCGGGGCGCGTAGTCGAGGTGGCAGGGAACCGACGAGGGGGCGGGCAGCTCGCGCAGGGCCCGGACCTCACCGCGTGCGAAATCGATCTCGCGTCGGTCGAGCAGCGCTGATCCCCGCCTCAGCAGCTCGTCGAGCCGCCCCTCGGCGTCAGCGGCGTAGTCGGGGTACGGCACCGAGGGTGCACACGTGTGCAGCGCTCGCAGCAGCTGGCCAGCGCGGCTGTGAGAGGCGGACTCATTCGGGGCGCGGGTGCCGGGCAGCTTGGACAGCACCAGGGTGCAGGTCGTCCGGTCGGCGCTGTGCAACACGGCTGCGTGGCCGCCCAGGGCCGGCGTCCAGCGTCGGTAGGCGCGTAGCTCCCGCAGCCAGGGGTTGACTCTGCCGTGTCGCTTGGCCACCCAGTGGTTGCCGTTGGCATCGGTCACTTCGAGTACGCAGGCGTTGCCGTGACTGCGGGTCAGGTCGCGCACGACCTGGAATCGCCCGATCAGGCTGGTCAGTTGTGCTTCCAAGCCGGTGCGCATCATGGTCCGTCGCTCCTTGCAGCTTCTCGTCCACCGGCTGGTCCGCCGAGTGTCACGCCCGGCAGCCAAGCAGCCCAGCATGAGATGGTGATGAGGACACGCGCGAAGCGGCACCCTTTCACCGCCGAGCTCCGATCTTCGGGTCACGTGGCGGTGGGGAGTAGCCAAGCCCTCGGATCTCGACGCGGGCTGCCCGATAGGATCGGGTCCCGCCAGCGAAAGGGCCCGCCGCCTTGCCGATCGACGAGCTCGACACCGTTCTGTTCGGGGGCGCTGCGGTGTTGCTCGCGGCCATCCTGGCCGTGCGGCTCTCGGTGGGGGTCGGCCTGCCCAGTCTGCTGGTCTATCTCGGCATCGGCATCGCGCTCGGCGAGTCGGTCATCGGCATTCAGTTCGACGACGCCGGTCTGGCGCATGCCCTGGGCTTCGCAGCGCTCGTCCTGATCCTGGCCGAGGGTGGTCTCACCACCAGGTGGCACGACGTCAGGCCAGCCATGGGGCTGGGCATCCTGCTGGCGACGGTCGGCGTCGCGGTGAGCATCGCACTGGTCGCCGTTCCCGCGCACTACCTGCTCGGCCTCAACTGGCAGTTCGCCGTCCTGCTCGGTGCGGTCACCTCCCCCACCGACGCCGCGGCCGTCTTCTCCGTGCTGCGCCAGTTGCCGTTGCGCCCCACGGTGCGCGGAGCGCTGGAGGCGGAGTCCGGTCTCAACGATGCACCCACGGTTCTGCTGGTGACCTTGATCAGCAGCGGCGCCGTGACTGAGCAGCCTCCCGTCGTCATCGGCCTCATCATCGTCGGTGAGCTCGCCCTGGGAGTCGTGTTCGGCTTGCTGGTGGGTTGGCTCGGGGGACGCGTCCTGGCCGGTGCCGCCCTCCCATCGTCCGGGCTCTACCCGCTGGCGGTGCTCTCGATGGCGCTGCTCGCGTACGGTGGCGCCGCCCTGCTGCACGGCAGCGGGTTCGCGGCGGTGTACGTCGCGGCGCTCGTGCTCGGCAACACCGAGCTGCCGCACCGCAACGCGACGAGATCGTTCGCCGAGGGTGTCGGATGGTTGGCACAGATCGGACTGTTCGTCATGCTCGGCCTGCTGGCCAGCCCTGGCCGACTGACCTGGTGGCACGTGTGGACCGGACTGGCGGCCGGTGCCCTGCTCACCTTCCTCGTCCGGCCGGTCTCGGTGTTCGTCTGCGCCCGATGGTTCGGCATGCCGCTGCGCGAGCAGCTGTTCCTCGGGTGGGCCGGGCTGCGCGGTGCCGTCCCGATCGTCCTGACGACGATCCCACTGTCGGCTGGTGTGCCCAGCGCGGAGGACCTGTTCGACATCGTCTTCGTGCTGGTCGTGGTCTACACGCTCCTGCAGGGGCCGACGCTGCCCTGGGTCGCCTCGGTGCTCGGCGTCGCCACACCGGGTAGCCCACGCGAGATCGAGGTCGAGGCTGCGCCGCTGGAGCGGGTGTCGGCCGAGCTGCTGGACTTCCAGGTGCCGCCCACCTCGCGGCTGCACGGTGTGGAGGTCGGTGAGCTGCGGCTGCCGAGAGAGACATCGGTGTCGCTGGTCGTGCGCGACGGCAAGCCGTTCGTCCCCGAGCGAAGCACCCGCATCCTGCGCGGCGACGCGTTGCTGATCGTCACCCCACGGACCGTGCGACAAGCGACCGAGGAGCGGATGCAGGCAGTGTCACGGTACGGGCGGCTGGCCGGCTGGCGCCGTGGGCTGCCCTGACGTTCGGCAGGGTCAGCGCAGCGACTCGTCGACGGGCACGCAGACCGTCGTCTGGCCACGTACCTTCAACGAGGTACGGGCATTGCGCGCCACCCCCTGGAAGCGGTTGCCGACGTAGATGTTGACGTCGGTGCCAATGTCGGCATCCTCCGCCCTGCGGACGGCGACCTGACCCCTCAGCTGGCGCTTGACGAGACGTACCGGGGCAGAGCGCGGCTCGGTCGCCACCACGAGGGCATTCCGGTTGGGCATCCGGACGCTGCTGTCGGTCGCGGCGCCACCGATGAAGCCCTTGTCCTGCAACGCTCGCAACGTCTCGCCGGCCAGCCCGGAGACTGTGCCGTCGTTGAAGACGTTGACCGTCACCGCGGTGGACTGCAGCCTCGACCCGGAGTCAAAGGTCTGGTCATCACAGGTCGGACCGTCGCTGGCGGTGCTGTCACGCAGACTCGGCATCTCCTCCGTCACGAGCTGCCACCCGACCACGGAGCCGCCGATGAGGACCGCCACCAGGACGGCCAAGGTCAGTGGCGTCTTCAGGCTCATCGCAGGTCGGTCTCGGCCACGTCGTCCACACGGGCACGGGTCGATGGCTTGAAGATCACACGTCGCAGTCTAGGCAACGTGCCCGGCTGGCGGAGGATAGGGGATTCGAACTGACGATCTCCCCCGAACACACCCGAGCCCCGGGACCCCGATTCACGCTCAAACTAAGAGCGCGCGCGGATAGGCGTTTCTAGTCGGTCCAGCGTTTGGCCCATTTGACGAGTTTCACGG
>JACCXZ010000118.1 GCA_013696745.1 Nocardioidaceae bacterium | reverse complement strand
CCAGGTCCTGCAGATCTCATGATGGACATCGTCCGCGTCAAGCGAGCAGGGCAGTGACCTGGTGGCACCCGGGGTGCATCGACGCCCTATCGGAGAACGTCGACACGAGGATGGTGGACCAGTGAGCGGTGAGGGCGTCGCGCGAGGAACGAGCGATCCGTTCGGCGCGCTGGCCTCACCCCTCGAGCCCGTGGTCCCCGACGCCGGCTTCGCGCTGCGGCTGCGGACCCGGGTCAAGACCGCCCTGTCCCTGCCCCGAGGAGTGGAACCCATGACCGACACCGCGCTGACCGACACCGCCATGACCGACACCGCCATGACCGACACCGCCATGGCCGAGACACCGACCACCCGGTCCTCCGTCGGCCCGGCCGGCTTCCCCCGTCCGGGTGCGGTGCCATACCTCGCCGTGGCGGACGCCCGAGCCGCGATCGCGTGGTACGTCGACGCGTTCGGTGCCGTGCTGGCGGGCGAACCCTACGTGATGGACGACGATCGGATCGGGCACGCCGAGCTCGTGATGGGCGGCGGCACGATCTACCTCGCCGACGCCTTCGATGAGCTGGGCTACACCGCACCGGAACCGGGCCGCACGCCGGTGAGCCTGATGCTGCCTGTCGACGACACCGACGCGGTGCTCGAACGCGTCCGGGCGGCCGGTGGTCGGGTCGAACGCGAGCCGTACGACGACTACGGTCAGCGCAACGCCAGCCTGTACGACCCGTTCGGTCACCGTTGGATGCTGGCCGGACCGGCGCCGGGTGCTCCCGACCCCGACGTGGAGCCGATCCGACACGGCGACGTCGGCTACGCGTCCTGGTGGTCGCCCGACATGGAGAAGGCGGCCCGGTTCTACGCCGACGTGCTCGGGTGGGAGTACGCCGAGCACGAGCCCGGCTCGCCCGGACGTCGCATCACCAACCTGAGTCAGCCGCGCGGGCTCTGGCAGGACGACTCGGTCGAGACCGGGGCGGGTACGTTGCTGCTCGCCTACGCCGTGGACAACCTCGAGGCGGCCGTGCGTGCCGTGCGCGAGGCCGGCGGACAGGCACAGGATCCCGTGACCGAGGAGCGTCGGGTGGTCGCGCACTGCGCCGACGACCAAGGTCTGCGGTTCTTCCTCTATGCGCCCGAGCCCGGTGAGGTGCGCCCGGCGGCCAACGGGTCGGTCCCGGGCGACCTCGGCTACATCACCATGGAGGTGCGTGACTCCGACCGGGCCAGGGCGTTCTACGACGCGGTCCTCGGGTACGGCTCCAGCGAGGGCAGCGTGGAGGACGGGTGGCAGATCGACGAGGCCCGCCCGATGACCGGCATGGCGGGCGGGCGCGCCGGTGCCGTCGTACCGATGTGGAAGGTCACCGACGTGGCTGCCGCGATCAGGCGGGTGCGTGCTGCCGGTGGCACGGCCGGCGAGCCGGACCAGCGTCCGTACGGGATGCTTGCCGACTGCCACGACGACCAGGGCGCCCACTTCTACCTCGGCGACACCTGACCTGACCGCCCGCCCCGCTGGGGGTAGAGGCCTTGCGTGAACACGCCGGCGTGTCGCACATCTTCTCTACCCTCAGCGGGGGCGTTCACCGGAAGAGGGGGGCGAGTACGTCGGCCGCGCGGCGAATCTCGGCAGCGGACACGTCGAGGTGGGTGACCAGGCGCAGCACACGCGACCCGACAGCACCCACCCGTACTCCGGCCGCCTGTGCCTGCGCGACCACGGTCGGGGCATCGGTACACGGCACCACGACGATGTTGGTGTCGACCGACCCCGGGTCGACCCCGCACGCCCGGGCCAGCACCCGGGCGTGTGCGTGGTCCTCAGCGAGCCGCTCGACGTGGTGGTCCAGCGCGTGCAGACCGGCCGCGGCGAGCACGCCGGCCTGACGCCATCCCCCGCCGAGGCGCTTGCGCCACACCCGGGCGTCGGCGATGACCTGGGCCGATCCGAGCAGCAGCGAGCCCACCGGCGCTCCGAGGCCCTTGCTCAGGCTGACCGCCATCACGTCGGCCACCGCACCGTACGAACGCATCGGGGTCCCGGTGGCCACCGACGCGTTCCACAGGCGGGCGCCGTCGACATGCACCGCGAGACCGTGCTCGTCGGCGAACGCGCGCAGCCGCTGCAGGTCGGCCAGCGGCGTGACCCCTCCGCCTCCGAAGTTGTGACTGTTCTCCACCGACACCGCGGCCGTCGGTACGAAGTACGGCCCGAGGTCCGGGGCGACCAGCCGCTCGACCTGCGCCAGGTCGAGCAACCCACGGGGATGGCACCAGTTCCGTGTGGTGACGCCGAACAGGGTGGCGTGCGCCCCGAGCTCGGCGCGGGCGACGTGAGCCTGCGACTCGCACAGCAGCTCGTGCCCGGCGGGTACGACCGAGCGCACCGCGAGCAGGTTGGCCAGCGACCCGGTGACGCAGAACAGGGCGGCCTGGTGACCGAACAGGTCGGCGACGCGCTCCTCGAGCGCGTTGACCGTCGGGTCCTCGGCGTAGACGTCGTCACCCACCTCGGCTGCGGCCATGACGGCTCGCATCGGGTCAGTGGGCTCGGTCACGGTGTCGCTGCGCAGGTCGATCACGCGGGTGAGCGTACGCACCGACGTCCCGACCTCAGGCGGCGCGCAGCATCTCCGCCACCAGGAACGCGAGCTCCAGCGACTGGGCCCGGTTCAGTCGCGGGTCACAGACGGAGTCGTAGCGGCTCACGAGATCCAGCGCGGAGAGCTGCCCGCCGCCGCCGATGCACTCGGTGACGTCATCACCGGTGAGCTCGACGTGCAACCCGCCCGGCCAGGTGCCGAGCCCGCGATGCACCTCGAAGAAGCCCTGCACCTCATCGATGATCGAGTCGAACTCCCGGGTCTTGTAACCGTTGGAGGTCTCGAAGGTGTTGCCGTGCATGGGGTCACAGACCCAGGCGACCTGCACGCCGGCGGCGGTGACCTTGTCGATCAAGGGGGGCAGCACGTCACGCACGCGTTGTGCGCCGACCCGGGTGATGAACGTCAGCCGACCAGGCTCGCCCTCGGGGTCGAGCCGCTCGGCGAGCGCAATGGCGTCGTCCGGCGTCGTGGTCGGACCCAACTTCACGCCGATCGGGTTGCGGACCCGCGACAGCAGCTCGACATGGGCGCCGTCGAGCTGGCGGGTGCGTTCACCGATCCACAAGAAGTGCCCCGAGACGTCGTACGGCTGGTCGGTCCTCGAGTCGATGCGCGTCATCGGCTGCTCGTAGTCGCAGATCAGCGCCTCGTGGGAGGCGAAGAAGTCGACTGTGTTGAGCTGGTCGGGGTTGACCCCGCAGGCGTCCATGAACGCCAGCGCTCGGTCGATCTCGGCGCCGAGTGCCTCGTAGCGTGCTCCCACCGGGCTTGTCCGGACGAAGTCGGTGTTCCAGGTGTGCACCTGGCGCAGGTCGGCATAACCGCCGGTCACGAAGGCGCGGGCGAGGTTGAGGGTCGCGGCCGACGCGTTGTAGACGTCAAGCAGTCGCTGGGGGTCCGGCCGGCGGGTGTGCTCGTCGAACGCGACCCCGTTGACGGCGTCGCCGCGGTACGCCGGCAGCGTCACTGCTCCGCGCGTCTCCGAGCCGGATGAGCGCGGCTTGGCGTACTGTCCGGCGATCCGTCCCACCTTCACCACCGGCACGCTGGCGGCGTAGGTCAGCACGACCGCCATCGACAGCAGCACCTGCAGCTTGTTGCGCACGTTGTCGGCGCTCACCCCGTCGAACGTCTCGGCACAGTCACCGCCCTGCAACAGGAACGAGCGGCCGGCGGCGACCTCGGCAAGCTGATCGCGCAGGCGGTCGCACTCGCCGGCGAAGACCAGCGGCGGCTGCCGCCGCAGCTTGGCCACCACGCGGTCCCGCTCGGCCTCATCCGGCCAGGTCGGCTGCTGAGCCGGCGCACGGGCATGCAGGTCAGCCAGGGAGGGAATGCTCACCGGACCAGGGTACGCGCGCCTCACCCGCCGTCCACCGCGCGGGCACCGACCGCTCGTCCGGTCACCCACCGGTGCGAGTTGCGGGATCCGCAGCCTGCTGCATGCTGATGCGGGTGACCGACTCAACTGACGCGGCTGCGACGAAGACACCCTCGTTCCTTGCCCGCGAGCGGACGATCGCCGGACCGGGCTTCAACCGCTGGCTGATCCCACCCGCAGCACTGGCGGTGCACCTGTGCATCGGTCAGGCGTACGCGACGAGCGTCTACAAGACCGACCTGGTCGAGCACTTCGACTCCAGCTTGACCGCGGTGGGCATCATCTTCTCCATCGCGATCGTCATGCTCGGTCTGTCGGCCGCGATCGCCGGCAAGTGGGTCGACCACGGTGGTCCCCGCCAGGCGATGTTCGCGGCCGCGTGCTGCTGGTCCACGGGGTTCATGGTCGGCGCGCTCGGCATCGCGACCGAGCAGCTGTGGCTGGTCTACCTCGGCTACGGCTTCATCGGTGGCATCGGGCTGGGAATCGGTTACATCTCGCCGGTCTCCACGCTGATCAAGTGGTTCCCCGACCGCCCGGGCCTGGCGACCGGCATGGCGATCATGGGCTTCGGTGGCGGCGCGCTGATTGCGAGCCCGGTGTCTTCCAACCTGCTCGAGTTCTACAGCTCGCGTTTCGAGGGCGGCAATGCCGTTGCCGCCCTGTTCGTCACGCTGGGCGCCATCTACCTGGCATTCATGATGTTCGGCGCCTTCACCATCAAGGTGCCGGCCGACGACTGGAAGCCCCAGGGGTACGACCCGTCCACGACGAAGGCCAGGTCGATGGTCACCACGGCCAACGTCTCGGCCGACACCGCGATCCGTACGCCCCAGTTCTGGTTGTTGTGGACGGTGCTGTTCTGCAACGTCACCGCCGGCATCGGCATCCTGGAGCAGGCCGAGCCGATGATCGGCGACTTCTTCCCGGACAATTCCACCGCGGTCGCCGGCGCGGCCGGTTTCGTCGGCCTGCTGTCCATCTTCAACATGGCCGGCCGGTTCGGATGGTCCTCGACCTCCGACGTGATCGGTCGCAAGCCGATCTACATGATCTACCTCGGCGTCGGCATGATCCTGTACCTCGGCCTCGCCTTGATCGGCTCGTCGTCGCTCGTGCTGTTCGTGGCGTTCGCGGCGATCATCATCAGCTTCTACGGCGGCGGGTTCGCGACCGTGCCCGCGTACCTGAAGGACCTGTTCGGCACCTTCGAGGTCGGAGCGATCCACGGCCGGCTGCTCACCGCGTGGTCGGCGGCCGGCATCGCCGGCCCGCTGATCGTCAACGGATTCTTGGACTTCTCCGGCGGCGAGCCGGGCGAGCTCACCTCCTCGGCCTACCAGCCGGCGCTGTTCACCATGGTCGGTGTGCTCGGCGTCGGGTTCGTCGCCAACCTGCTCATCCGCCCGGTGCACGACCGGTTCCACGAGACCACCCCCGAGTCTGACAAGGCGGCAGTCCAATGAGCGACCAGCAGCAGCCCTCAACCGACGACACCGACACTGTCAGCACGGGCCGGTTGACGCTCACCTGGGCGCTGGTCGTGGTCCCACTCGCGTACGGCGTCTTCGCGACGCTGCGCGGCACCGTCAGCCTGTTCACCGGCTGAGGATCGCCGCGACAACCGGCTACCCCAGCAGCACGCTCACCTCGTCGTACTCCTCGGGTGACACGGTCTTCAGCGTGCCGGTGCCCTCGGCGAGCGGTACCCGGACGATGTGCGTGCCCTGCAGGGCCACCATGGTGCCGAAGTCGCCCTCGTGGACAGCGGTGATCGCGTGCAGACCGAACCGGGTGGCCAGCCAGCGGTCGAAGGCGGTCGGCGTACCGCCGCGCTGGATGTGACCGAGCACGACCGCACGTGACTCGCTGCCGGTGCGCTGCTCGATCTCCTTGGCCAGGCGGTCACCGATGCCGCCGAGGCGCACGTGCCCGAACTCGTCGACCTCGCCACTGGTGAGCGACATGGTGCCCTCGACCGGCACGGCGCCTTCGGAGACGACGACGATCGGGGCGAACCTGGTCGCGAATCGGCTTTCTACCTGTGCGCACACCTTGTCGATGTCGAACGGCCGCTCCGGAATCAGGATGATGTTGGCGCCGCCGGACATCCCGCTGTGCAGGGCGATCCATCCCGCGTGACGGCCCATGACCTCGACCACGAGGACGCGGTGGTGGGACTCCGCCGTGGTGTGCAGGCGGTCGATCGCCTCGCTGGCGATGTTCACAGCCGTGTCGAAGCCAAACGTGAAGTCGGTCCCGGACAGGTCGTTGTCGATGGTCTTGGGGACCCCGACGACGTCGACCCCGAGCTCGGCGAGCCGGGTGGCCACGCCCAACGTGTCCTCACCACCGATGGCGACGAGGGCCTCGACCCCGGCAGCGGCGAGGTTGCTCGTGATCCGCTCCACCCCGTCATCGATGGCGAACGGATTCGTGCGCGAGGAGCCGAGGATCGTCCCGCCGCGGGGCAGGATGCCGCGCACCTGCGGGATGCCGAGCTCCATCGTCTGGTTGTCCAGCGGACCACGCCAGCCGTCGCGAAAACCCACGAACTCCATGTCGTAGCTGGTCACGCCCTTGCGCACGACGGCTCGGATCACGGCGTTCAGCCCGGGACAGTCACCACCGCCGGTGAGCACACCTATTCGCACGCGGATCTCCTCTGGGTTCGGCACCTGCGCTGCGGCGGACGACGCCGCCTGGTCGTCGAACAACCTACTCATGCTCGTAGGTACCGACACCGCTCGGCTCGGCCACCGGACAGACGGGCACGGCTGCAGAGCTACGGTGAACCGGTGACCTTCTCGATCGTGACGCGCAGCCCCGACGGCCGCACCTGGGGTGTGGCCGTCGCCTCCAAGTTCCTGTCCGTGGGTGCATTCGTCCCGGCGGCCTCGCCCAGCGCGGGTGCGCTGGCGACGCAGGCCGACGTGAACCTGACCTACCGGCCGAGGGGACTGGCGCTGCTGGCCGACGGGACGGGCGCCGACGAGAGCGTGCGACGCCTCGTGGACGCCGATCCCCGGGGGTCGCACCGCCAGCTCGGCGTCGTCGACCGCCTCGGTGAGGCAGCGGCACACACCGGCAGTGACTGCATCGGCTGGGCCGGCCACCGCACCGAGCACGGCCTGAGTGTCCAGGGCAACTGCCTGGTCGGCGCCGAGGTGGTCGACGCGATGGTGGCGTCGTGGCACGGCAGCGCCTCACTTCCGCACCTGAGCGACCGGCTGGTGGCGGCGCTGAGAGCCGGTGACCGGGCCGGCGGTGACGCCCGCGGGCGGCAGTCGGCCGCCGTGCTGGTGGTGCGCGACAAGGGCGGCTTCATGGAGATGTCCGACGTGGTGGCCGACCTGCGGGTGGACGACCATCCCAGTCCGACCGACGAGCTCGACCGGCTGCTGCGGCTGCACCACCTGTACCTCGAGCGTCCCGACGACAGTGATCTCATCCCGATCGACCCCGTGCTCCGTGCGGAGTGTGACAGGCTGGCTACACAGTGCGGCCATCGCACACTCGAGGAATGGGTCGGGACGAACAACTACGAGATGCGCATGGTCGAGGACCGCATCGACCATGCAGTGGTCGATCTGCTGCGCGGGCAGGCGCGTGCCCGGCCCCCGAGCTGAGGGCACATCGGCCGCCGGATCTGTACTGTTCCATGGCGAATGCGCCCACCAGACACTCAGGGAGATGACATGCTGGTCCGGTCACGAGGGCGCCGCCCGGCGCCCGCCATAAGGTTCGCGGCGGCGGCAGCGGCGCTCGGTCTGCTGTCCGGCGCCACGACCATGACGGCGCAGGCTGCACCTGCAGGCCAGGGCGTGCCCGGGGAGACAGCCGCGGCCCCGCAGGCTGCGGACGAGCGTCCCAACATCGTGGTGATCATGGCGGACGACATGCGCGCCGACGACATGCGCTACATGCCCAGGACGCGCCGCCTGCTGGGCGGCCGGGGCGTGACTTTCAGCAACTCGTTCTCCCCGTACCCGCTGTGCTGCCCGGCTCGCGCGTCGTTCCTGACCGGGCAGTACACGCACAACCACAAGGTGTGGTCGCACGAGAAACCCTGGGGCTTTCAGTCCTTCGATGACAGCTCCACGCTGGCGGTATGGCTCTCCGAGGCGGGGTACCAGACTGGCTTCACCGGCAAGTACCTCAACGGGTACGGGTACCAGGAGCCTCCCGACGGCACGGTTCCCTCGACGTACATCCCGCCCGGGTGGGACGACTGGCGCGGTGCGATCGACCGCGGCGGCGTGGACCCCCCATGGTCCGGCGGTACGTACCAGTTCTTCGACACCACCTTGAACGTCAACGGCACGGTCACCCCACAGCCCGGGCAGTACCAGTCCGGCATGCTCGGTGACCAGAGCATCGACATGATCGACGACTTCGCGAGCGCCGGAGCCCCCTTCTTCCTCTACACGTCGTTCGTCGCCCCCCACTTCGGCACGCCGCGTGAGCCCGACGACCCGCGACGGGTCCTTCGCGACGACGGTGAGCGCACTCTGATCAAGACCACGGCCCGTCCGGACTGGGTCAAGGGCAGGTTCGACCGCGTCATCACCGAGCCCCCCGGGCTGATCGGTGACCCCGACGCGCCGCTGACGGGCAAGCCCGAGTTCATCCGTTCGCTGGTGCCGATCAACAAGGCCGAGCGCCGGGCCATGCTCAACGCGTCGCGCCAGCGCGCTGAAGCGGTGTACGTGCTCGACGAACAGGTCGAGCGGATCGTGGACAGGCTGCGCCGCAACGGCGAGCTGGACAACACCATTATCGCGTTCACCGCCGACAACGGCTACTTCGCCGGCGAGCACCGGATCCGGCAGGGCAAGATCCTGCCCTACGAGCCGTCGCTGCGGGTCCCGCTGCTCATCCGGGGCCCGGGCATCCCGCGCGGCGAGCTGCGCCAGGCACCCATCTCCACGGTCGACCTCGCCCCCACCTTCGCTGACGCGGCGGGCGTCCGGCCGGACACCGTGACTGACGGCAGGGTCATGCGCGACGCCCTCAACCGGCACCGTGCCTGGAACCGCGGGATCCTCACCGAGTCCGGTGCACGTGACCTGCTCGCCAGCGAGGAGAACGCCGCTGCCTTCGATGAGGAGGACGTGCAGACGCTGCGCGCCCCGAAGCGCGCCAGCAGCGGCCTGCGTACCGACCGATGGCTCTACGTAGAGCACACGTCAGGCGAGAGGGAGATGTACGACATGGCTACCGACCCGCGCCAGCTCCGCAACGTCGTCCGGCTGGCCGAGCACGCGAAGCAGCGCAAGCTGCTTGCCGCAGAGCTGCAGCGACTCAGGAATTGCGCCGGCGCGGACTGCAGCTCGCTGCTCCCACCAGCGCTGCGCTCACCGGTCGGGAGCATCGTGTCCGGCCGCGAGCAGTCCCCCGGCTACCGCGGCACTCAGGAGTAGGGTCGACCCGTCATCACGCTTGTCGGGAAAGTGATCGCGATGCAGACAGATCCGCGCCTGGTCCTGCGCACCGATGCAGTGCGCCCGCACCCATCGAGTGGGCAGACCTCCGGTCCGCTGTTGTTCGTCCAGTACGCGTTTCCCCCCAACCACCACGGGTACTGCGGGCCGGCGGACAGCACGGCATTCTTCGAGTACGGCGTGTCCGGCACCGTCGACGGTGGGCTCCGGGCACAGGCGCGCGAGTTCGCGGGGGCGTGGCCGTACCTGGAGCTGATTGCCGGGGCGACGGGCTGTTCGGACCCGCTGGACCGGCGAGTGGTGGAGGCCTACTGGGTGGGCAATCCGCTGCTGGACCGGATCGGGACCACGGCCATCGGCGGGTCGATGGAGGACCGCTTCCGGCACCGGGCCGGCCCTCGGTTCTCGAATCTCACCGACGGGGTGATCGCCGGTGGAGTCCCGCACCACAGTTTCGTGGTCTTCTGCATCTACCCCTGGGTCGGGCTGCTGGGTGACGACCGCAGGGCCGCGCAGGCCCTCACCGTGCTGGACCAGTGCCGCATCCGGTGGGGCCGTGTGCTGGCCCTGCACGGCGATCAGGTGGTCGTCGAGTCGTCCCCACTGACCTGGGACGGTCGGCGTCTCGGGTTCGGCCCCCTGCAGACCGAGACCGTCATCCGGTCCTTCGACGGGGTCGGACTGCTCGCCGAGCTCGAGGTCGGCGACTGGGTGTCGCTGCACTGGGAGTGGGTGTGCGACCGTCTGGATGCACGCCAGCTCGGGTCACTGAAGCACTACACCCAGCGGCACGTGGCGATCGTCAACGACGCGGGGGCTCGTTCAGGCCCCGCGATGACCCTGGGCTGAGCGCCTATGCACCGAGGGCCCAGTGGCGGTGCAGACTCCACGAGACCTCGTCGTCGACCCGGCACCGCGGCGGCCCCGGCTCGCGGATGAGCAGGCTGCCTCGCGCGGTCTCCACCAGGTGGTCCGAGTGCGGTCCTCGGAACCACACCGCACTCACCCGGCCGGACAGGTCTCCACCCAGACCGGCCCACCCCGGTCGTACGAGAAGTTGCCGATCTCCCTCGACGAGCACCGACGCAGGACCCGTCAGCCGAGCTGCCCACAGATCCACCGGCTCGGCGTAGACCTGGCCCGGCGTACCGACCTGGACGATCCGCCCAGCGTTCAACAGTGCCACTCGGTCGGCCAGGCCGAGGGCCTCCTCGGCGTCGTGCGTGGCGTAGAGCGCGCCGGCACCGCTGGCCCGCTGGCGCGACACGAGCTCGGCGAGGAACAGCCCCCGGACGTGCGTGTCCAGGTGCGCCGTCGGCTCGTCGAAGAGGTACAGCGACGCGTTGCGCGCCAGCGCTCTCGCCAGGCCGACCCGTTGCTGTTCCCCTCCGGACAACTCCGCGGGCCGCCGGTCCGCGAGATGGGCGACGCGGAGCCGCTGCAGGATCGTGAGCGCCTCCCGACGGGCTTGTGCGCGCGGCACCCGGCGTCGACGAGCGGGATAGGCGACGGTGTCGATCACCGAGAGGTGCGGCCACAGGGCGTAGTTCTGGAAGACCACGGCCACGTCACGGCGCTCGGGTGGCTCGACCCGGTGAGCTGAGGCGACCAGCCGTCCGTGCAACCAGACCTCTCCCGCGCTGGGGGGCCGGAACCCGGCTACGGCATACAACAGCGTCGACTTGCCCGACCCCGACGGACCGAGCAGGGCGAGAACCTCTCCGGACCCGACGCTCACGCTGGCCTCGTGCAGTGCCACCACCCCGTCGTACTCGACCGTGAGGTCACGGACGTCGAGAACCTCACGTACGACGGATTCAGGCATGGGCGGTCCGCAACCAGCGCAGGACCATCCACAGCAGCAGTGCCGGTACGGCCATCAGCACGGTGAGCAGCAAGGACAGGGCCGCCGTCTGGCCGATCCGTCCCAGCTCCTGGCTGTTGAGGACCACCACCGCCAGGGTCTCGCTGCCGGGGCCGTAGAGCAGGCTGGACATCGTGACCTCGTGCAATGCGATGACGAAGCAGACCAGCCAGGCGCAGAGCAGTGCCGGGGCCAGCGGTCGTAGGGCCACCGTGCGGACCGCGGTGAGCGTGCTCGCCCCGCTGGCGCGTGCGGCGTGCATCTCCTCCGGGGGCAGCCGGTCGAGGGCGCCTGAGATCGGGCGGTGTGCGAAGGCCCACAGCTTGGCCAGGTAGGCCAGCAGGACCAGCGTGAGGGTCCCGCCGAACCATCGTCCGTAGGTGATCAGCAGCGCCACCGCCAGGGTCGACCCGGGCAGCACCAGGGTGAGCGTGATGAGGGTTCCGACCCAGCGTCCGGACCGGCGGCGTTCGAGCACGGCGACACATCCGCCGAGCACGGTGAGCAGGGTCGCGGCGAGGAAGGCCAACCCGAGACTGCGTCCGACTGCCTCGACCGTGCGCTGGTCGAGCACCGACGTGACGTGGTCCAGGGTCCAGTTGGCGGGGCTCGGCGGAATCCCGATCGCACGGGTGAGGGCCGCTGACACCAGGGCCAGGAGCGGTAGTGCCACCGCGGCAAGCAGGTAGCACCCGAGTCCGGCAGCCATCCACCTGCTCGCGCTAGTGCGGGCCGCGACGATCGGTGCCCCTTCGGCCTCTGCCACCCGTGTCACCCGCAACCTCGGCCCGAGGACGGTGTCCGCGGGAGCGATGACGAGGACAGCGAGCACCACGAGAAGCAGCGCGAGCGCGACCGCCTCGATGAACGTGAACGGATCGCTGCCGCGAGCCAGGTCGGCGTAGATCCTCGTCGTCACGGTCGTGAACCCGGCCGGTGCGCCCATCACCTGGGGGATGGCGAAGGTGCCCAGTGTCAACACGAACACCAGGACCGCTGCGGCGGCGATGGCAGGACGCAGCAGCGGGAGGGTGACGGTGCGCAGGACGGTCGCGGCGCCGGCGCCGCACGCCCGGGCTGCCCGCTCGAGGTTCGGCTCGCCGCGAGCGGCCAGTCCGACCGCGGCCAGCAGGTACGCCAGGGGTACGGCGTTCACCACGAGGACGACCAGGACGCCGCCGAACCCGAGCACCCCCTCCCACTCCAACCCGAACAGGGCGCCGGTGAACCCGGCCCTGCCGTAGGCCTGCGTCCAGCTGTAGGCCAGCACGAACTCCGGGACCACGACGGGCAGCAGCACGGCCATCCGCCAGAAGCCGCGTCCGGGCAGGTCGGCACGGCGCAGACCCAGCGCCATCAGCGTTCCCGCCGGTACAGCGATCACGGTGACCAGCACGGCCAGGACGATGGTGTTCAGCACGGCCGTACCGAGTCCCGGAGCGGTGAGGACCTCGCCCAGGTCGCGGGCGCCCTCGCCCAGCACGATCTGGACGAGCCGTGCGATCGGCAGTACGACGAGCACCATGGTCGACCCCACGACCAGGACCACCGCAGCTCGATGGCCTGGCCTCGT
>JACCXZ010000041.1 GCA_013696745.1 Nocardioidaceae bacterium | reverse complement strand
CCGCCGACGGCCGCCGCCGCCGCGTCCAGCCCGCCCAGTCCCGCGAGACCACCTGATGACCGCCTCGTCCTCCAAGGAGACGCCCATGACTCACCCCGTTCTCGCCGTGACCCTCGGCGACCCGGCCGGTATTGGCCCCGAGATCACCGCCATGACGCTGGCCGCGACGGCCGGTGACGATGCACACCACGGCGTGGCTGTCGGCGACGCCGAAGCGCTCCGCCGCGGCGTCCGTGCCGCCGGGCTCGACGTCGAGGTCCGCGAGCTCGACGACTTCTCGAGCGAGCCGGCCGGTGAGGGCGTCATCGACGTCGTGGACATCGGCGTGCTGGGAGGGGAACTGCCGCAGTGGGGTGCCGTCGACAAGCGGGCCGGTCAGGCCGCGGTCACGGCCATCGAGGTCGCCACGAGGGCCGCGATGGACGGCCGGGTCGACGGCATCGTGACGGGGCCCATCAACAAGGAGGCGATCTGGGCCACCGGGAGCAAGCACCTCGGGCACACCGAGATGCTCGGCGAGCTCACCGGCGTGACTCGCCAGGACACCATGTTCGTGGTCCGCAACGGGGTCGGCGAGGACGGCCGACCGCACCACCTGCGCATCTTCTTCGCCACTCGGCACATGTCTCTGCGCAAGGCCCTCGACCAGCTGACCCGGCAGCGCATCACCCACTCGGTGCGCGAGGCGCTGACCGCGCTGAAGGTGTTCGGGACCGAGCAGCCCCGGCTCGCGGTGGCGGCACTCAACCCGCACGGTGGTGAGAACGGCGCCTTCGGCGACGAGGAGATCGAGCACATCGCGCCGGGCTGCGAGGACGCCCGCGCCGAGGGTCTCGAGGTAGCCGGCCCGATCCCGGCCGACTCGGTGTTCCACCAGGGTCTCACCGGGCGTTTCGACGGCGTGTTGTCGCTGTACCACGACCAGGGGCACATCGCGGCCAAGACCTTCGACTTCGACGGCACCATCTCGGTCACGGTGGGACTGCCGATCCTGCGTACGTCGGTCGACCACGGCACGGCGTTCGACATCGCCGGCAGCGGCAAGGCCGACCACGGCACGATGCTCTCGGCCTACCTGGCGGGCGTGGAGTACAGCCCGTACGTCCCCCAGATCCGCCGGGCGTACGGCGGCTGACGCCGTGTTCGCATGACCGGCACGACCAGACGCGGTACTCGCGAGCGGCACACCGCCCTGCTGACGCTGCTGCGCGACGGCGTGACCCAGGTCGAGGAGCTCGCCGGCCGGCTCGCCGTGTCGCCGTCGACGGTGCGCCGTGACCTCGCCAGGTTGACCTCGACGGGACAGATCGCACGGACGTACGGTGGGGCACTGGCGCGCGAGGCGTTCCACGAGCGGCACATCGCAGAGAGCACGAAGCTGGCCCGCGCCGCGAAGGCCGCGATCGCCACCGCGGCGCTGGAGATGGTGCCGACCTCCGGCACCGTCTTCATCGACGCCGGTACCACCTGCGGCGCCCTCGCGCGACGACTGGCGACCTCACCGGCCCATGCGGGGCTCACGGTCGTCACCCGAGGCCTGGAGACGGCGGTAGCGCTGGCCGACGCCGAGGGGGTTGACGTGGTGCTGCTGGGGGGACGGGTACGTCGGATGAGCCACGGGCTGATCGGACCGCTGACCGACCTCGCGCTCGAGCGGCTCTCCTTCGAGCACGCGTTCCTCGGCGCCGACGCGGTGGACCCGGCCCGCGGGGTCGGCGAACCGACACTGGAGGAGACCGTGGTCAAGGAGCGGGTCGCGGCACGGTCCGGACAGGTCGCCGTCCTCGCTGACGCCACCAAGCTGACCGTCCAGGCGGCTCCTCCGGTGACGTCGCCGCGCGGTGCCGCGCAGCGGGGGTGCCACTGCTCTGGGCGGGCTGACCCCCACCGCTGCCAGAGACTCCGCGCGCGTCACTCCTCCGCAAGGAGGGCGTCGAGCTTCTGGTAACCCTCGACCACGCCGGCCTCCATCCCGCTGGCGATCATCATGTCGCGGGCCTCCATCGTGTCGACGACGGAGAGCCCGGTGACCCGTGTGCGGCCGTCGCCGAGGTCCTCGAAGGTCATGGTCTCGAGGCAGACGCCGTCGGGATAACCCTCGTACGTGAACGTCTGCACCAGCCGCTCGTCGGGTCGCAGCTCGTGGAAGGAGCCGTAGAAGCTGGCGAGCTGCTCGCCCTCGCACCAGGTCGAGTAGCGGTAGCTGCCTCCGGTACGCGCGTCCCACGTGTCGATCTGGGTGGTGGTGCTCTTCGGGCCCAGCCATTGCGCGACCAGGTGCGGGTCGGTCCACGCCCGATAGACCCGGCCGGCAGCTGCGTCGAAGTCGCGAATGATGCGGACCGCAGATCGGGGTCGGCCTCGATCCGGGTCTCGTTCGTCGTGATGGGGGTCATGATGCCGCTCCTTGGTGGTGGTGGTGGGTCGTGTGCTGGTCGTCCATGGCCGCCAGCACGGCGTCGAGGCGGCCGAAGCGTTCCTCGGCCTGCAAGCGGTACCGCTCGATCCACTTCGTCATCAGCTCGAAGGTCTCTGCTTCGAGGTGGCAGGGCCGGCGCTGGGCATCCCGGCTGCGGCTCACCAATCCGGCGTCCTCCAGCACCTTGAGGTGCTTGGAGACGGCCTGGACCGAGACGCCGTAGGGCTCGGCCAGGTGACCGACCGTGGCGTCGCCGATCGAGAGCCGGGCGACGATGTCGCGGCGAGTCGGGTCTGCGAGGGCCGCGAATACCCGGGAGAGCGGATCGCCTGTCACAGTACGTCTCCTGCCGTCGTACTCAACCGATTGGTTGGGAACGACAGTACGACCGAGGGCAGATTGTTGTCAACCATCTGGTTGACGACAGCCGGTGGTGCATCGTCAGAGAGGAGGCGGAGGCGGGCGGCTGCTGTGGCTCTGGAAGGGCCTGTGGTCTGGTGGAGCTTAGGGGATTCGAACCCCTGACCTCTTCCATGCCATGGAAGCGCGCTACCAACTGCGCCAAAGCCCCTTGACCGGTGCGGGTGAACACCTGGTGAAGCGGCACCCAGCATAGCGCCGGCATCCCGGCGCACGAAATCTGACTACGCGTTGTCACGCTCGTCGTCGGACAGCACCGGTTCGGGGAGCGAGCCGGCGTTCCACTCGGTGATGCACCACCCCCGACGGCGGTCCGCAAGGACCGCCCACGAGCAGTTGGAGAAGCCACCGAAGCGGAACCAGATCTGCTCCGGCACCGCCAGGAAGGCACAGATCCCGACTCGCATGGCCGCTCCGTGTCCCACGAGCACGCCGGTCTGGCCCGGTTCGAGTCGGGCGCAGCTGTCGCGGATCGAGGCGGCGACCCGCCGACCCACCTGGGCGTACGACTCGGCTCCTGGCAACAGGGTCGACGGCTCGGCCACGAAGGCGGCCATCGCCTCGGGGTGCTGCTCGAACGTCTGCTCGTGGGTGAGTCCCTCGCGGATGCCGAAGGCCATCTCACGCAGCCGTGGATCACGTGTCACCGAGAGCGCGACCAGCTCAGCGAGCGCCTCGGCCGTGTCCGCGGCACGCGACAGGTCGCTGCTGACGATGAATGTCGGACTCAGCGAGGCGAGCCGGGCCGCTGCGTCACGCGCCTGCGCGCGACCGACGTCGTCCAGCGGCACGTCGGTCTGGCCCTGGATGCGTCCAGAGGCGTTCCAGGCGGTACGGCCGTGCCGCCACAGGACGAGCTGACGCAGACTCACGCGCCGGCATCAGCCGGGCGGCCGCCGGCCACGGACGCTGGCAGCTCGATTTGGGGGCAGTCGCGCCAGATGCGTTCCAGGGCGTAGAACAAGCGCTCCTCCTCGTGCTGGACATGGACCACGATCTCGACGTAGTCGAGCAGCACCCATCGTCCCTCGCGGTGACCCTCCCGACGGACCGGGCGCTCTCCAGCCGTACGCAGCGCCTCTTCGACGGCATCGACGATGGCGCGTACCTGCCGGTCGTTGGAGGCCGAGCAGATGAGGAAGACATCGGTGATGGCGAGCCTGTCGGAGACGTCGAAGGCCACGATGTCATCGGCCAGCTTGTTCGAGGCCGCCTGCGCGGCGAGTGTGGTCAGCTCGTGGGCCTGGGAGGTCGCGGTCATGCAGTTCCTTCGATGGCGGGGGTCGCGGTGGAGGTGTAGAGCCGGTGCTTGGCGATGTACTGGACGACGCCGTCGGGCACGAGGTACCAGACCGGCTCGCCACGATCGACCCGGGCGCGACAGTCCGTCGAGGAGATCGCCAGCGCCGGGATCTCCACGATGCTCACCCGGTCGTGCGGCAGACCGTCCAGCGTCGAGTCATTGATGGCGTGTCCGGGTCTCGTGCACCCGACGAAGTGAGCAAGCTCGAAGATCTCGCCGTGGTCACGCCATGTCAGGATCCGAGCCAGTGCGTCGGCACCGGTGATGAAGTAGAGGTCGTTGTCATCGAACCGGCCGCCCAGGTCACGCAGGGTGTCGATGGTGTACGTCGGGCCCCCCCGGTCGATGTCCACCCGGGACACCGTGAACCGCGGGTTGGACGCGGTTGCGATCACCGTCATGAGGTAGCGGTCCTCGGCGCTGGAGACCGTCCGGCCCACCTTCTGCCACGGTTGCCCCGTCGGCACGAAGACCACCTCGTCGAGGTCGAACCACGCCTGCACCTCGCTGGCAGCGACGAGGTGGCCGTGGTGCACGGGGTCGAAGGTGCCGCCCATAACTCCGACCCGGCGCCGCCGCCCTGCCATCACTGGTGACCCATCAGGAGTGGGGGCGTCCCTTGCCGTACCCGAGGGTGAAGAGCAGCAGGGCCATGAGGAGGCCGAAGGCGATCACCCCGACGAGAATCGGGTGGACGGCCGGGTCGCCGTGCTCCGCGGTCTCCTCGGCGGCCAGGTAGAGGGCGTTCATGAGGGACAGGCTATCCCGGCGCGGCGTTGCTCAGCGCACGTGGCCGGATCCCGACATCACGTACGTCGTGGTGGTCAGCTCCGGCAACCCCATGGGTCCTCGTGCGTGCAGCTTCTGGGTGGAGATGCCGATTTCGGCCCCGAAGCCGAACTGCGCACCGTCGGTGAACCGGGTGGAGGCGTTGACCATGACGGCAGCCGCATCGACCTGCCGTGCGAACTGCCGGGCCGCGGACAGGGAACCGGTGACGATCGCCTCGGTGTGCCCGGAGGAGTACGTCCGGATGTGCTCGACGGCGTCGTCGAGCGAGCTCACGACCGCGGCCGAGATGTCCCACGAGAGGTACTCGGTGGCGAAGTCCTCCTCGGTCGCGGACAGCACGTGCTCCGAGGCATCCTGGAAGGCCGCGTCCCCGTGGATGGTCACACCCGCGGACTGCAGCGCGTCCACCAGCACCGGGAGGAAGTCCTTGGCGACCGCCTCGTGCACCAGCAACGACTCCGCGCTGTTGCACACGCTGGTGCGGTGGGTCTTGGAGTTCAGCACGATGGCCAAGGCCATGTCGAGGTCGGCGGCGGCGTCCACGTAGACATGGCAGTTGCCGACCCCGGTCTCGATCACCGGCACGGTCGACTCCTCGACCACGGTACGGATCAGCCCGGCACCGCCGCGCGGGATCACCAGGTCCACCAGCCCACGGGCCCTCATCAGGTGTGCCGCCGAGGCCCGGTCGGCGGCGTCGACGGCCTGGACCGAGTCCGCGGGCAGGCCGGTCGACTCCACAGCCGAACGCAGGCTCTGCACGATGCTCGCGTTCGTACGGGCGGCCGAGCCGGACCCGCGCAGCAGCACGGCGTTGCCGGACTTCAGGCACAGCGCCGCGGCGTCGGCGGTCACGTTGGGGCGGGCCTCGTAGATGATGCCGACGACGCCGAACGGGACCC
>JACCXZ010000112.1 GCA_013696745.1 Nocardioidaceae bacterium | reverse complement strand
GGCCAGGCGGTTCTACACGCGACACGGCTTCGTCCCCGCCGGTACGGCCAAGCACGACCCCGCCTTCGGGTTGCAGGAGATGCGGATGGTCCGTCGCGCGGCGGGCCGCTGATCCTGGCGCCACGGCTGTGAGGGGGCACAGTCAGTCCTCGAGCACGTGGCGCAGGTAACGCCGTGGTGCGTCGAGCAACGAACGGTGGCGCGGCCTCGGGCTCATGGTCTCCGCGCGCAGGAAGAATCCCCACCGGGACGCGCCCGGCGAGCGTTCCAGGGTGAGCCACTCGTGCACAGGCGACTCGGTCGGACGGGTGGCGTGGCTGCCGAACGTGGTGCCGCCCTCGGGGGAGAGCCCGTACGCCATGCGACGCCTTCCACCAGCGTGGACTTGCCGGACCCGTTCTCGCCGACGAGGAACGCGACGCCCGTGCCCAGGTCGAGCCCGTCGTTCGCTGGTCCAGCACCATGCCCACTCCCGGTCAGGTCCGCACAGGTCCGGAGCTCAGTCGTCCTCGTCGTCGAGTCGTGCCAGCCAGGTGGCGAGCCGCTCCACCGGCGTCTCGAACTCGGGGTTGAGGTCGACGAACTCCTGCAACCGCTCGCCGAGCCACGCAACGGAGACGTCCTCGCCGCCGCGCCGCGCGGTCAGCTCCTCGATGCCACGGTCGGTGAAGTACACGTCAGGCGAAAGCCTGCTGCATGAGTGTCTTGTTCTCGTCGGTGTGCCGCGAGGCCTGACCGACCGCGGGTGACGCCGACTCCGGCCGCGCCACGCGGGAGAACGGCAACCCGTCCAGCTCACCGGTCAGGTGCATGGCCATGTGCGGCCACGGGCCCATGTTGGCGGGCTCATCCTGGACCCAGCGCAGCTCGGCGAGGTTCGGGTACTTCGCCAGCTCGGCCTTGATCTCCTCCACCGGACGCGGGTAGAGCTGCTCGAGACGCACGATCGCCGTACGCGGTTCATCGCCCTCACTCTTCTTGCGCTCGGCCAGCAGATCCCAGGCGACCCGCCCGCTGCACAGCAAGGCGCGTTCGACCCGGTCCACGTCGACGGCCTCGTCGCCGATCACCGACCGGAACGTGCCGCTGGTGAAGTCCTCGGGCATCGACACCGCAGCCTTGCTCCGCAGCATCGACTTGGGCGTGAACACGATCATCGGTTGGTGCTTCTCGCGCAGGGCGTGCCGGCGCAGCAGGTGGAAGTACGACGCGGGCGTCGATGGCTGGGCGACCGTGTACGCATTGCTCGCGGCCGTCTCGAGGAACCGCTCGATGCGCGCCGAGGAGTGGTCCGGACCCTGGCCCTCGAAGCCGTGCGGGAGCAGGAGCACCACGCCGGACTTCTGGTTCCACTTGGCCTCACCGGCGGTGACGTACTCGTCGACGATGATCTGGGCTCCGTTGATGAAGTCTCCGAACTGCGCCTCCCACATCACCAGTGCCTCGGGCCGGGCCACCGAGTAGCCGTACTCGAACCCCACCACGGCGTACTCCGACAGCAGCGAGTCGTAGATCAGGAAGCTTCCCTGGTCCTCGCTCAAGTGGGCCAGTGGCGTCCACTCGCCGGCGTCGTGCCGGTCGATGATCGTGGCGAAGCGGCTGACGAACGTGCCCCGGCGGGAGTCCTGCCCGGAGAGTCGTACGGCACGGCCGGCCAGGAGCAGCGACCCCATCGCGATGATCTCGCCGGTGCCCCAGTCGATGGGTCCACTGGTGATCGCGGCGGCCCGACGCTGCAGCTGGGGGAGCACCTTGGGGTGCACGGTGAAGCCGTCGGGGATGTTGCTGTACGCATCCCCGATCGCCTTGAGCACCTCCGGTGTGGTCGCGGTGTCGCCTCCGGCCAGCTCGTCGGGCTTGACGGGGTACTCCGGCACCGTGGTGTAGGGCACGTGCTCGTCACCGGCTTCCTTGACCGCGGTGAAGACACGCTCGAGCTGGGACTGGTAGTCGCGCAGCGCCGACTCGGCCTCCTCGACCGTGATGTCGCCGCGGCCGACCAGCGCCTCGGTGTAGAGCTTGCGTACCGAGCGCTTCTTCTCGATCAGGTCGTACATCAGTGGTTGCGTGTAGCTGGGGTCGTCGCCCTCGTTGTGACCGCGGCGTCGGTAGCAGACGAGGTCGATGACGACGTCCTTGTTGAACGCCTGGCGGTAGTCGAAGGCGAGCCGGGCCACGCGGATGCAGGCCTCGGGGTCGTCACCGTTGACGTGGAAGATCGGCGCCTGCACCATGCGGGCGACGTCCGTGCAGTACAGCGAGGACCGCGACTGCGCCGGTGAGGTGGTGAACCCGACCTGGTTGTTGACGACCACGTGGATGGTGCCGCCGGTGCGGTAGCCACGCAGCTGGGACAGGTTGAGCGTCTCGGCGACCACGCCCTGCCCGGCGAATGCCGCGTCGCCGTGCACGAGCAACGGCAGCACCGGGTAGGCGGCGCCCTTGTCGAGCAGATCCTGCTTGGCGCGGGCGATGCCCTCGAGCACCGGGTTGACGGTCTCCAGGTGAGACGGGTTGGCGGCCAGCGAGACCCGGATCGTGTCCCCGTCCTGACCGACGAACTCGCCCTCGGCTCCGAGGTGGTACTTCACGTCGCCGGAGCCCTGCACGGTCCGTGGGTCGATGTTTCCCTCGAACTCGCGGAACACCTGGCCGACGCTCTTGCCGACGATGTTCACGAGCATGTTCAGCCGACCGCGGTGGGCCATGCCGATCGTGACCTCGTCCAGCTTGGACTGCGCGGCGGCGTCCACGATCTCGTCCATCAGCGGGATCGTGGTCTCACCGCCCTCCAGGCTGAAGCGCTTCTGGCCGACGAACTTGGTCTGCAAGAAGGTCTCGAACGCCTCGGCCTGGTTGAGCTTGTGCAGGATCCGCAGCTGCTCGTCGCGGGGGGTCTTGGTGTGCGGCTGCTCCACCCGCTCCTGGATCCAGCTGCGCTGCTCGGGGTCCTGGATGTGCATGTACTCGATACCGGTCGTGCGGCAGTACGAGTCGCGCAGGATGCCGAGGATGTGGCGCAGCTTCATGAAGCGCACCGAGCCGCCGAAGGAGCCGGTGGCGAATTCGCGCTCGAGGTCCCACAGGGTGAGGTCGTGGGAGAGCACGTCGAGGTCGGGGTGACTGCGCTGCTGGTACTCCAGCGGGTCGGTGTCTGCCATCATGTGGCCGCGGACGCGGTAGGCGTGGATCAGCTCGAGGACCCGGGCCTGCTTGTGGATCTCGTCGTCGTGGCTGGCGCTGATGTCCCGGGCCCAGCGCACCGGCTCGTACGGGATGCGCAGCGCGGCGAAGATGTCGTCGTAGAAGCGCTCCTCGCCGAGCAGCAGCTGGTGCACGCGACGCAGGAACTCACCCGACTGGGCACCCTGGATGACCCGATGGTCGTACGTCGAGGTGAGCGTCATCATCTTGGAGATCGCCGACTCGGCCAGGGTGCGCTCCGAGGCGCCCTGGAACTCCGGTGGGTACTCCATCGATCCGACGCCGATGATCGCCCCCTGACCGCTCATCAGGCGAGGCACCGAGTGGTTGGTGCCGATGGTGCCCGGGTTGGTCAGGGTCACCGTGGTGTCCTTGAAGTCCTCGATGCCGAGCTTGCCGTCCCGGGCGCGACGCACGATGTCCTCGTAGCCGCCCCAGAAGCTGGCGAAGTCCATGCCCTCGGCGGCCTTGATGGAGGGCACCAGCAGCTGTCGGGTGCCGTCGGGCTTGGGCAGGTCGATCGCGAGGCCGAGGTTGATGTGCGCGGGCTTGACGACGTTGGGCTTGCCGTCGATCTCGGCGAAGCCGACGTTCATCTCCGGCATCGACTTCAGCGCCTGGACCAGGGCGTAGCCGATCAGGTGTGTGAACGACACCTTCCCACCGCGCGCGCGGGCGAGGTGGGAGTTGATGACGATGCGGTTGTCGATGAGCAGCTTGACCGGCAGCGAGCGGACGCTGGTGGCGGTGGGCACCGTCAGCGACGCGTCCATGTTGGAGACCGTGCGGGCCGAGGCTCCGCGCAGGACGACGTGCTCGGGCTCGTCGCCGGCGGTCGGTTTGGCAGGTGCGGGTTGGTCCTTGGGCACGGGCTTGCTCTGCGCGGCGGTGCCCTTGGGGCGGGAGTCCGCCGACGTGGTCTCCACCGGACGGGTCGTGGCGCCGTCGGTGTCCTGCGGAGCAGTCTTCAGCGGCGGAGCGCTTGCCTTGGCCTCCGACGGGGTGGTCTGCGCGGACGGCTCGGCGGAGGACGGCTTGCCCGGCTCGGACTTCTGCGACGCAGATTTCGTGGGGGCCGGGGCGGCGCGCGGCTCGGGAGCCCCGTTGCCGCTGGCAGCACTGTTATCCGTCGCCCTGAAGTAGTCCACCCAGGCCTGCTCGACCGAGGTGGGATCCTTCGTGTATCGCTCGTGCATCTCGTCCACGAGCCATTCGTTGGCGCCGAACGCCTCGAGGGGGTTGTCGTGCGAAGACTCGGCCACTGCCTGGATCGCCTCTTCCACTGGCTGTGCGTATCGGGGAGGTGCTGTGTTACCGGGGTGGTTCAGGCACCCAGGCTAATGCTTACCGGGTCAATGAGCAGGGCGGCGCTTTGACACGGCCCCGCAGCCGAGCATCCTGGCTCGGTGACGACGAATCGCCGAACCCACCGCCGAGCCTCGGTGCTCGCCGTGGCCGGCCTGCTGGCGGTACCGCTGCTCGGTGGCTGCACCGGGGACGCCCAGCAGGAGGCAGAGCAGGAGAAGGAACGCACGTCCGCGCGAACACCCGTGCCCACGTCCGGGTCCGGTGCGCCGCGGCTGGTGGTCGGCGAGGCACCGGTACGGGCGAGGGTGGTCCGCGTGGCTGGCGACCTGACAGCGGCGGAGCGCACGCAGGTCAAGGACAACATCGGGCGGGTCGTCGGCGACTGGTTCGACGCCGCGTACCTCGGTGGCGAGCTCCGGGATGGCGCTGACCTGGCCGCAGCCTTCGAAGTCTTCACCCCAGCGGCGGCGCAGCAGGCGGCACGCCAGGCCGACGTGACGACCGGTCGGGTGCTGGCGGCCGAGCTCGACCAGGTCGTGCCGACGACACAGCGGGTCGAAGCCGCCGTCTTCGCTTCCGGGCGTGGTCCCGCCGGCGCCACTGCGAAGGTAACGCTGGTGCTGGTGGGTGCGCGCAACCAGGGCGAGCAGGTGGAGCAGGTCGTACGGGGCGAGCTGTTCCTCACTGTGACGACTGACGGGTGGCGAGTGTTCGGTTTCGACCTGTCGCGCTCGGTGGGCGAGGTGGGCTCGTTCGCCCGCGCCGAGAAGCGGGCGGAGGGAGGCTCATGAGGCGGTTGCGACGCTGGGTCACCCTGAGCATCTCGCTCGCGGTGCTCGCGGTCGTGGTTCCCGACTCCGGGCGCCAGCAGTTCCGGGCGTCCCTGGTCGCGGTCGAGGGGGCATCGGGGTTGGACACCGGTGACGGGGTGGTGTGGATCCTGGCGCTCGGCTCGGACGCTCGTCCCGGCGAGCCGGTGTTGCGCAGTCGCGCCGACGCGATCCAGCTGGTCGGGGTCAACGCGCGCACCGGTGACTCCACCGTCATCGGCATCCCCCGCGACTCCTACGTCGACATCCCTGGCCACGGCCGGGACAAGATCAACGCCTCGCTGGTCTACGGTGGTCCCGAGTTGGCTGCGCGTGCTGTCGCCGGCCTGGTGGGCATCGAGCCGGACTACGTGTTCACCACCAGCTTCGTCGGCTTCCAGCGGATGGTGTTCGTGCTCGGCGGGGTGAACGTCTACTCACCGGACTCCTACGTCGAGCCGCTGGCCAGCATCCGCCGCGGCTTCAACGACCTCAACGGCGTGGAGTCGCTGGTGTTCGTGCGCGAGCGCTACGCACTGCCCGACGGCGACTTCGACCGCTCCCGCAACCAGGGCCGCTTCCTGACCGACGGGCTGCGGGCGTTACGTCAGCGGGCCGACGAGCCGGGTGCGCTGGAACGCCTCGTGTACTCCTTCACCCAGCACACCGACATCGACGTCGGCCCGGTCGAGCTGTACCGCCTCGCGCGGGCGGTGCTGGCTGTGGACCCGCGCCGGACCAGCCGGTGCGTGCTGGACGGGAGCATCGGGATGGCGGGAAGTGAGAGCGTGGTCTTCCCCGACCGGCAGCAGGCCCGCAGCCTGGGGCGGCGTGCCGGTAGGGACGCCAAGCTCGAGGGTGGCTGCGGATGAGCCCGGACGCGCAGCTGCGGGCATGACGAAGGGCCCGTGCGAGGCACGGGCCCTTCGTCAGTCGTGGAGTCGGTCAGTCAGGACCGCTCCGGTGGATCAGTTCGGCGTGATCCGGGTGAATGCCTCACCCAGGTTGACCTTGGTCTCGACGCCGCGGATCTTGACCTGCAGCGCGATCACCCGGATGCCGAACTTGGTCCGGACGACCTTGCGTCCGGTGACCTGCACGCCCGCCAGGTTGACGGTCTGGCCCGCGGCCGGCACTGACCTAGGGTTGCCGTTGACGGTGATGCTGCCGACGCTGGTCCCCTTGGCCGTCTTGATCAGCCTGTTGCCGTCCTTGCGCACGTTGGCCTGCGCCTTGATGGCCTTGATCACCAGGCCCTTACCACCGATCGCGGCCCGAGCGATCTTGCCACGGGTCTGGCCGTACGCCTTCGTCTTGCTGAACTGGTCGCCACGAGCGCTACCGACGGCGCCACCGATCACCAGGGTGCCCGGCAGGGCGAGGCGGGCGGTGGGGTTGCGGATCCACTCACCGTTCGTGCCCTGACACGGCAGGATCTGCACGGCGAGCTTGCCGCTGACGATCGTGCCGTCCAGCACCCGCGCGTTTCCGGCGCGGCCGAAACCGCCCAGGACGCCCGCGGGGACCTTGTTGGTGATCCGGGAGAACGCACTGCCGACCGTGATGACCGTGTTCGTACCGTCCAGCTCGATCCGCAGCCCCTTGGCGGACACCCGCGCACCGGTCCTGGAGCGCTGGCTCCTGCCGCCGAGGAAGGTCACCGTGGCCACACCGGGTACGTCGATGACATCGCCGGGCGATCCAGTATTGAGGACGGGGACGCCGTTGAGGGTGATGTCTGCGAAGCTGACCTCCCGCTCGGTGCGGAAGCCCCGGTCGTCGTGGAAGGCGCGGGTCCGCAGCCGCAGCCCGCTGATCTTCAACCCCGTGATCGCCGACCCGACGCCCACCGAGGTGACCTTCGTCAGGGAGCGCGCGGAGACGGCTTTGCCGTTGCGGGCGCTGGTCTCGCGCGTTGTCTTCTGCTGGGTGCTGATCCCCTTGACCCGCACCCCCTCGAGGTTGACGCCGGCCAACTGGTTGCGCTTCTCCAGGCCGGCGAGCTTGGTGCACGCGATGATGCTGAACGCGGTCCGGCCGGACTCCGCCGGGACGCTGCCGCCCTGCACGCGGGTGCCGTAGCCGGTGGCGGCCAGGCCGAAGGCGGTCTGGGTGGTCCTGGCGTCAGGTGCCGCCTGGGCCGCCCCGGCCACCGCCGAGCCGGTGAGAGTGCTGGACAGCGCCATGCAGGTGGCGAGGGCCCCGATGACGGGGCCGCGAATGAATCGCATCTGGTTCCTCCGGAAGGATGCTGGTGACGGCCATGCCGGAGTGGAACGGCCGTGTGTCGTGCGCC
>JACCXZ010000085.1 GCA_013696745.1 Nocardioidaceae bacterium | reverse complement strand
GGCTACCTGGGCGACGGGTACGTCGTGGACTCGTCCTTCGGTCACGTGCGCGACCTGCCGAACAACGCCGCGGAGATCCCGGCGCAGTTCAAGGGTGAGCCCTGGGGTCGCCTCGGCGTCAACGTGGACGCCGGTTTCGAGCCCGTCTACGTGGTCTCCACCGACAAGAAGTCACACATCGCCAAGCTCAGGAAGCTGCTCAAGGACGCCGACCAGCTCTACCTCGCCACTGACGAGGACCGCGAGGGCGAGGCCATCGCGTGGCACCTGTTCGACGTGCTCAAGCCCACGGTCCCGGTGCACCGCATGGTGTTCCACGAGATCACGCCGCAGGCCATCCGCGAGGCGATCGAGAACCCGCGCCAGATCGACCAGGACCTTGTCGACGCGCAGGAGACCCGGCGCATCCTCGACCGGCTCTACGGCTACGAGGTCTCCCCGGTGCTGTGGAAGAAGGTCATGTCCGGCCTGTCGGCCGGTCGGGTGCAGTCGGTGGCCACCCGCCTGGTGGTCGAGCGGGAGCGCGAGCGGATCGCGTTCCGCACGGCGGGGTACTGGGACCTCGAGGCCTCCTTCGACGCCGGCGCGGGCAAGGAGCCGCGGCAGTTCCCGGCCAAGCTGGCCAGCGTCGACGGCGTGCGGGTCGCGGCCGGGCGCGACTTCAGCTCCGTCGGTTCGCTCAAGGGCTCCGACGTCGTCCACCTCGATGAGCAGCGCGCCGCTGCCCTCGCCGGTGCGCTGCGCGACCAGGTCTTCGAGGTTCGATCGGTCGAGTCCAAGCCGTACACGCGCAAGCCTTACGCTCCGTTCCGTACGACCACGCTGCAGCAGGAGGCCTCGCGCAAGCTCGGCTTCAGCGCCTCACGCACCATGCAGGTGGCCCAGCGGTTGTACGAGAACGGTCACATCACCTACATGCGTACCGACTCCTCGACGCTGACCGGCACCGCGATCACCGCGGCCCGCAACCAGGTGCGCGAGCTGTACGGGGCCGACTACCTGCCGGACTCGCCGCGGACGTACGCCAGCAAGGTCAAGAACGCGCAGGAGGCGCACGAGGCGATCCGCCCGTCCGGCGATGCCTTCCGTACGCCGGCGGACTCCGGCCTGAACGGTGACGAGTTCCGGCTGTACGAGCTGATCTGGATGCGTACCGTCGCCTCGCAGATGCGCGACGCGCAGGGTCAGAGCGTCTCGGTGCGGATCGGGTCACGGGCCGCCTCGGGCGAGGACTGCGAGTTCTCCGCATCCGGTCGGGTCATCACGTTCTACGGTTTCCTCAAGGCGTACGTGGAGGGCCACGACGACCCCGAGGACGACCGCGACGACAAGCAGACCCGGTTGCCGGAGTTCAGCCGCGGCGACGGCGTCACGGTGGCCGAGCTGGAGTCGGCCGGGCACGAGACCCGGCCGCCGGCCCGGTACACCGAGGCCACGCTGATCCGGGAGCTGGAGGAGCGGGAGATCGGCCGGCCCTCGACGTACGAGTCCATCCTGCGCACGATCCAGAACCGCGGCTACGTCTACAAGAAGGGGACCGCGCTGGTCCCCGCATGGCTGGCGTTCTCCGTCGTACGCCTGCTGGAGGACCACTTCAACAGGCTCGTCGACTACAGCTTCACCGCCCGGCTGGAGAGCATCCTTGACGACGTCGCCGGTGGCCGGACGGCCCGCCAGGACGTGCTGTCCGGCTTCTACTTCGGCTCGTCCTCCGATGAGGACACCGGCCTCAAGCCGCTGGTGTCCGAGCTCGGGGAGATCGACGCCCGCGGGCTGTCGACGTTCCCGATCGAGGGTGGTGACGGAATCGCCCTGCGGGTCGGCCGCTACGGGCCCTACGTTGAGGACCCCTCGGGCACCCGGGCCAACGTGCCAGAGGACCTGCCGCCGGACGAGCTGACACTCGCCAAGGCGCATGAGCTGCTGGCCAACCCGGCCGGTGAGGAGTACGAGCTCGGGATGCATCCGGAGACCGGCCGTACGGTCCTGGCCAAGAACGGCCGGTTCGGCTCCTACGTCACCGAGCAGCTGCCCGAGGACGCGCCGAAGAAGGAGAAGGCGCGGACCTCGTCACTGTTCGAGTCGATGTCGCTGGACACGATCACGTTGGAGCAGGCCGTGCAGCTGCTGAGGCTGCCGCGGGTGGTGGGCGTCGACCCGGAGTCCGGACAGGAGATCACCGCCCAGAACGGCCGCTACGGCCCGTACCTCAAGAAGGGCACCGACTCGCGCTCGATCGACAACGAGGAGCAGCTGCTGACGATCACCCTGGAGGAGGCGCAGAAGATCTACGCGCAGCCCAAGCAGCGTGGTCGGCGGGCGGCGGCGGCCCCGCTGAAGGAGCTGGGCAACGACCCGGTGTCGGGTCAGCCGGTCGTGGTCAAGGACGGTCGCTTCGGGGTCTACGTGACCGACGGGGAGTTCAACGCGACCCTGCGCAAGGGTGACAACCCGGAGTCGATGACCATCGAGCGGGCGGCAGAGCTGCTGGCCGACAAGCGGGCCAAGGGTCCGGCACCGGCCAAGCGGGGCGTCAAGAAGACGCCCGCCAGGAAGACGCCGGTCAAGAAGGCCACGAAGAGGTCCTGACTGAGCGACGGGATTCCCCGTTCCGGCATAGGTGCCGCACAGGAGCCCCGCCGCAGGGCTCGCGGGTGAAGCCGGTCAACAGTCTGTGGCGCGTGCGGTGGGTTCAGGAGTGGCTGGGAACGCCGGTCTCGATGGGGCGGCCGGCGTCGGTGGCTGCCCCTGAGCTGGTATGACGTCCTGCTCGAGCTCAACGCCGCGCCGGGGCGGCGGCTGCGTATGCAGGAGCTCGGTAGCCGGGTCGTGCTTTCCCGCTCTCAGGCCAGCCGGGTCGTCGACGAACTCGCGCGCGCGGGATTTGCCTGCCGCGAACCGGACCGCCGAGATCGGCGGGGGTCGTTCGCTGTGCTCACCGATACCGGCCGCCAGGCCCTTCGCTCGGCCGCTCCCGTATACCTGGCTGGCATCGCTGAACAGTTCACCGCTCATCTCACCGACGCTGAGCTGCGCGTCCTGAGTGATGGGCTCGCCCGCGTCCTCGCCGCCGCCGAAGGCGACCGGCCCCACCCAGCTGAACAAGCCGCCGCAATCACAACAGTGCGTGGACTGCCCGGCCCTACGGCTCCCGCGGCCCAGGACCGGCCAGGTTGAGGCTCAGTCGGATGTGGCGCTCGGACTGAGCGACGGGGTCCCCCGTGCCCATAGGTTCAGCACAGGGGTCGACGTCGCTCACTTCTGGAGGTCGACGCCGTACAGGTCACTGCCCTCGAGGGCGTGTTCAGCGAGCAGCTTCCAGCCGAGCCGGCGGTACAGCCGGGTCGCGGGCCGGTCGTCACGGTACGTCGTCAGCAGCGCCCGCGTGTGGGGGAGACCCTCGAGCAGTCTGGTCATCAGCTCTTCACCGAGCCCGCGGCGCTGGTGGGTCGGGTCCACGGCGAGCTCGACGAGCTCGAAGTGGCCACCGAGCCACTCCTCCACCACCTCAGGTGGCACCCGGGCTGCCACGTGGTCGGTCCACCACTGGCCGTGCTCGCCGGTGTAGCCGTAGGCGAAACCCGTCAACAGCCCGCGGCGATCGGCCAGTGCGCACCGGAAGCCGGCGCGCTGGGTATGCGCGGGCAGCTGCTCGTCCCGGAACCGGTCCACGGCACTGGCCGGCTCATCGGAGCCGGGTGCGCAGAACGCGGCCCGGTAGACGTGGGCGACGTCGGCGGCCCGGGCGAGCACCACCGGGCCGTCGCCGGTGACGCGCACCCGGGTCGGTTGCTCAGCCTGCTGGGTGTCCTCCGGCTCCGTCACTCGGTCCCTCCTGGTTCG
>JACCXZ010000084.1 GCA_013696745.1 Nocardioidaceae bacterium | reverse complement strand
CGTGGACCGCGCGCACGGCGGCTGGCACCACGAGCTCGACCCGCTGGGTCACGTGACGAGCACGGTGTGGCATGGCAAGCCGGACGCCTACCATGCGGTTCAGGGCATGCTCCTGCCCGACCTGCCGTTCACACCGTCGCTGGCCACGTCGGTCATGGCGGGCACTGTCGGACCTGCGTCCTAGTGGTTCAGTCGATGACAGGTGGGCTGGACTACGCCGACGCGTCGTCGGTGGCGACGCCGGCTCAATAACCCTGATCAGCGATCTTGTGCGCGAGCACATAGCGGTAGAAGTCGGCGGCATGCAGGTCTGCCGCGGCCGCCTCGTCGACGACCACGGTGGCGTGCGCGTGCCACTGGAGCACCGAGGCCGGGCACGACGCCGACAGCGGGCCCTCGACGGCGGCAGCGACCGCTGCCGCCTTGCGACTCCCGGAGGCAGTGAGAACCAGGTGCCGCGCCTCGCAGATGGTGCCGAGTCCCTGGGTGATGACGTGCTGGGGCACCGCATCGATCGAGCCGAAGAACCGCGCGTTGTCCTGGCGGGTCTGTGCGGTGAGGGTCTTGATCCGGGTACGGGATGTCAGTGACGAACTCGGCTCGTTGAACCCGATGTGTCCGTTGACGCCGATGCCCAGCACCTGCACGTCGACCGGCCCGGTAGCCGTGATCGATGCGTCGTAGCGCAACGCCTCATCCAGCACGTCTGCGGCCGTGCCATCAGGGCCGTGCACCCGAGCCGGGTCCAGGTCGACGTGGCGCACCAGCCGATCGCGGATGAAGTTCGCGTACGCCTGCGGGTGGTCGGCGGGCAGACCGACGTACTCGTCGAGCAGGAACGCCTGCAGCCCGGCGAAGGTCAGCTGCCCGGCTGCGCAGCGTCGGGCCAGCTCGGCGTAGGCGGCCAGCGGGGAGGAGCCGGTGGCCAGGCCGAGCGTCGTGGCACCGGCGTGGATCGCGGCCGCGATGGCGTCGGCGACGACGATGCCGGTGTCCTCGGGGCCGGGCACGATCACGATCTCCACAGGGCTCTCCGCTCCTGTCGCAGGCGGCGCCGGACAGTCAACCAGCCGGACCGGATCTCACGGGTCGCCGGTCCGTGAGTTTGGTCGTGCCGGTCCGTGAGTTTGGTTGTGCCGGTCCGTGCTTACGGATCGGCGGGGCGCAAACTGACGGACGGGCGGGCGCAACTCACGGACGGGCGGGCGCAACTCACGGACGGGCGGGTCAGGTAGTCCGGGGCAGCTGCGAGCTCATCACCACAGCCCCATCGGAGTCCGACACCACGATGGCGTCTGCCTCCGGGCGCACCACCGCGGCGATCATCCGACAGTCGGTGATGCCCTGGGCGGGCGCGATGAAGGTGCCCGAGTCGACCGTCTCGCCGCCGGTTCCCACGACCTGCACCGTGTACGCCCCCTGCTGCAGGCCGTCGATGGTCATGACGGTCTCGGTGCCCCAGGTGTGCGCCACGATCGAGGCGTCGACGTCAACGCCACGCGGCTCGCCGGTGAACGAGATCGGTTCGGTGGCACCGAGGGTCCCCGGTGGCCCGTCGGCACCCCAGGCTCTCGCTGGCCGATCGCCCAGCCGCCCAGTCCTGCGACAAGCGCCAGGGCAGCCCCGGCGGCGACCAGTGCCCAGGGCCGGGTCCAGGTCGGAGCGGCCGCCGGCACCAGCTCCGGCGGCTTGGCCGGGCTGCTGAGCGCATCGACGACCCGTGACTCGAGATCCGGTGACGGCGTCGCCTCGAAGGCCACCCCCGAGCCTGCGGGGGGCAACATGGTCGCGGGTCGCACGCAGCTCCTCGAGCTCGCGGGCAGCGTCCGGATCGGCCTGCAGGAGTCGCTCCAGTTCCTCGGACTCCGCCGTGCCCAGGGATCCGAACACGGCTGCTCCCATCAGCTCGTGCAGGCGCGCCCGCGGGTCCATCGGGTTCTCCGTCGTGTCGGTCATGGGGCCACTCCGTCCACCCCGTCGACTCCATCGTCCTCCGCAACGCCAGCAGCCCGTTGTAGGCCCGGGTCCGCAGGGTCGCCACCGGTACGCCGGTCAGGGCGGCGAGCTCCTCGTACGTCCGTCCGCGTAGGTGTACCTGCTCGATCACCTCGCGGTGCGCCGCGCTCAGCTCGTGCATGGCGGCGTGAACCTGCATGCGCGCCTCGACCCCGGCGGTGAAGTCGTCCGGGGCAGCCCGGTCGATGGCGCTGACCAGGCTGAGTGGCGGTCGGGCGCCGCGTGCTCGGCGGGCGTCGATCACGAGGTTGCGGGCGATGGCGAACAGCCAGGTGCGCAGGGACGAACGTCCAGGGTCCTACCGCTCGCCCGACCGCCCGCACGGACGAACACCTCCTGGACCAGCTCCTCGGCCAGCCCACGGTCGCCGACCTCGTTCATGGCGAAGCCGAGCAGGCTCGACCCGTACTCGCGGTAGGCGATGCGCACGTCGGGCTCGAGGAAGCCGGAACGACCCGAGGACGTGGCGGGCTTCATCGCGGCCCCTTCCGCTGTCGACCTGCTCGCGAGTAAGACGCCGTGCTGGACGCGGACCCGCCGGCGCCGGGGCGAGGTGAACACGGGCGGTGCGACAGCACGGGTGACCAGCATGAGGCACCACCTTCCGTCGCGCCGCTCGGCACGCCCACCGGCGGGGCGTCACCACGGTGTACGGACGACCGGCCGGTGGCATTCATCAGGGTCAGGAGCGGTTCGCCCACGACGGAACTGCCCAGGTGACCCGCACGTCCAACCGGCATGCACGCCTCGCACAGCTCGCCACACCGGTGGCGCTGGACGAGCCAGACCCTGGTCTGGATGCTCCTGGTGTCGACTGCACTGAGCACGGTGCTGGCGGTGCGCGTGTGGTACGACTACGGCAGCGGCCCGGACACCCTCGACCGAGACCAGGTGCGCGAGCTGGCCGGTCTCGCCGTGGTGGGCGCCATGCCCTGCCTCGCATTGGGCATCGTCGCGATCCGGCTGGTCCCCGTCCTGCCGCGGTTCGGGTACGCCGCAGCGGGGGTGGCCTGGGCTGCGGCGCTGATCAGCCCGGCACCGCTGGTCGCGATCAGCCAGCACCACCTGGTCGGCACGTCGGTGGCCGTGGCCGTGTGTTCGTGGGGTGGCGCGGTGTCAGTCCTCGCAATGCGGGAGGGCTGGTCGCTCAGCGCTTGAGCACCAGTGCGCGCCGAGGGCGAGTGGCGATCCGGACTGGCGAGTTCCCATCCTGTGCTGTATATAATTCGGTATGCCTAACTTTTTAGTTCGGCACGCCTCCGGTGCGGGGAGCTAGCCACCACCGCCGGTGGGACGAGAACGGCAACGACGATGACACCGAGGCAGGGAGTCCGATGGGGCACGAGCGGACCACACGACGGGGATCACGCAGGGCACCGAGCCTCCGTTGCCGAGTGGAAACGGCACTGGTTCTGGGAGGGCTGGCAGCTGCAGCGGGCTGCGGGGGTACCGGTGAATCGAGTGCGGCGGAGATTGCGGATCGCCAGGTCCGGGTGACGACGACGGCGAACTTCATCACGGACACGGCTCGTCAGATCGGCGGAGATCGGGTCGAGGTGACTGGCCTGATGGGCCCAGGTGTCGACCCGCACCTCTACAAGGCGAGCGCGGGGGACGTCGAGACGTTGAGTGAGGCGGATGTGATCCTCTACGGCGGTCTCGACCTCGAGGGTCGCATGTCTGATCTGTTCGTCGAGCTCGCCGCCGATCGAAGGACGACGGCAGTCTCAGGTGCGGTCCCGGAGGATCGCCTGCTCGAGCCGGCCGAGTTCGAGGGCAAGTTCGACCCACACGTGTGGTTCGACCCCACTCTGTGGGAGTTCGCGGCACGGGACGTCGCCACGACGCTCAAGGAGATCGACCCGGAGAACGCCCCGGGCTACGACGAGCGGCTCGAGGGCTTCCTGCGGAAGATCGCACAGGCGGACGCCGACTGCAGCGCCATGTTCGAGGGCATCCCCGAGCCCTCGCGCTTGCTCGTCACCTCCCACGACGCGTTCAACTACTTCGGTAGCCACTACGACTTCGACGTCGAGGCGATCCAGGGCATCTCGACGGCCACCGAGGCGAGCACCGAGGACATCAAGCGGGTGGCCACCCTGCTGGCCGAGCGCGACGTTGGTGCGGTGTTCGTCGAGTCGAGCGTTTCCGGCCAGACGATCGACGCTGTGATCGCTGCAGCCGAGCAGGAGGGCCACCAGGTCGAGGTGGGCGGGGAGCTGTTCAGCGACGCCGCCGGTGATGACGGAACAGCGGAGGGCACCTACCCGGGCATGCTGCGTCACAACTGCGAGCTGATCGCCGAGGGACTGTTGTGACCGTTCCAGTGGCGCTCGAAGTACGGCGACTCACAGTCTCCTACAACGCCCGACCGGTGCTGTGGGACGTCGACGCGGCCTTTCCTGCGGCAGCGCTGTCGGCAATCGTGGGTCCGAACGGAGCGGGCAAGTCGACCCTCCTGCGTGCCGCGCTCGGCCTCGTAGCGTCCGACTCCGGACAAGCGCTCATCCAGGGCCGGCCGGTGCGCTCCGCCCTTGGCCGCGTCGCCTATGTCCCCCAGCGCGATGCGGTCGACTGGGACTTCCCGATCACTGTTCGCGAGGTGGTCGAGATGGGACGCTACCGGCAAACCGGGTGGGTCCGCCGAGTAGCGCGGTCGGACCGCATGCTCGTCGAGGACTGCCTCGAGCGGGTCGGCATGCGTCCTTACGCCACCCGCCAGATCGGCGCGCTGTCGGGCGGTCAACGTCAGCGGGTGTTCCTCGCTCGGGCGCTCTGCCAACAGGCACCCGTGCTGGTGATGGACGAGCCCTTCGCCGGCGTGGACGCCCGCACCGAGGCCTCGCTCCTGGGGCTCCTGTCGGAGTTGCGCGACACGGAGGGACGTTCGGTGATCGTCGTCCATCACGACCTCGCGACCGCGCGCTCGGCGTTCGACTGGGCGCTCGTCCTCAACGTGCGTGCGGTTGCCTGTGGGCCGGTGAGCGAGGCACTCACCGCCGCGACGCTGCGCCGTGCCTACGGAGCTGTGACGACCGACGCACCAGGGGAGCAGGAGGATCTGTGGACCACCTGATCGAGCTCATCCCCCTCCCCTACACCGATGCGGTGGTCGCGCTCGGGGCTGCGATCCTCGGCATCACCGCAGGAGTGCTCGGTGCGTTCGCGGTGTTGCGTGGACGCAGCCTGGTGGGCGACGCGCTGGCTCATTCCGCACTCCCCGGTGTCGCGATCGCGTTCATCGTCACCGGGGCCAAGGACACAGGCTCGCTGCTCGTCGGGGCGGGCGTTGCTGGGATCGTGGCGGCGTTGCTGATGGTGGGGATCGAGCAGACGAGCCGGATCCGCCCCGATGCCGCGATCGGGGTTGTGCTCTCGAGCTTCTTCTCGCTCGGGATCGTGCTCCTCACCTACATCGCGGACCTGAACAACGCCAGCCAGGCCGGGCTCGACACGTACTTGTTCGGACAGGCCGCCGGCCTCCTCGAGCGTGATGTCGCCTTGATGGGCGCGCTCTCGCTCGCCTCGCTCGTCGTGGTCGCGGTCCTTTTCCGACCGTTCAAGGTCACGCTGTTCGATCCGAGCTTTGCCAGCTCGGTCGGCCTGCGGGTCCGCGTTCTGGAGATCACGATGACGACCCTCATCGTCGTCGCGGTCATCGTGGGCGTGCGTGCTGTCGGGGCGATCCTCATGGTCGCGCTGCTCATCGCGCCGACGGTCGCCGCCCGCCAGCTGACCGGGCGGCTAGGACGCATGCTCGTCCTCGCCGGGGTGATCGGCGCTGCAGTCGGGGTCTCGGGTGCCCTGGTGTCGATGCGTGCCGAGGTGCCGACCGGACCGGTCATCGTGCTGGTCGCCTTCGGCACCGTGCTCCTGTGCCTCCTGCTCGCGCCCGGCCGTGGGGTGCTCTGGCGCGCTGGCAAGCTGCGCCGCGACCGTCGCCGCGCGCGCAACGAGGGCGTGCTGGTCGACCTCGACACCGCGGTACACGCCGGCCCACCCCCAACCGAGCGGGAGCTCGCGCAGTTGAGCGGGCGCCCGCGCCGGGAGATCCTGCGCGGCCTGCGCGATCTGCACCGGACCGGGATGCTCGAGCGAGACGGGGACCGCATCTTTCTGTCCGGGGCGGGCGCGGGAGCAGCCCACGGCGTCCACGAGCGCCGTCATCTGTGGACCCTGTGGCTCGAGCACGGCGCGGAACTCGACCTTCCTGACGCACGCGAACCGGACCCCCACGACCTGCGGGCCAGCCTCGGCGACGAACACACGGAGAGACTCTTCGCCCTGGGCACCTGGAGACCGCCGTCGCCATGAGCACCGATGTGACGATCATCCTCACGGCTGGCCTCGTGGCGACGGCCACCGGGTTGATCGGCCCCTTCCTGGTCCTGCGCAGGGTCGCGCTCGTGGGCGACGCGGTGAGCCACGCGGTCCTTCCCGGAATCGTGATGGTCTATCTGCTCTTCCAGACCCGGGCTCCGCTCGCGGTGGTGGTGGGCGCGTCACTGTTCGCGGTCGTCTGCGTGCTGTCGATCGACGCGCTGAAAGCCACCGGGCTCGTCAAGTCCGACGCCGCGATCGGGCTGGTCTTTCCTCTCCTGTTCTCCCTCGGGGTGCTCGGCATCACCCGCTACGCCTCCGGCATCCATCTCGACCTCGACTCCACGATCTATGGCGAGATCGCCTTCGCGCCCTTTCGGACAGTGTCGATCGGTGGATTCGAGATCGCGCGCTCGATCGTCCAGCTCGCCTGCGTATCGGTATTCAACCTGGCGCTGATCACGCTGCTGTGGAAGGAGATCAAGGCGACCACGTTCGACCCCGACTTCTCGCGCACGATCGGAATTCGGCCCGCACTGCTTTCGCGACTTCTGCTCATCGCTGTGGCCATCACCGCTGTGATTGCCTTCGAGTCGGTCGGAGCCATCCTCGTGGTGACCATGATCATCGTCCCGGCCGCCACGGCGTACCTGCTCACCGATCGCCTCTGGGTCATGGTGGCCCTCACCGTGTCCATCGGCTGGGTGAGCGCTCTCGCCGGCCACACCGGGGCGAGCGCGATCGATGCATCCATCGCCGGGGCCATGGGCCTCGCCGCGGCATGCGGCTTCGCGCTCGTCCTCCTCGCCTCGCCGCGCTACGGACTGCTGGCACGCGCCGTGCAGCGGGCGCGGCGACGACGAGCCATCGCAAGCGCGCTCGAGTCTGCGGCACCTGCGCGCCCGGTGGCCTGACTGCGACCCGGACGATTGTGTCCAAGCAGGGGCGGATCTGCACGACACGAGGTCGTCGGTTCGTAGAGTGGAGCCTGTGGTCGATCCGTTGCCCGAACCGTTGAGCTGCCATGTCCTCTCGTCGGTGACCGAGGACTACCTCAAGGCGGTCTGGACCTCACGAGAGTGGTCGAGCATGCCGGTGACCACCAAGATGCTCGCCGAGCGGATGGGGGTGGCCGCCTCGACCGCGTCGGAGACCGTGCGAAGGCTCACCGACCAGGGTCTGCTGGAGCACCGGCCGTACGCGGCGATCGAGCTCACCGAGCACGGTCGGATGCACGCGCTGTCGATGGTGCGCCGGCACCGGCTGCTCGAGGCGTACCTGGTGAGTGCGCTCGGTTACTCCTGGGACGAGGTCCACGCCGAGGCCGAGGTGCTCGAGCACGCGGTGTCGAACCGGCTGATCGAACGCATCGCCGATCGGCTCGGGCACCCGGACCGCGATCCGCACGGCGATCCGATCCCCAGCAGTGACGGTCATGCCCCGACCTCCGCGGCCCGGCCGCTGTCGGCCCTCGAGCCGGGTGAGTCGGGACGGGTGGTGCGGATCTCCGACGAGCAGCCGGACATGTTGCGCTGGTTCAGCTCGATCGGACTGGGGCTCGACGTGGCCGTCACCCTGGTCGAGCGGCGCTCCTTCGCCGGCGTGATCCGGGTGGCTGTGGACTCCTCGCCCGAGCACGTCGACCTCGGCGACGTGGCCGCCCACGCGGTGTGGGTGTCCACGTGAGCTCCGCCCCGCCCGACGTCGAGCTCGCCCGCAGCCTGCGCACCGACACCCCCGCCGACGAGGCACGCAGGGCCGGTCTGCGCCGCATGCGCATGGTGGCGTCGTCGCTGCTGGTGCTGGCGGCGATCGTGTACATCCTCACCCGGGACCGCGACGGCGCCTGGGGGTATGTCAACGCGGCGGCCGAGGCCTCCATGGTCGGCGCGATCGCCGACTGGTTCGCGGTCACCGCGCTGTTCCGGCACCCGTTGCGCCTACGGATCCCGCACACCGCGCTGATTCCCCGCCGTAAGGACCTCCTCGCGGTGAGCCTTCAGGAGTTCTTCACCGACAACTTCCTGGCAGAGGACGTAGTCCGGGCACGGGTCGCCGATGCCGGTGTCAGCCGCCGCATCGGAGGTTGGTTGTCCGCGCCCGTGCACGCCCGTCGAGTGGTCGACGAGGCCTCCGGGCTGGTACGCACCGCGCTGCTGAAGATCGACGACCGCGACGTCGCGACGCTGATCGGGTCCGAGCTGCTGCCCCGGCTGGTCGACGAGCCGCTGAGCGAGGTCACCGGCCGCCTGCTGGCCGACGTGGTCGACGAGGGCGCGCACACCGGGCTCGTCGACCTGGCGCTGAGCGAGTCCCACCGCTGGCTGTCGACGAACCAGGAGACCGTCGCCCGGATCCTCGCCACCCGCGCCCCGTGGTGGACACCGCAGTGGCTCGACGAGAAGGTCACCGACCGACTGCACGTCGAGGCACTCGCCTGGGTGGCCGACATCCGGGACGACCCGCACAACCCTGCTCGCAAGGCACTGGACGACCTGCTGCGCGATCTGGCCCGGGACCTGCAGCACGACCCCGACACGATGGAGCGGGCCGAGCGGCTCAAGCGTCGGGTGCTGACCCAGCCGCAGGTCGTGGTCGCAGCCACCGCGCTGTGGAGAAGTCTGCGCCGGGCGCTGGTCACGTCACTCGAGGATCCGGACAGCACTGTCCGTGAGCGTGCAGCCGTGGCGCTGGCGGACTTCGGGCAGCGGGTGCTGGACGACGCCGCGTTGCGCCACCGGCTGGACGCGTACGCTGCCGACGCGGCCGCGCACGTCGTCAATCGCTACGGCAGCGAACTCGCCACGGTCATCACCGACACCATCCAGCGCTGGGACGGTCAGGAGGCCGCCGACCGGATCGAGCTGCACGTGGGGCGCGACCTGCAGTTCATCCGGATCAACGGGACGCTGGTCGGTGGCCTGGCAGGACTGCTCATCCACTCCCTCGCTCAGGTCTTGTGAGCGCGATCGCTCAGAGCTTGGTCATCTGCCGGCAGGGCAAGGTGATGCGCTGCTGGTGCGATCCGAAGTCCACGCGTACGGCGGTGTTGCCCTCGACCCCGACGAGCCGGCCCAGCCCGAACCGGTCGTGGGTCACGCGGTCGGACACCTCGTACACCTCGGCGACCACCTCCACCCGTTCCTGGTTGAAGGGACTGGAACTCAGGTGTCGCCGGGACCCGGCAGCTCGGTAGGTCATCACCCCCATTGTGCTCCTGCGCCACCTGGTAGGCGACGCTGTGTCCATCCTGGTGTCCACGTACTGGACACATCAGGCGCCCACATGGACCCCGACGCTCCGCGTGCCGCGCCACCGGGGAGACTTGTCGGCGCACACTGCCCCCGCATGCCCCGGGGCCCGTCCGAAGGGAAACGACATGACAGCCCTCAGCCCCTCGATGGACCACGGTGTCCTCGCCGACGTCGTCCCCGGTGCCCGCGTCCGTGACGTCGCACTGGTGCTGGGTGGAGCCGCATTCGTCGGCCTCGCCTCGCAGCTGTCGGTGCCGCTCCCGTTCACACCGGTGCCGCTGAGCCTGGCGACGTTCGCCGTGCTGCTCGTCGGGGCCGGGCTCGGCTGGCAGCGGGCGCTGCCCTCGATGCTGCTGTTCATGGGTGCCGGCATGGCCGGCGTGCCGTGGTTCGCCGACGCGTCCAGCGGATGGGCGATGCCGTCGTTCGGCTACATCGTCGGGTACGTCGCCGCTGCCACCCTGGTCGGACACCTCGCGCGCTCCGGCGCCGACCGTACGGCGCTGCGCACCTTCGCACTGATGACACTGGGCAGCCTGACCATCTACGCCTTCGGGGTCCCGTGGCTCGCCGCCTCGCTGGACGTCGGCCTCGGCCAGGCGCTCATGCTCGGGGTGGTTCCCTTCCTGGTCGGCGACCTGATCAAGACCGCCGCTGCCAGCGCCCTGCTGCCGGCCGCCTGGTCGTGGGTGGATCGTCGCCACCCACGCTGATGACCAGGTCACGGTTCGTCGGCGCCATCGCGGGGATCGGGACCGCCTCCGGAACCCGGGTCGTGGCGGGCCGGTGGACCTCGTCGCCGCTGGGTGCCTTCTCTGACGTCATGGTCCAGCAGGCCGACGGGCACCGCCTGCTGCTGGCCCCGAGCGACGAGGTCGCCGAGTTCATCCGCCTGACATACACCTTCGACGAGATCGTCCGGACACCCGTGTTGGTGGAGCCGGCCGGCGACCACTGGCGGATCGACACCGACCCGCTGCAGCTGGAGCTCACGATCGGCGCACGGCCCGTGCTCGGTCACGTGCTGCGCGTGGTGCCGCGGAGGGTCGCCGTTGCGCCCTGGTGGGCGCGCGTGACCGACCCGGTGGCACGGATGCTCCTACCCGGCATCCATACCCGCGGCTGCGCCGGTCACGGCCGCCGGGAGTGGTACGCCGCGACCGACCTGCACCGCATCACCGGTGCCTCCGGCACCTGGCGGGAGGAGCCGATGGGTGAGCTGCGGCCGGTCGAACCGCCGGTGCGGTTCGGGTTCAGCTCGGCCCCCAGGTCTCCGTCGCTCACGCACGTCGTGACCACTGTCGAGCACTGAACCTGCCCATGAGCAGCGAGTCGACGGACCTCTGCCTGCGGCCAGCGGTGAAGCTCGTGGAGATGCTGCGGCGGGGAGAGATCAGCGCGGTCGAGCTGACCCGGATGCACCTCGAACGGATCGACCGGTACGACGGCGAGGTGAACGCCGTCGTCACCAGGGTCCCGGAACGGGCGCTGGAGCAGGCCGCCGGTGTGGACGCGGCCATCGCGGCCGGCGAGAACCTGGGCCCGCTGGCCGGGCTGCCGGTGGCGCACAAGGACACCCACGACACAGCGGGCATCCGCACGACGTACGGGTCGCGGCTGTTCGCCGACCACGTGCCCGACATCGACGAGGCGGTCATCGAGCGGCTAGGGGACGCCGGAGCCGTGACCCTCGGCAAGACCAACGTGCCGGAGTTCGCCGCCGGCTCGCACACGTTCAACGAGGTCTTCGGCACGACGCGCAACCCGTACGACCTGTCCCGATCGGCGGGGGGCAGCAGCGGTGGGGCTGCCGCCGCGCTCGCCTGTGGCATGACGGCCCTGGCCGACGGCAGCGACATGGGTGGGTCGCTGCGCAACCCGGCGTCATTCTGCAACGTCGTGGGCTTGCGGACGACGCCCGGACGGGTGCCGACGTTCCCGGAGGCCGAGGGCTGGGCGACCATGTCGGTGCAGGGTCCGATGGGTCGTACGGTCGCCGACGTCGCGCTCATGCTGTCGGCGATGGCCGGTCCGCATCCGCGCTCGGCCATCGCGCTGCCCGAACTCGGGGCGGTCTTCGCGGGGCCGTTGCCCGGTGACCTCGGCGGCCTCCGGGTGGCCTGGGCCCCCGATCTGGGTGGTGACGTGGCGGTCGATGCGGACGTCCTCGCCACACTCGAGAGTTGCCCCGGCGTCTTCGAGCAGCTCGGCTGCGTCGTCGAGCCGGCCTGCCCTGACCTCAGCGGTGCGCACGAGGTGTTCACCACCGTGCGCGCGCACCAGTTCGCGAGCGGCCTCGGACCGATTCACGACGCGAATCCCGGCGTCCTCAAGGCCGCACTGGCCTGGAACATCGAGCTCGGTCGTGCCCTCGGACGCGCAGAACTACAGCAGGCACGCGAACGCCACCAGCAGCTGCGCCGGCGAGTGGACGCGTTCTTCCAGACGTACGACGTGCTGCTCGCACCGGTCAGCCAGGTGGCGCCGTTCGACGCCTCCATCGAGTACCCGAGGACCGTGGCCGGCAAGGAGATGCCGACGTACCTCGACTGGATGCGCTCGTGCTACCTCATCTCGGCCACCGGCTGTCCCGCCCTGTCGGTGCCAGCCGGGTTCACGACGGGCGGACTGCCGGTGGGCCTGCAGGTCGTCGGCCCTCGCGGTGGCGAGCTGGGGGTGCTGCGAGCGGGGTACGCGTTCGAGCAAGCGACGGCCGTGGGGATGCAGCGCCCGGGGCTGCTGGCGCAACCCTGACGGCCAGGTGGAGCGCCGTCTTCCGACGGGTGACTGACGCGCTCCGGGGACGCGGCGCGATGATGGGGTGACATCATCACGAAAGGGGTTTCTCCTGATGCCCGTCCACCACGATGACGAGATGCTGCGGCTGGGCCGCAGGGCCTGGGCCAATCTGGAGCTGCTGCACGTCGTCGGCTACTTCGCCCCGGAGACGCAGGCGGCGTACGAGGCGCTGGGACTGAGAGGGCGCGCGGGCTACTTCGCCTCCCGCTCAGCGCCGATGGGGGCGGTCGACGCTCCGGTCACGGTCGCGACCTTCTACGTCTTCGCGCCGCGAGCCGTGGACTCCGTGCTTCCGTCGGCATGGTCCGTCGCCTCGCCCGAGGAGGTCACACAGGCACGCTACGAGGGCGTGGCGAAGGCGCTGCACCGCATCCTCGGCGACGTCGATGTCCGGGAGGCGGCCGCACTGGCACGCACCGCGTGCGAAGCGCTCACTCCGCAGGGCCGACCGCTGTACGCGGCGCACACGTCGCTGCGCTGGCCCGACGAGCCGCTCATGCAGCTGTGGCACGCCGCCACCCTGGTCCGTGAGCACCGCGGTGACGGTCACATCTCGGCGCTGGTCCAGGCGGGACTCCCTGCGCTGGAGGCGCTCGTCCTCAACGGGCTGGCCGCGGGCAACACTGAGTTCCTCCAGCAGCGTCGCGGGTGGACGCCCGAGGAGTGGGCGGACACGCAGGCGTCGCTGCGGGAGCAGGGCCTGCTCGACGACGCGCTGCAGCTGAGTGCCGACGGCCGGGCCCTGGTGGCCGCACTTGAGGTGGGCACCGAACGGGCCGCGGCGGAGGGCTGGACACACCTTGGTCCGGCCGGCACCGCGCGGCTCGTCGAGCTGGTCACGCCACTGCGCCGGGCGGTCGTGGCCGACGAGCACACGCCCGAGTGGCTCAGCCACCGCCGCTGAGCGCGCCGTGGAGTATGCGGGTCCGCTGAGCATCCGGACTTCGGATCCTGGCTGTGGCACCGTAGATGCTTGTGAGGAGACCGCCATGACTGTTCTCGCCGTCGGCGCCCGGATACTCGCCGGCGCCGTGCTCGCGGCAACCGCCTCGGTTCCTGCCGCGTCGACGGCGGCGTCGGCCGGTGCCGGCACCGAGGGCTGCGTGACCAGGGCCGAGTACCGGGCTGCCCAGCACGGCATGACCAAGCGCCGGGTGCACGCCATCTTCGGCACCCGGGGGACCCAGGTGTACCTGGTCCTGGGCAACGAGGAACGGCGCAGGTACCGCATGTGCGACCCGTCGCTGAAGCTCACCGTGGTCTATCTGCACGGCCGTCTGGGCTACAAGCAGCTGCGTGACGCCTGACGTCACCGCGTGCCGGCTGGAGCAGCGGTACCCGGCGAGCGAGTGACCGCGGCCTACGAGGCGTACGTCGCACTCAGCCGGGCGAAGCTGTCGATACACGCGGCGCTGGCGGCTGCGATGGCGGCCAGCATCCAGGCAGCCAGCTCGAGGTCGGCCCAGCCGTCGTCCGGACGGACCCCCACGCCGATGAGCAGCACTCCGGCGAGGGCGGCGCCAATGATGGCCACCGTGCCGGGCATGACCGTACGCACCGAGCTGGACCGGACCTCTGCGCCGAAGTCGTTCCAGCTCAGGACGAGCACGATCAGTGCCCCCCAGATCAGCGACACCAGCAGTGCAGCCAGCACGTCACTGGGCCGGTGCCAGTCTGCGACCACGGTGGACGCGCCGGTGATCACTGTCGCCGCGGTTCCGAGGGCGGCCAGCGGAGCACGCAACGCGCGCGGGGCGACGAGCAGCGCAGCGAGCACGAGCGAGGCGACCACGGTCGCATGCCCACTGGGCAGGCCGTTCGGGACGACGTCTCCGACGCCGAGGTCGGGTCGATCGATGACCTGGTACTTCAGCACCTGTGTCGTGATGTTGGCACCGGCGACCAGGGCGACGGCACCGACCGCCTGCGCGTATTGCCGACGGGCGACCGCGAGCACGACACACAGGACGAGCCCGACGGCTGCGGTGCCGATGGAGATCGACCCCAGACCGTCGAGCAGGGTCATCATGGTCGCGGTCGAGCCGTCCACCGAGTCCATTGCGGCGGTGTCCAGGCGCTGACCCGACACGGACCCGACGGCATACCGGGCCAGCAGGACCAGTGCGGCGCTGCACGCCACGACGATGAGCGAAGTGATGGCGAGCAGACGTGCGCGCGCCGGCGCCTGCACGGACGTCGAGTGCGCGTCGTCGAGCTGCGGGACGGCCATCCTTCCACCTTGCCTCATCCGCACAAGCTCGGTGCCCTAGGCCTCGGAGTCCCTCGCCGCGAGCATGTCGTTCATCAAGGCGATCTCGGAGTCCTGGGCGCTGACCATCGCTTGGGCAAGATCGACGACCTGCTGCTCGGCCGCGTGGTCGGCCGCGTACTGCGCCATCTCGACACCCGCGCGGTGGTGCACGGTCATCAGCTCCAGGTAGCGGATCTCCGCCTCGACCCCGGAGAGCTCGCGCAGCCCGTCGACATCGGCGGCCGTGGCCATGCCCGGCATCACCGCACCACCTGGGGACGTGTCGCCCATCGCCATGTCACCCATCGCCATGTCACCCATGTCGCCACGCATCCACTGCATCACCGGATCGGTCGAGGTCTGGGGCAGGGACCACTCGGTCAGCCAGGCGGCCATCTGGCCACGCTGGTGCTGCTGACTGGCGAGGATGTCGTACGCGAGCGTACGGACGGCTGGATCCAGTGTCCGGTCACGGACGATGAGCGACATTTCCACGGCCTGGGCGTGGTGGATCTGCATGTCACGTGCGAACCCGGCGTCGACGGAGTCCACACCTGGGGTGCTCGAGGCCATCCGGTCGCCGACCAGTAGACCTGCCGACGCGGCGATCACCACGGCCAGCACGGCCGCGGCGATGGCCATCGCGCGGCGGGTGGAGCCAGGCGTCATGGTCCCGTTGCGGCCAGGGCGGCGTCTGCCTCGGCGCCCGTGGCGTCGATCCCGCCGGTGCACACTGCGCCTGGTTCGGGGGTCTGCTCACCTTGGACGTACTCGGTCAGGAACGCGTCCACCTGCTCGTCACCGATGTCGTCCACCTCGAGCTGCACGCCCCAGGCGGTGAGCATGACCGGTGTCTCCTGGCCCTCATAGGGGCTGACCAGCACGTAGCCGGTGGAGCCGAGCTTGGCCTCGACGTCCCCGACCGCACCCTCGTCGAGGTCCGGTGCGTACGAAATCCACACCGCGCCGTGCTCGAGGGAGTGCACGGCGTGCTCGTTGGCGAGTGGCTCGGTGTAGACACCGCAGTTCTGCCAGGCAGCGTTGTGCTCGCCGCCGGCCGGCGGGCGCTGGTCCTGGTCCGGGTAGTCGACCTTGCCGGCGACGTGGTTCTGGCTGAGGTCGTCGTACTTGATGAGGCCGTCGAGCTCGCGCGCGCCGCTGGTGGTGAGCAGCCCGTACGTGGTGGCCGCGATGATGAGCACCGCCACCGCTCCGGTCGCGCCGTAGATCAACAGGTTGCGCTTGCGTTCCTGGCGCTTCTGCTCCTTCTGGATCTGCGCGAGGCGAGCCTGGCGGTCTTGCTTCGGCTGGGACTTCTTGCTCACGTCGCTCCTCGTGCGCGGGCGGGCCGCCGATCAGGACTGGTCAGGGCCAGACTACGTGGATGGTGTGCTGTCCCCATGACCACGCGAGTCGGTGGCGCCGGTCAGAAACCGCTGAAGTCGCCCCCGAAGTCACCGGCCCCGCCGTAGTCGCCGCCGTAGTCGCCGCCGTAGCTCCCGTGGTCACCGCCGGCGTCGTAGCTTCCGGAGTCGCCGCCGTCCCCGCCGTCCCCGCTGTCGCCGCCCTCGCTGCCGTCGGCGTGGCCCTCGTCGTAGCCCTCCGCGTAGCTGCCGTCGGAGGCGAACATGCCGCCCATCATCGTGCCCATGAACATCATGGGCAGCAGCCCTGACAGTGCGAAGTAGCCCGCGGTGAACGGCGCGAACGCCGGACCGGCCTGGTAGTACGGGACCCGCTGCGCGCCGACCATCACCTGACGGGTGTGCGGGTCGGCACCGGCCTCGACCCGCTCGGCGTCGAGCTGGCACGCGGGTACGTCTCGGGTGGTGCCGCCGGCCGGGGTCCACGACACGTCGCGCACCGACTGGCCGTGCTGGGGATTGAAGAAGCAGGGCGCGCGACGGGTGGGCAGCGGCTCACCGGCGACCCTGGCCCGCACGCACGCCATCGCGTAACGGCCGTCGTCGAGGATCTCCGTCACGTGACGTACGTCCTCTGGATCGGTGACTGCGTCGCCGGAGCGCTTGGCGTCCTCGTAGGAGTCCAGCGCACGCTGGTAGTCCGCGCGCATGCCCTCGTCGAGCTCGCGCCCGGCCATGTCGGCGTCGAGGCGCTGCAGCTCTTCACCGAAGACTGTGACGTCCTCGTCGACGGCACGCTTGACGCCGGCCAGCTCCTCCTCACTGACGCCGCGACGGCGCCGACCCGAGCGGTCGCCGGAGTCGGAGGACCCGGTCTGGGTCCGCAGGACGACGAACGCGATCGCAGCGATGACGAGGAGGACGATGACGATGTCCATGACCGCTCCCTGTGGCTGGGTGTCTGAGCTTCGAGCCTACGCGTCCGGGATGTCGGGCCGGAACACCTTGTTGCGACGCTGTTGCATCGCGCGGCGTGAGCTCGACGAGCGCACCGCGCCGATGGCCGGCCTGGTGGCCGCCTTCGTCTTCGCACTGCAGATGCTCAACTTCCCGGTGGCGGCGGCACCAGTGGGCACCTCATGGGCGGTGCCGGCCGCGCGCCGCAGCTGACCCCCGGACCGCTCAGCGCCCGATCGCCATCAGCGGGCGCAGCCCCGGGCGCAGCCGCTTCATCATCGAGCCGATGAACGGTCGCGGAGCCGACACGCAGCCGGCGGTCGCGCCGTCACCGTTGACGTGCAGGAAGATCCCGGAGCCACGCCGCTTGACCGGCGCGGCCGGTTGAAGTCGATGACCAGCGACCACGCGTACTGCGCGCCGTCGTCGCACAGGTGCTCCGAGGAGTTGGCTCCGTCGAGCCACCAGCGGAAACCACCCTGGCGCCTGTGCCGCCGCTGGTTGTAGTAGCGCGAGGCGTTGTCCTGGGGTGGTACCGTCGCCCTGCTCACGGTCCGGGCCGGGAACCAGTCCGCCGTAACCCGTACGGCCGGCCCGCGTCACTCGCACACGCACCCAGGCGCCGTCGCGCTTGCGCCACAGCGCCACCACTGAGTGCGAATCAGCAGTGCCGTTGGACGTGACCACCTGGCGGGTTCCGGGCAGCAGCCGTACGCGGTCAGGTCGTGCGGTGCGCCCACCTCGTCGTACGGTTGCAGCTAGGACGTGGCCCGCAGGCTGTGCTTGGGCGAACGGGCGGTCGCGGGTACGCCAGTCACCACCGTGTCCGGCGGGACGTCGCCGACTACACAGGCGGCCGCTGCCACGGTTGAGCCGTCGCCCACCCGGCGCTGGTCGAGCACCACCGCGCCCGCTCCGACCATCACCCCGGCGCCGGTGTGGGTGCCCGACCCAACCGTCGCCGCCGAGCAGACCGTCGTGAAGTCGTCGACCACGGCGTCGGACCCGACCGTGACGTTGTGGTACAAGTGCACGTGTGCGCCGAGCCGGACCGTGGTGCTGAGTCGGGCGCCGGCGAAGACGACGCACCCGGGACCCAGGGCCACCTGCGATCCGAGCGTGGCGTCCGGGTGCACGAGCGTCGCTGGACGCGAGTGGGCGACCAGGCTGTTCGCGATCCGGCGGCGGGCCGTCGGGTCGCTGACGCCCACGACGAACGAGCACGCGTACGAGCTCCAGGGCCAGGCTGCGACGGTACCCAGATACGCGATGCCGGCAGAGATCAACCTGGCCAGGTCGCCGGCGCGCGGACCGTCGTCGATCACGCCGACGAGGTGCACGCGTCCTGGCTCGGCACGTGCGACGGCCAGACAGACCTCGGCGATCTCACGGCCGTGACCGCCGGAGCCGATGACGACGATGTTCTCGGGGGGCTCGTCGGTCACGGGCGAGCTCTGCTCTGCTGCAGAGGGGCGTGACAACGGTTCCCTGGCGAGGTCGGCCATCCTCCAGCCGGCGTCGCCCCGGGACCGTTCATCATCTCGGGTCATATGTCGCCCCCTTGAGACTGTCGCAGCCGCGCGGGCGCGGTCACGAGACGGAGATGACCGCGGCGGTAGCCGAACCATCCGTAGTTGAACGGTAACACTCCGTCGTATGGTCGATGAGATGATTCCACGCGACCTACGATCACGACATGCGCACCGCACGTGCCCGTCGCACCACCGTGGCGACCGCCTCCCTTGCCCTGATCCTGTTCGCGTGCGCCCCGGTGGAGGAGGATCCCGGCGAGGACGAGGGCAGCGCCGGTGACCCGGCGTCAGCGCCGGACTGTGCGGTCGATGACCTTGACCTGGTCGCCGACGGCCGGTTGACCGTCGGAACCGACGATCCTGCCTATGAGCCGTACTTCGTCGATGACGACCCGACCAACGGTGAGGGTTTTGAGTCCGCCGTCGCGTACGCGGTGGCCGAGGAGATGGGGTTCGCGCCCGATGAGGTCGACTGGACGGTGGTGAAGTTCAACAACAGCTTCCAGCCCGGAGCCAAGCCGTTCGACTTCGACATCAACCAGATCTCGATCACGCCGGCACGGGCGCAGGCGGTGACGTTCTCCCAGGGCTATTACTCCGCGTCCCAGGCGATCATCTCCCTGAAAGACGGTCCGTACGCCGACGCTGCCTCGTTGGCCGAGCTGAAGGACGCCCGGCTCGGTGCCCAGATCGGCACCACGTCGCTGGAGGCGGTCGAGGCCGAGATCGACCCGGGCAACGAGCCGCAGGTCTTCAACGACACGTCCGCCGCCAAGCAGGCGCTGCTCAACGGCCAGGTCGATGCGATAGTCGCCGACCTGCCGACGGCGTTCTACATCACCGCTGTGGAGATCCCAGCGGCCCAGGTCGTCGGGCAGTTCCAGGTCACCTCTGGCAAGACCGAGGAGTTCGGCCTGCTGCTGGAGAAGGACAACCCGCTCGTCACCTGCGTGGACGCCGCCCTCACCACACTGAAGGAGGACGGGACGCTCGAGCAGATCGAGCGGAAGTGGCTGTCCGACGCGGTGGACGTGCCGACTCTGTCGTGAGCGTCCCCGCCGTCTGGACCGCCAGCGACACGCAGCTGGAGCGGCTGGCGCGGCGTCGGCGCAAGGCCCGCCGCCGCACGCTGGTCTCGGGCGTGTCGACCGCAGTCGTGATCGCCGTGCTCGTCACGGTGGTCCTGACCTCGCCCGGGTGGGACCGGGTCCAGGAGACCTACTTCGACTGGGGGCAGGCACAGGCGTCCCTGCCGGCCATCCTGCGCGGCTTCGGCGTGACCGTCCAGGTCTTCCTGGTCGCCGAGGCGCTGATCCTGGTCGTGGCCCTCGTCGTCGCGATCGTCCGGGTGCTGCCGTTCCCCGGTCTGGCGCCACTGAAGCTGCTGGCCGTCGTCTACACCGACGTCTCTCGCGGCACCCCCACACTGCTCGTGGTGTACCTCGTCGGCTTCGGGCTACCGGCGCTGGAGTTGCAAGGCATCCCTGGCGACCCGTTCTGGCTGGCCGTCATCGCACTCACGTTCTCCTACGGGGGTTACGTCTCCGAGGTGTTCCGGGCCGGCATCACGTCGGTGCACCCCAGCCAGTGGGCGGGTGGGCGGTCGCTGGGCCTGTCCTACGGTCAGACGCTGCGGCTGATCGTGGTTCCGCAGGGCATCCGGCGGGTGCTGCCACCGCTGGTCAACGACTTCGCCTCGTTGCAGAAGGACACCGCCCTGATCGCCGTGCTCGGCGTCGCGGAGGCGTTCCAACGGGCCCAGGTCGAGCAGTTGCGGGAGTTCAACTACACCCCGCTGGTCGTCGCCGCCATCGGGTACATCGTCCTCACCGTCCCCTTCGCGCGGCTCACCGACCACCTCGCGCTGCGCCTGGCGCGGCGGGACCAGGGGTTGACATGACGCTGCTGGCGGCTGAAGGAGTGCGCAAGCACTTCGGTGAGCACCAGGTGCTCACCGGTGTCGACCTGTCGATCGAGGCCGGACAGGTGGTGTGCCTGATCGGCGCCAGCGGGTCGGGCAAGTCGACACTGCTGCGCTGCCTGAACCTGTTGGAGACGTTGGACGACGGGACGCTCTGGTTCGACGGGCGGGACATCAGCGACCCCCGGGTGGACGCCGACGAGGTGCGCCGCGACATCGGCATGGTCTTCCAGGCGTACAACCTGTTCCCCCACCTGTCGGTGCTCGACAACATCACGTTGGCGCCGCGGCGGCTACGTGGGCTGTCCCGCACGGCGGCCCACGAGTACGCGTACGAGCAGCTGACCCGCTTCGGCCTGGCCGACAAGGCCCGGGCGCACCCTGACAGCCTGTCCGGCGGCCAGCAGCAGCGAGTCGCACTCGTGCAGGCGATGGCGATGTCGCCGCGGGTGCTGCTGCTGGACGAGGTGACGTCGGCACTGGACCCCGAGCTGGTGGGCGAGGTTCTCGACGCCGTCCGAATGCTCGCCGACGAGGGTCTGACCGTCGTCATGGCGACGCACGAGATGACTTTCGCCCGCGATGTCGCCGACCGGGTGGTCTACCTGCACGAAGGCAGCGTGCTCGAGGAAGGGCCGGCAGCCTCCGTACTTGGCAATCCCAGCCATGAGCGCACCCGGTCCTTCTTGAGCCGCTTCCTGCGGGGCTGATCCTGAGGGCAGGAGCGACTCCGTAGGCTCCTGCCCGTGACGAAGACCGCTCTCATCACCGGTGTCGCCGGCCAGGACGGCTCCTACCTGGCTGAGCTGCTGCTGCCCAAGGGCTACACGGTGGACGGCCTGGTGCGCGGCTCCTCGAGCTACAACCTCGGCCGCATCTCCCACCTCAACCACGACGTGCACGACGAGGACGCCCGGTTCTTCCTGCACCACGGCGACGTCGCCGACGGGTCCCGCCTGATCACGCTGCTGAGCCGGGTCGCACCCGACGAGGTCTACAACCTGGCCGCGACCTCGCACATCAGCCTGTCCTTCGCTGAACCGGAGCTCACCGGCATGACCAGCGGCAGCAGCGCCACCCGGCTGCTCGAGGCCATCCGGATGGTCGGCCTACCCACTCGCTACTACCAGGCGTCCACCTCGGCGATGTTCGGTGCGGCCGCAGCGCCGCAGGACGAGACGACGCCGCTGCAGCCGGTGTCGCCGTACGGCGCGGCGAAGGCGTACGCGTACTGGATGACCCGCAGCTACCGGGAGGCATACGGCCTGTACGCGGTCAACGGGATCGCCTTCAACCACGAGTCGCCCCGGCGTGACGAGTCGTTCGTGACCCGCAAGATCGCCATGGGTGCGGCGGCCATCGCGGCGGGCCGGCAGGACTTCCTCTACCTGGGAAACCTGGACGCGGAGCGGGACTGGGGCTACGCCAAGGAGTACGTCGAGGGGATGTGGGCGATGCTGCAGGCAGACGAGCCCGACGATTTCGTGCTCGCTACCGGCACGCCCTACACGGTTCGCGACTTCCTCGACTTCTGCTTCTCCGCCGTTGGCCTGGACTGGGAGAAGCACGTGAAGTTCAACGACCGCTACCTGCGTCCTGCCGAGGTGGACGCGTTGGTGGGTGACGCCTCCAAGGCGGCCCGCGAGCTGGCGTGGAGGGCGCACGTGACCACCCCGGACCTGGCCCGACTGATGACCGAGGCCGAGGTGGCGGCGCTCGCGGGACCTGTCTGAGCGGTGTCCGGGCTGCCGCCATGTGTCTCAGTGCGGAGAAAACCGCAATCTGCGGACGGCGTCGGTGGGTGACTCGGCGAGGTCGGCCGCGAGCAGCTGCCGATGGGCACTGACGAGCGAGATCCCCAGCCCCCGCGCGGCGGCGGCCCACGCTGCGTCGTTGAAGGTGAGGCCATGTGTTGTGGCCAGGACGGCAGCGTCACGCAGCCACAGGTTCGTGACGACCATCGGGGTCCCGAGGATCTCGAGCAGGTCGTCCAGCTGATCAGCGACGTCCCCGGCGGACCAGCCCAGCGCGCGGACCAGCACGTTGCCGACCTCGTACAGCCCGAGATCGAGGACGTGTGCCGTGGCATCGCCGCGCAGGTGCGCGGTCCGCAGTGTTCGGGCCTCCACCAGCTCGGCCTCTCCGTCACTATGGAACCACTTGAGGACGACCGAGGTGTCGATCAGCAGCCGGGTCAACGGCGCAACTCCCGGTCGGCGCGCACCAGCTCGGCTGAGTCGAAGCGGCCGGCCGCCTTGAAGCGGGCTTCGGATCGCGCCACGGCAACCGCGACCTGCTCGGGGTCGTGGTGCCGCAACTCGCGTCGGGCGGCGTCGGCGAGCAGGGCGCTGCGACTGGTCGAGCGTCGGGTGGCCTCTGCGTCGATCTCAACCAGCAGGTCTTCGGGGAGCGACACCATCACCTTGGACATACTTGGAGTATAGCCCTGCGTGTTGCTGACGCCGGGCTCGTGCGAGGGATGTGAAGTGCGTCTCCTGCGGAGGGAGTTGCAGATCCTGGGAACACGGCGCTGACCCACCCGCCCCATGCGTCACGGCAGCACCGTCGGGCGGGAGAATGCACCTTACCGAGCCACGCGCAGGTGCAGTTTCCAGATCGACGTGACGTACGGGACCGATGTGACAGGTGGGACCATTGCGCCGGTCCGCCGCCAGGGCGTTCTCGCTCGTGCCTCGCGCTCACAGCAGGTCGTCGCGGCCCTGCTCGCGCCAGCGGTCGACGCAGTCCCGGATGCGCTGGACGTGCTCTCGGGTGGTGACCAGCAGCGCATCCGCGGTGTCGACCACGACGATGTCCTCGACGCCGAGCAGGGTCACCGTCCGCAGGTCGCCGGTCACGACCAGCCCGGTGGCGTCGATCGCCTGCACGTGCTCGATCGGGCCGAGGACGCTGACGCCGTCCAGGTCCGACAGCATGGGTGCCAGCGAGGCGAAGTCACCCAGGTCGGTCCAGCCGAGCTCAGCCGGCACCACCGCCATGCCACCCGTGGCCGCTACGGGTTCGGCCAGGGCATGGTCCACGGCGATCCGGGTCAGTGTCGGCCATACCCGCTCGAGGGTGAGTGTGTCGCCACGGGTCCAGGCGTCGGCCGCCAACCGCAACCCGTCGCTCAACCGCGGCTGCTGGACCGCGAGGTGCTCGAGCAAGACGTCGGCGCGGCTGACGAAGATGCCGGCGTTCCAGCAGAAGCTCCCCGTCGCGAGGTAGCCGGCTGCGGTCGCCGGGTCTGGTTTCTCGACGAAGCTGGACACCTTCCGGGCATCCGGTGCCCCGTCGAGCCGCAACGAGGGTCCGGTCTCGATCCACCCGTACGCGCTCGAGGCGGCACTGGCGGTGATCCCGATGGTGGCGATCACACCCGATGCGGCGACGACCACCGCCTGTGAGAGTGCCACCGCGAACGCCGCGTCGTCGCCGAGCACGTGGTCCGCCGGCAGCGACGTGAACACGGCGTCAGGATCCTGCGCGTGGATCAGCAGAGCAGCGAGTCCTACGGCGGCCATCGAGTCGCGGGGCGACGGCTCGCGGACGAGCCGTCCGGGGGCGAGATCGGGAAGCTGCTGCGCCACGGCGTCGGCGTGGGCACGGCCGGTCACGACGGTGATGTGCTCCGGAGCGCACAGTGGAAGGGCTCGGTCCCACGTCTGCTGCAGCAGGCTGCGCCCGGACCCGGTGAGGTCCAGCAAGAACTTCGGGCGGGTGGAGCGCGACAACGGCCACAGCCGGGTGCCTGCCCCACCGGCCGGGATCACGACGTGCAGACCGGGAATCATCAGTGGTCCCGGGTGCCGAGCGACGGCGGCGTCTGCGCCACCGCCGCGCGACCGGTCCCGCTGACGCAGATCGGCGCGTGGCAGGCGCCGACGAAGGCCGACTCGCCTTGCTCCAGGGTCAGGACAGTCGACCCGCCGACGATCTGGGCCTTTCCCTCCAGGCACAGCACGACCCGAGGGTCGCTGTGCTCGAACAGTACGTGCGGGGCGCCGAGCCGGAGCACGTGCAGCTCGAACTCGTCGACCGGCGGTGCGAGCCGCACGTCGCCCTCGCCCCCGAACTCTGACGGTGCCCAGAGCGGCGTCGGCATCGGGGTGAAGCTGGCCGTCTCGAGCAGCTCGGGGATGTCGACGTGCTTGGGGGTCAGGCCGGTGCGCAGCACATTGTCCGACGAGGCCATGACCTCGATTCCGAACCCCGCGGTGGGAGCGTGGATAACGCCCGCGTCGATGAACATCGCCTCGCCCGGTGCGAGCACGACGTGGTTGAGCAGCAAGGTGACCAGCACGCTCGGGTCGTCGGGGTAGCTGTCGATCAGCGAGGGGACGGCGGCATACACCCGTAGCGACTCACGGGACACGTTGTGCGCCAGTCGCACAGGGGCCCGCCGGGCAGGCGAATGGCGCGTCGGCTGCCGCCTCGGCCCGTACGCACGCCGCACGCAGCTCGGCAAGCATGCCGGTAACCTCGCCCGACTGGACAGCGAGCCACCGGGTGACCACGTCGCGCAGCGTCTGGAACGGTGTCCGGGTGTCCTCGATCGTGTCGGCCACCTGATCCAGCCAGTCGAGCGACAGTCCGCGCAGGACGGCTGCGGAGCGCGCGGTGTCCCGGAAGCCGGCCATGCCCTCGAAACGGGTCAGGGCGTACAGCAGCTCCGGCTTGTGCGACGTGTCCTGGTACGTGCGCTCCGGCGCGGTCAGGGGTATGCCGGCGGCCTGCTGCTCGGCACAGCGCCGCTGGGCCCGCTCACCAGGGGGGTGTACCTGCAGGGACAAGGTGTCGCGGGCAGCCAACAGCTTCATCAGGAACGGGAGCCGGTCGCCGAAGGCGAGACGCGCGTCCGTCCCGAGGTGTCCTACCGGGTCGGCGGCGATGAGCCCGTCGAGGCGCTGCCCGCCCGTGGCCGCGCCCGGCCGCCGCACCATCGACGGGTCGCCGGGGTGGGCCCCGATCCACATCTCCGCCGCTGGTTCGTCGGTGGGCTCCTGCCCGAGCACGCGCGGAATGTGGGTCCGCGACCCCCAGGCATAGCGCCGGACCGGGTTGGTCAGCCGGTACATGGTCATGGACCGCCAGCCCTCCGCGATCGGGGTTACGCCACGGGGTGGCCCTACAACGAACCTATCGTCACGGGGCCACCCCGTGACGAACGAGTGGGCGGTCCCAGACCGGCTTGACACCGCGGCATACGGTGAGGGCGACGGACGGACGGACTGGACGGATCGGGCCTGTGCACGAGCTCTCAATCACCCAGAGCGTCGTCGACGCGGTGAGTGAGCACGCCGCCGGCGCGCGGGTCGCGAGCGTGCGCCTGCGGGTCGGCAAGTTGTCCGGCGTCGTCCCGGATGCCATGCGGTTCTGTTTCGAGCTGGTGACCGAGGGCACCAGCCTGCAGGGCGCCGAGCTGGTCATCGACGAGCCGCCGGGCACCGGTCACTGCCGCACCTGCGGTAGCGAGCTTGCGTTGGCCGACCTCATCCTGCTGTGTCCCTGCGGCAGCGCCGACGTCGCCGTCGTCTCCGGGCGTGAGCTGAGCGTGCAATCGATCGAGGTGGCCCCTGTGACGAGTACCGAGGTGGTTTGACATGTGTGCAACCTGTGGGTGCGGCAACGACGAGGGGACGCGGGTCTCCACGGTGCACGCGCACGACCACGCCCACCCGCACGAGCACCCGCACGAGCACCCGCACGCCCACCCGCACGAGCACGAGCACATGCACGCCGGCGTACCAGTGGGCGACACGCAGACCCGCACCCTCGAGCTCGACATCCTGGCCAAGAACGACACGCTCGCGGCCACCAACCGCGAGTGGCTGACCGCGCGCGAGATCATCGCGCTGAACCTGATGAGCTCCCCGGGCTCGGGCAAGACCACGCTGCTGGTACGCACGCTCACCGACCTGGGGACGCAGGTTCCGGTGGCGGTGATCGAGGGTGATCAGGAGACCCTGCTCGACGCCGATCGCATCCACGCCACCGGGGCCCCAGTCGTGCAGGTGAACACCGGCGCCGGCTGTCACCTCGACGCCGACATGATGCGCAAGGCGCTGGAGAGTCTCGACCCGGCCGACGGGTCGCTGCTGTTCGTGGAGAACGTCGGCAACCTCGTCTGCCCCGCGATGTTCGACCTGGGCGAGACGGCCAAGGTCGTCGTCATCTCGGTCACCGAGGGCGACGACAAGCCGTTGAAGTATCCACAGATGTTCGCCGGTGCCAACCTGCTGGTGATCAACAAGTCGGACCTGCTGCCGTACGTCGACTTCGACGTCTCCGCGTGCACCGAGCACGCCCGCCGGGTGAATCCGGGCCTCGACGTCGTCGTCGTGTCGGCCACGACCGGGGACGGACTCACCGGCTGGTACGAGTGGCTGCAGCATATCCAACCGCAATTGGCCGTGTGACCTGCCAACTCTTGACACCGCTCCCGGCACGGGCGTAAACAGTGAGGCACGTCACAGAGGTGGATCGAAACTCGGTTCCGGTGGCTGTGGAACCGCGGGTTCCGGGAAGCGGCGAAGATGCTCACAGAGGAAGCTGTCAAGGCCGAAGAAACCCTGATCCACGTGCTGTGGATCAACGCCGGACTCAGTTGTGACGGAGATTCCGTCGCGCTGACCGCGGCGACCCAGCCCACTATCGAGGAGATCGCCCTCGGCGCACTGCCAGGCCTGCCTCAGGTGGCCGTCCACTGGCCACTGATCGACTTCGAGTGCGGCCCCAACGGTGGCGCTGACGACTTTCTCGAGTGGTTCTTCAAGGCCGACCGCGGCGAGCTCGAGCCGTTCGTGCTCGTGGTCGAGGGGTCCATCCCCAACGAGAAGCTGCACGACGAGGGCTACTGGTGCGGGTTCGGCAACAACCCCGCCACCGGCCAACCGATGACGACCAGCGAGTGGCTCGACCGGCTGGCTCCCAAGGCGACGGCGATCATCGCCGCCGGGACCTGTGCGACATACGGCGGCATCCACGCGATGGCCGGCAACCCGACCGGGGCGATGGGAGTGCCCGACTACCTGGGCTGGGACTGGAAGTCCAAGGCCGGGATCCCGATCGTGTGCGTGCCCGGGTGCCCGATCCAGCCCGACAACCTGTCGGAGACCATCACCTACCTGCTCTACATGGCCACCGGTCAGGCGCCGATGATCCCGCTCGACGACGCGCTGCGACCCACGTGGCTGTTCGGCGCCACCGTGCACGAAGGCTGCGACAGGGCGGGCTACTACGAGCAGGGCGACTTCGCCACCGAGTACGGCTCACCGAAGTGCATCGTCAAACTCGGCTGTTGGGGTCCGGTCGTGAAGTGCAACGTGCCAAAGCGCGGCTGGATGAACGGGATCGGCGGCTGTCCCAACGTCGGTGGCATCTGTATCGGCTGCACCATGCCGGGCTTCCCCGACAAGTTCATGCCGTTCATGGACGAACCACCGGGCAGCAAGATGTCCACCGCGGCGTCGGGCCTCTACGGCAAGGCGATCCGGAACCTGCGCCACATCACGACCCAGACGGTTGACAAGGAGCCGAAGTGGCGGCACTCCGGCCGCCAGCTCACCACCGGCGCCAGACGCACCTGGTAAATCCCGCCCTTCATGTCTCGGGCGACGCTCAGGCGGCCGTCCCCGGCACATTTCGCCAACGTAGAGAGGCGACGTCATGACGTCGACAATCCCCAGCCCGACCCACAAGGGCAGCAGCAGCAAGGACGGCCTCGTCGAGATGGCGTGGGACCCGATCACCCGCATCGTGGGCAGTCTCGGCATCTACACCAAGATCGACTTCAACAACAAGGTCGTGGCCGAGTGCCACAGCACGTCGTCGATCTTCCGCGGCTACTCGATCTTTATGAAGGGCAAGGACCCGCGGGACGCGCACTTCATCACCAGCCGCATCTGCGGCATCTGCGGTGACAACCACGCCACCTGTTCGTGCTACGCGCAGAACATGGCGTACGGCGTGAAGCCGCCGCACCTGGGTGAGTGGATCGTCAACCTCGGCGAGGCAGCGGAGTACATGTTCGACCACAACATCTTCCAGGAGAACCTGGTCGGGGT